>JAIPFM010000096.1 GCA_021736645.1 Phycisphaerae bacterium | reverse complement strand
TCTGTGTCCATGGAAATTTACCCCAATAGCACCACCGCCATCATCGGTCCCAGCGGGTGTGGGAAAAGCACGTTTCTGCGGAGCATAAACCGCATGAACGACTTGATTCCCCATGTGCGTGCCCAGGGCAGCCTGCAGGTGGATGGCCATGAGGTCTATGACAAACGTACGAATTTGGTAAGCCTGCGTCAACAGGTGGGCATGGTGTTCCAAAGGCCCAATCCCTTTCCAAAGTCCATTTTTGACAATGTGGCGTATGGCCCGCGCTTGCAAGGCATCAAGAAGCGTGCCGATCTGCAGCAGATCGTGGAAGAGAGTCTGCGTAGCGCAGCACTCTGGGGTGAAGTGGAGGACGATCTCCGGAAATCCGCACTGGCCCTATCCGGCGGACAGCAGCAGCGTTTGTGCATTGCCAGGGCCCTGGCCACCAAGCCCCGCGTCCTTTTAATGGATGAGCCCTGTTCCGCGCTGGACCCGATTGCCACAAGCCGTATTGAAGAGCTCATGGAAGAGCTCAAACGAACCTATACGATTGTGATTGTGACGCACAGTATGCAGCAGGCGGCACGCGTGAGTGATATGGCCGCCTTCTTTTGCCTGGGCGAACTCATCGAGTATGATAAAACAGCCAAGATATTCAGCAATCCGGCTCAGAAACAGACAGAAGATTACATTACAGGGAGGTTTGGGTAATGGGGTCTCAATACAGAGCCTGTTGGATCTGGCATCAAATACGAAGTCAGATGTTTAGAGAATTCTAGTCAACGTAGAGGAGTTTTCACATGCCTGTTCATTTGCTGCGTGAAATAGAACACCTAAAAAAGGATATCTTGACGGTGGGGGCCATGGCAGAGCAGTCTGTACGCAAGGCGACTCAGGCCATGCAGGATCGGGATGAAGTGCTTGCCGGGCAGATCATCGAACAGGATATTCAACTGGACAATATGGAAGTTGAGGTGGAGGAGGCCTGCCTCAAGACCCTGGCATTGCATCAGCCCGTGGCCATAGACTTGCGATTCATCATTGCCGTCCTGAAGATCAATAATGATCTGGAGCGAGTGGGTGATTTGGCGGTCAATATTGCAGAGAGGGCCATATTTGTGTCGCACCTACCGGTCATTGATATTGGCTTTGACTACACTGTGATGGCAACCAAGGTGCAGGCCATGTTGAAGCAGGCATTGGATGCCCTGGTGAATTTTGATGCAGGATCGGCCAGGAGGGTGTGTGCCCTGGATGATGAAATCGACGCACTCAACCTTGAAATGTACGGACTTGTGCAGGATGCAGTCAAACGCCGCCCCGAGCACGCTGAAACCTTGATTCATATGCTCTCAGCAGTCAGGCATCTGGAAAGAATCGCAGATCACGCCACCAATATCGCGGAAGACGTAATCTACATGACAGAAGGCAGGATTATTCGCCACAAGGCAGGGCAATATCCCTGAAGCTAACTCAAACCTTCCAATCACGAACCTGTATGGCATGGAGAAACCGCATGCTCGGGGGTATTCTCTTCAGTGTTCGGTTTTTTTTCTGAAATACCCCTTGATCCACCAGAATCCGCCTACATTCAGGGTTCGCCGAATTCATAAATTTCTTCTGGCAATTTTCGAAAAGATTCTCATTTTTGTTGGCACCTATAATAGGCTGTGTAATAATACAGATGATACGTGTTTTCTTGCACAAAGTTACTTTTGCTGAATTGATCGGTCGCTCTCAAGTGTTTATATTGCCTGGATTTCCACATTCTTTTATCTTAAATCATTTACATATTGCCCTAATCTATAAAGAACTTTGGTGGGATGTGGCGATGTCTATTGGTTGACAGAGTCCAAAAATATCTCGAATGTTGGTTATAAGTAAGGAGAAGACAGATGTGTAAGAGACTATTGGTGCTGAGCCTGATTTTCATGGCTTTTGCCTCGGTCCAGGCCGCTGAACTGGTCCATCGCTGGAATTTCAATGGAGATTTGAAGGATTCCATTGGCGGCGCCGACGCAGTGATCGATGACATAGGTGCAAATAATGTGACTGTTTCGGAATCCCAGGCGACCCTGGCCGGGGGTGGCAAAGACACCTCCGACTACATCGACCTGCCGGATGGCATCTTGAATGGGATTGGCAATACGTCCATCACCATTGAGTGCTGGGCCACTCAGCTTTCAGTACAGAACTGGTCAAGGATTTTTGACTTCGGGAGCACCACCACAGACAATATCTTCATGAGCTGGACTGTGGCCACGACCTTGGGGAATGACCGTGTGGAATGGGTGCCTAATCCAGGTGGCCAAAGTGTGGATGGCACCAATGCACCGTATGATCTGGGTGTTGAGTATCACATTGCCTTGGTCATTGAACCCGGTCTGGTGTCTTGGTATTCAGCCCCGGCTGAGAGTGACACACTGGGGGAGGCCAAGGGCAGTTTTTCGGTGGCAGGCGCCCTCTCTGATTTGAGTGACACCAACAACTGGATGGGTCGGTCGCAGTGGGGCGATAACACCGCCAATGCCAGCTATAATGAATTCCGTCTTTGGAGCGGCGCCTTGACTGCGGCAGAGCTTCAGGTCAATCATGTCAAGGGACCTGATGGGGTGAGTCCCAAGGGCGTCGCGATCAATCCCGTGCCAGTCAATAAAGAAACTGACGTGCTGCGCGATGTGGTGTTGGTCTGGGAATCCGGCGAATATGCAGGGTCTCATGATGTCTATCTCAGCACCAGTGAGGCCGATGTGACTGATGCCAGCAGATCCAATACGCTGGGCATACAACTCGTCCAGGGCCAGACAGTGGCTTCCCTGGATGTGGGACGTCTTGAGTTTGGGCAGACCTATTACTGGCGTGTGGACGAAGTCAATGCCACACCGGACAACACGATCATTGCTGGCGAAGTCTGGTCCTTTGACGTGGAACCGTTGTCCTATGCATTGGCCGGTGATCAGATTGCCGTTTCTGCCTCTTCGACAGCCAAGAACTCGGATGTCAATGACCTCATCAATGGGTCGGGGCTGGTAAATGGTCAGCATTCTACAAGCAATCTGGATATGTGGCTTGCCTTGGCAGCAGATTTTACACCGACACTTCAGTTTGACTTTGCCAAGGTTCAGGCCCTGGACAGGGTTCTCATTTATAATCAGAACCAGACGCCGGAACCTTCCATCGGCTGGGGCGCCAAGGACATTGTCATGGAAACGTCTGCGGACGGCGTTGAATGGACTGTGGTCGAAGGGGCCACCCAGTTGACGCGCGCGCCGGGTGAAACTGACTATGCCTCGCCCGATGAGATTTCCCTCACTGGTGTAATTGCACAGCATGTCCGGATTAAGATCTTGAACAACTGGGGCGGTCTGCCTGTGGGTGTGGGTTTGAGTGAAGTCGTATTCTATGCCGTGCCCGTGTATGCCAGGCAGCCCATGCCGGTTGATGGGGCCGTGGCTGTGGAGCCAGTCACTGACCTGTCCTGGAGACAGGGGCGTCAGGCGGCCCAGAGCAGCGTGGCTTTGGATGTCGATGAAGCCGGGGTTGCAGGTGGTTCTGCAGCGTCCGTGACAGCTCAGGGCAACACGATTGCCATGACAGATTTGGATGTCGAACTCAGTACCACCTACTTCTGGCGGGTCGATGAAGTGAACGATGCAGAAGCCGTGGCCGTGTGGTCCGGCGATGTGTGGAGCTTCTCCACCGGGGCGTACGTGACAGTCGATGACTTTGAGAGCTATTCGAACTTCAGCCCTGACCGTCCCTTCCAGACATGGGTCGACGGATTCGGCTACTCAGCGGATGAGTATTTCCCTGTGGCCAATCCTGGAAATGGGTCGGGCGCTGCCGTGGGTCATGACATCTGGAGCCCAAGCAGTATATACTTCGGCGGCGATCTCATGGAACAGACTTTGACGGCAGAGGGTTCAGGCCAGTCCATGCCGATCTACTACTCAGGGAATTCCCACGCGGATTGTATATTGAGTCCGTCTCAGGATTGGACGGTTGCAGGCATCAAAACCCTGGTGCTCTTTGTTATGGGTGACAGGGAAAACGCGCCCGGCAGCCTTTATCTCCAGATCAATGGGGCGAAGATTACACATGAAGACGCCCAGTTGTTGACCAAGGGGATGTGGACTCAGTGGAATATTGATCTGGCCTCCGTGGGTGTGGCTGTGAACAATGTCAAAAACCTCAACATAGGTATCGAGTCAGCAGGTTCCGGTGTGATTTATGTGGACGAGATGCGTCTGTATAAAGCGGCACCTGACGTGCCCGTGGCCGTTGATCCCGGTTCAAACGGTCTGGCTGCCAAGTACAGTCTGGACAATAATCTGAATGACACCAGCGGTAGCGGCCTGGGTGCGGGCACGATTGTTGGCAGCGCATTCTACGTGGACGGCCTGGCCGGCAATGGCATGGGTTTGTCTTTTAACGGCACCACCGATTATGCCACACTGCCCATTGGCGGTGTCATCGCCTCTGCCAACAGTATCACCATTGCCTGCTGGGCGGACTTCTCGAATGAGGGTGACGCGTGGCAGCGCATCTGGGACTTTGGGTCCGGTGAGGGCGCCAATCCCTATATGTTCCTGTGTCCTCGCGTCAATACCGCAGGCCCGGTTCGATTTGCCATTCGCTCTGCGACAGTGGGTGAATCCGGGCTTGGATCACGGAATACACTGGCCAAGGGATGGCAGCATGTGGCGGTCGTGATTGACGGCGACACCCGGGTCATGAGATTGTATATCAACGGGTCCATGGTGGACGAGGGCACCACAGGTGTCATTCCGTCGGAACTGGGCAATACCACCCAGAATTATCTCGCCAAATCCCAGTACGCAGCGGACGGTCTGTACCAGGGGGCCGTGGATGAAGTGATCCTCTACACCAGGCCTCTGTCGGAAGGTGAGATACGCTACCTGGCAGGGGACAACTAGTCACCTCCGACTGAACGAGGTAAGTCGATCATGGCGTGATCGGCTTGATACACGGCAACTCGCAGCGGCCTGAATCCAGGATTCAGGCCGCTTTTTTTTGTGCGCATTGCCTGACACCTGATGGTGTCGCCGCCCTCCGGGTGCAGGCAATGCGGGCTGGCCCGGGACATCTGAGATGGGGTGACTCGTTTAAATCTCTTGACAGCGACTGGTTCTTGTCAGAATATTCATGCAAAGAGATACTGTAGAACATGACAATCACAGAGAGGCACCTGGCTTCTGGATAGAAAACTTATGGATGCTTATATAGGTATTGATGTAGGAAGCAGTTGTGTTCATGCTGTCGTATTGGACGCCAATCGGTCTCTGCTGTATACTGTGCCGCCGATCCAGCATTTTGCCAATCCCCTGGGCGCCGTGCTCGAGGCCTGGCAGGACATTATCCGCATTTTTTCTGACACGGACATTGTGTCCACGGCATTTACCGGCAGTGGGGCCAAGGGCTTTGAAGCGGTCATGCCGGGCGTGGCCTATGTGTATGACAGTGTGGCCATTCCTGCAGGCATTGATGTGGTGCATCCGGATGCGGAGTATGTGTTTCACATGGGGGCCAAGGATGCGTATTATTTTAACCTCGCCCATGTGAATCACCAGTTGATCATCCAGGATTGGGGCACGGGCACCAAGTGCGGCGGGGGCAGTGGGACACTCATTGAAAAACAATGCAGGCGTCTGTTCAACGGCCAGATTGCGCCTGCGATCCTGGCGCCGATTCAGGATACGGATGATCCGATGCGCCGCGAAGGGCTGCGCATCTCCAACCGGAGAAAACTCCAGGTGCGTGTAGAGGCCATGTACAGCCATGCCCAGGCAGAGGCGGCACTGTCCACCGAACCCAGCGAGTTTCTGGCACGCTGTGGTGTGGTGGTCCAGTCGGATCTGATTCACAAACAAAACGAAGGGGCGCTGCGCAGAGACAATCTGGCCGGGCTGTTTCGCACGGTGGCACGCAATTACAAGATCGACGTACTCGGTGCCAAAACCTTTGAGGCGTCGGACCGACCGAACCGCGCCCTGGCCACGGGCGGCGTGATGGCCTGCGATCTGATTGTCTCGCACCTTCGGTCCCTGCTCGGCATTCGCATTGACCGGCCCGCGCATTTCCAGCATGTCGCGGCCATCGGTGCTGCTGCCAAGGCCATAGACCTGGGCAATCGCGTGGTGTTCAGTCGGGCACAACTCCAGGCCACTGCGCAGCAGAGTCGGGAGACTCGCCTCTTTGCCCCGCCCCTGTCCGAGTCCCTGGGTCTGGTCCACGAACAGAACCAGCCTCTGGAACAGTCCCTGACCCCTGGCCAGCGCGTGGTCGTCGGTATTGACGGCGGCAGTACCACCACCAAGGGCGCCCTGGTAGATTTAACTACGGGGCGTCTGTTGGACAAGCTGTATGTCAAGACGCACGGTGACCCGGAAGGCTCACTCAAGCAGGTGCTTGCCTATCTCAGCCGTCACAGGGACACGGTCAGGGTCTGCGGCGTGGGCGCCACCGGGTCGGCACGGCGCCTCTATGAAAAAATCCTGATCAGCAAGGCCAAGGCCGAGGCGCTGACCACAGACGGCAAGGTCTGTGTCGACCGTATCACAGATGAAATCACCTGTCACGCCCTGGGCGTCAAGCACTTTGACCCCGACACGGACACGATCTTCGAGATCGGTGGACAGGACATGAAGTTCACCCGGTTTGCAGAGGACGGCACGGTCAAAGAAGCCAAGATGAACTACAGTTGCCAGGCCGGCTCAGGCCAGACCCTGGAAAATATGGCAGAGATCATCAACCTCAAGGTGGAGTCGACGCTTCAGGCTGCAGCGCTCCGTGCCCGGCGCACGCCTGTGATTGATTCCACCTGTGGCGTGTTCATGGAGATGGATGAAAACCGCTTGATCGCCGAGGGATTCGACACCGACGAAATCGCTGCGGCCATTGTACGCGGCACGGCCGCGAGTTATTTCTATAAGTTCGTGGGGGGCCAGCAGCACGTGGGCAAAAAGTGCTCAGCGCAAGGGGGGCCACCTCTGGGTCAGGCCTTTCTGGCGGCCCTGGCCCAGGTGGCAGGTCGCGACATCGAAGCCTATGCCCACCGGGAGATGTTTGGCGCGTGGGGCCAGGCCCTGGACATCATCGAGTTTATCCGGCAGCAGGAAAGCCAGGGCCATGTCTGTGACACGGCGTTTCGCGGTTGGGATCTGATTCATCAGACATTTGACAGGCAGACGGTCCTGTGTCACGACCTGTTTGACGGCCAGTCCTGCGGGATTCGAAACTGTCGACTCGAGGTCTTTCGCATTGACCAGGACGAGATCGTGACCGGGGGATTCTGTCCGCGCGGCAATACGGAAAACACGCAGGCCCCCAAGACCAATTACGTGGACCTGTATCATCGACTCTTCGAAAAGCACTTTAAACTGCAGGGCGTGCTCCTGGAAGAGTTGACAGAGGACATCCTGGGGCAGCACCCCGGGGTCCGGTCCATTGGGATCAAACGCAGCACGGCCACGCTGGGTGAAAAGGGGATCTGGTCCGCGGCCCTGCTCAAGGCACTCGGTTTTCTGCCTGTCATCTCGCCGCGAAGTCACTCCGAGATTGCTCAGATCGGCGTGGACAATTCCAGGACAGAATTCTGCATTGCACGCAAGTTGGCCACCGGCCATGCCGCGGTGTTGAATCAGCATCCCCTGGTGAGCTTTCTGTTTAATCCGAGCTTTATTGAGGAGCGTGATCTGGACCCGGCCGGCGGCCCGGATCTCAAGTACTGTATCTACACGGAATCCGAAGGGTATGTGCTGAATGATGTGTTGAGTCTGGACAAGCGGCGCCAGATCAATCCCATCCTGCATTTTGGGGATACCCCCCTGCTCATTGAACAGTTGCAGGTCGAGTTGAGGCGCGTGGGGCTTGAGGTGTCTGTCACCCGGCTCACCCAGGCCATGACAAGGGCCGAGCAGGCCGAGCAGGCGTTCAAAGACGCTTTGTATGACCAGGGCGATCGGTTCCTGGCCCGCGTGGAAAAGCAGGGGAGTCCGGCGTATGTGGGCATTGGGCGTGACTACGTGCTGCTCGATCCTGAAGCCTGTGCCAATTCCGGGGATCTGTTCTCTCAGGTGCGCGGTCTCGATTACATTCCGCAGGTCTTTCTGGAGCATCGTTTTTCAGACGTGAGTCTGGACGAGTTTGTACACAATGAGTTCTGGGTGCAGAGTGTGAAGATCCTCAAGGCCAATGTGTATGTGGCCCGGCATCCGATCCTGTATGGCATTCGGCTCATCAATTTTGCCTGCGGACCGGACAGTCTCAAGATTTATCAGGAACGCAATATCCATGAGGCGGCAAACAAGCCCTTGCTTGTCCTGGTGACCGACGGCCAGACCAACAACGCCCCGTTTGTCACGCGCACGGAGGCCCACGAGCGCGTGGTCAGTCAGAGTCAGACGCAGCCCCTGGATATCAGTCGTCTCAAGCACACCACGGCCAATCACCACGCCCAGCGCACCTGGCTTGTGCCGTTCATGGGCCACGCCAGTGCGGTCAGCGCTGCGGCGCTGCGGCATTTCGGGGTCAAGGCCAGGGTGTTGCCCACCAACACGGTCCTGGGCAACGAACTGGCCAGGAAGCATATCTCCACCGAGGTGTGTCACCCTCTCAAGGGGGTGGTCGGTGATGCCCTGGGCTACCTGCGCGAGCAGGTGGATCAGTCCGGTCTGGAGCAGGTATGTGACAATTTCCTGGTCATGCTGCCCACCACGAGTGGTCCCTGTCGATTCGGCAAGTACACCGAACTGGTGCGTGAATTCATGGACAAAGAGGGATTGGGCCGCATCCCCGTGGCAGGGCCGTCGTCCAAGAGCGACTACATGGACGTGCCGTTTCCCAAACGCATGGGCCTGTCCGGTAAGATGGCATTTCAGAGACTGCTGTTTCGAGGCATCATGGCTGTGGACCTTCTGGAAGACTGTGTCCTCAGGTTCCGTCCCTATGCCAGGGACAAGGCGAGTGTGGTGGATGTGCGTCGGCAGCGTCTCGATCGTCTGGAAACCATTATAGAAAACGGGGGCCAGATACGCGAGCTGGTCCAGTGGGGTCATGCGACAGTGGCCCAATTCCAGGCGCTGCCGTACAAAACCACTGAACGCTATCCTCTGGTTCTGTATATTGGCGAGATCTACATGCGCCAGCATGATCCGTATACCGGATATGTCATCGAGCACCTGGAAGACACGGGCCTGGAACTGGTACGCGATCCTGTGAGCGAATGGCTGCACTACGTCAATCGACTCAGTGTTCGTAAGACACGCAGAGACATGCGATTGGGTGTGAAGCACAAAGACTGGCAACGCGCCCGGACCCAGGCAGGCCACTTTGGAAAATCCCTGGTCAAGGGTCTGTACATGACCCGGGTCGAGGCCCGGATCAAGGCGCCTTTCCACGACGTCCTGGCCGGACGTCACGTCCTGCCCAAGCCTATTGACATGATCGAAACCCTGGAGCAGGCCCACGAGATTCACGGCAATATCGAAGGCGAATCGCCCCTGAGCACGGGCATCGCCTATCACATCATGCATGGTCTGGTTCAGTCAGGCGACCACAGCCCGATCTGCGGCATCTTTCATCTGGGCCCCTTTACCTGCATGCAGGAAAGTGTGGCCACAGCCAAGATTGAGGCCATGGTCAAGGAATTCAAAAAGACAAAACCAGACCTGGTCTTTCCTATTATCCACGCCTTTTTCGGGGATTCCCCCAACACCAACCTGGATTCGGAAATCGCCGTGTTCAGGGAACAGTGTTACCAGAAGCGCGACATGCTCATTCGATCGTAATCCAATCGCCGCCTGGCGCCTTTCACCCTGGCGGGCCTGCAGTGTGTGGGCACGGTTCCAGGGTCGCGGCCATTTCCTGGTACAAAGATTGCAATGTAAAAGAAAGACGCATTAAATCGGCTATAATAAGACAAAAATGTACAAAAGCTATAAAGTGAAACATATATGTGGCGGATATCATGAAGACGACCTATGACATTGATCAGAAATCGCAGCTTGGTGCATTATATTCTGTGGCGGACATCATTGGCCGTTGTGGAGGACAGAAGCAGATGCTGCAGGATGTCCTGGACCTGTTGGAAGCAGAACTTGCCATGCATCGAGGCACGATCATGCTTTTGTCACTTAATGGCGAGGAACTGATGGTGGAGGCCACCAAGACCATCTGTGATTTGTCCTCCCAAGACTTGCGCTACCAGCGGGGCGAGGGGATTACAGGTCGAGTCCTTGCCACAGGCAAGGCGGTTGTGGTCCCTTCGATTTCCAGGGAGCCCCAGTTCAGGGATCGGATTCACCGAAGAAAAGAAGTGGCCAGTGAGACGCTGAGCTTTATCTGTGTGCCCATCTCCGTGGAATCCGAAGTGGTCGGCACTCTGGCCGTGGATCTGTATTCTCACAGTGAAGAGGTGCTCCTGGAGGCCAAGCGTGTGCTGAGCATTGTGGCGGCCATGATTGCCAACAATGTCAAGAGTCGCCGGGACAACCAGAGGCAACAACTGGTGTGGGAAGATGAGAATCTCAGATTGCGTGCTGCCCTGGGAGAACAGTTGAGACCCGAGAACATCATCGGAAATTCCCATGCCATGCGTGTGGTGTATGAGGAGATACACAAGGTCGCTGCCACGGATACCACGGTCCTGATTCGCGGTGAGTCAGGGACCGGCAAGGAACTGGTGGCCTCGGCCATCCACTTTACCAGTGCGCGGGCTGACAAGCCCTTTGTAAAGGTCAATTGTGCGGCGTTGAGTGAAACACTCCTGGAGAGCGAATTGTTTGGTCATGAGAAGGGGGCATTTACCGGCGCCCTGCAGACACGGATCGGTCGACTTGAACAGGCCCAGGGCGGGACCCTGTTTCTGGATGAGATTGGTGATTTTTCTCCCTCCATCCAGATCAAGCTGTTGCGTGTGCTCCAGGAAAAGGAGTTTGAAAGGGTGGGCAGCAACGAGACCCACGAGGCGGACATCCGCATACTCACGGCCACCAATCGCAATCTGGAGGTTGCCGTGGAATCGAATGCATTCCGCCAGGACCTCTATTACCGGGTGAACGTGTTCCCCATATTCCTGCCACCGTTGCGGGAACGCAAAGGGGATATATTGATGCTGGCCGATTTCTTTGCAGAAAAATACGGCAAGAAGATGGATAAGCCGGCCAAGCGTATCAGCACGTCTGCGATCAACATGATGCTGGCATATCACTGGCCAGGCAATGTGCGCGAACTGGAAAACTGCATTGAGCGTGCGGTCCTGGTCACGGACAGTGGTGTGATCCACGGTCACCATCTGCCCCCGACCCTGCAGATTCCACAGGGCCAGGGCACAAAGGCAGGGTGTTCTTTAAAGGCTTGTGTGAATGTGCTGGAACGTGATATGATTATTGACGCACTCAAAAGGTGCCACGGCAATATCAGCGCAGCGTCCAGGGAACTCGGTATCACATCACGCATGACACGCTATAAAATTAAGAAGCTTGGCATTGAGTTCAAACACATGTGCGTGTGAGCGATCCGGCCATGCAACCGATAGCATGAAAATTCATTCACTACAGCATGTGTCATTTGAGGACTCCGCCAATATCGCGGCCTGGGCCAGGCAGCGTGGTCACGACATCACACGCACGCGCTTGTATGCAAACGAGTCCCTGCCGACCCTGGACACCGTGGACTGTCTTGTGATCATGGGCGGCCCCATGAACATCTATGAGCATGAGGCCTATCCCTGGCTGATCCCGATGTGCTGATCCATGCGTCCCGCGCCCGGGCCCTCGAAACATGGCTCTTCCGGGTACTCGATGGTTGGATGGCCGGGCGGGACCAGACTAGTCTTCCTTCATCCAGTGCCAATTTCCGACCAGATGTCCCTTGTTGCCCGAGTTGTAGCAGAGGTCGTCAATACCGCTTTCGCTGTAAATGATGGCTGCCTCACCGTCGTTTCGAAACCTGAAGTAGACGCGGTCTTTCTTGTGGCAGCCCCGGTCCGCTCCGCGGATGGCGTAAATCCCAAAGCGATAGTAGCTGCGTCCGATCTGGTCCAGGTCGTCAGAATACGTCCCTATAGCCTCCTCCAGTTCCGGCCTGGCCAGCAGGAAGGAGGCGTACAGAGGGACCTTGAATCCCACGAGCAAACTCACGAGTACCAGCATCCCAACGATGAAATGCGGGCTTCTTGACGGCAGGGACGACAGCTTGACCCGCTTCCAGCGCGCCATGATCCACAGGGCCAAAACCTCGCAAAGCGTCGCGGCCGCCACCGTCCCCCAGAGCATGAACCCGAAGAAGATCCAGTCCATGTAGTAAAAACCCGGAAAGAGCGCGAGGTAGAGCACCACGCCAGAACACGCACCGGCAAAGGCCAGTGTCGCTTGTTCAAAAAACTTTTGCCAACGCCTCAGTGCCATGGTACGACGTATGTCCCTTTCTTTGAGAATAATACTTCGCGGCATCCTGCGGGCAAAGCCCGTACCACAAGTGCGATTGTCTTCTTCATTTTGTCTCCTGCCGACCACGGGCCGTGTGCCATAAACCGTTCAGCCTGATGCCGACATGTTGCCTGATTTTACCAATATACTGCGATCAGCACAATGGCGATGACGATCGCAGCATACTCGCCTGGACCTGTTTTTCATTGATCAGCCTTTATTCCAGTCATATAATCATACGCAGCTGTCTTTTATGAAAACAGGGTAATCGCACGTAAAATAATCTGTCCTCTGATTTGAAATTATGAATCATGGGACGTGACCCTTTCACAGATACAGGCGATAATCATGGACCGGGACTGCCACACGGCCTGGTCCAATCGGACGGTATAGGGTCAGGCCAAAACCGTCAATAGGAATAAAATGAAGAAAATTGCAATCGTAGGCGGCACTCACGGAAATGAGCTGACAGGCATCAGGCTCATCGAAAAATGGATGAAGAACACGACGTTGGTGGCTCGCAACAATCTCGACGTAGAGCTTCTGTACGGCAACCCCCTGGCCATCAGAAACCAGGTGCGGTTTATTGATGAGGACCTGAACAGAGCCTTCCATGTGGATGACTTGAACAATCCGCCCGGAGAGTCATGGGAGTCTCAGCAGGCCCACAGGCTGAACAAGATGCTTGGCCCCAAGTTCAACAACCCAAGTGTTGATGTCATTATCGACCTGCACACCACCACATCCAACATGGGAAATACCATCATCATTTACAATGAGCCTTTCAATATGAAACTGGCGAAATACATTCAGTGTCATGAGGACAATGTTCGGATCTATATTTCTGACAAGAAAGCAGAAGACACTGTTGGCCTTCAATCTGTGGCACCTCACGGCGCGACGATAGAAATAGGGCCGATCCCCCAGGGTGTGCTCTTCCATGAACAATTTGAAACTATGGAAAGAACCACGTATCACGCACTGGATTTTATCCAGGCATATGACAACGCCCCGGGGTTTGACATCACGGGAGAGATCGAGGCTTATCAACGTGGGGTGCTTATCCCTTACCCGACAGACGAATCAGGGAAAATATGCGCGATGCTTCATAAGGATATTCAAAACAAAGATTACTGCCTCCTTAAGAAGGGCGATCCCATGTTCATCACATTCTCCGGAAAAGTCATGCACTACGAAGGAGACGCCGGGTTCCCGGTGTTCATTAATGAAGCGGCATATTACGAGAAAAACATGGCCCTGCGGATGAACAAGAAGATCATGTTGACCATACCGCCCAGAGACCGGCTTTGACATGCCCGTCCATGTCTATCAGGTTGCTTTTTGACCGGGTTTTGTTATATTCATACAGTCGAGTATAAACACCCTGAACCACATTTAGGCGAGCAAGCATGAACATCATAACACGGAACGAATTGGGACATATAAAGATAGAAAACAACACGTCTCTGCTTCCCTGTCTGCTGAGCTATACCGAAAAAGCGGCCTCCATGATCGGATTCTCCAAGTCCGACTGCAACAAGCTCTGCCTGGCTCTTGAAGAAGCGTGTGTAGACATCATCACGAACGCTTTCGCGCCAAACGAGAGGGCTTCACTGGATGTGACAATATATCAGCGTCTGGATGGTATAGAGCTGCGCGTGCATGACATGGGCCTTCCCTATGATCCCAATATGGCCCCCGTCTATGATCCCCAAGGCGACCTTGAGAAGAACACCGACGGGCTGGGCTCTTTTCTGATCACCCAGATGGTCGATGAATACCAGTTCAACAATCTCGGTAATAAGGGGAAAGAGGTGGTGCTGATAAAGTACTTTGATTCTCCCTGTATTGTGGAAGACGCCTCGAAGACGCTGGAACCAGAAATTGCGGTGCCTCTGGAAAAGAAAGATGTGCCAGACATCCATTTTAACATCCGGTTGATGAAGGATGAAGAGGCCCTTGATGTTTGTCGATGTATTTATGACTGCTATGGATATTCTTATGCCAATGAGAACATCTATTATCCGGAGCGGATCGTCGCCATGAATCAAGACGGAAGACTGAAGTCCGTTGTGGCAGTGACCGATGAAGGGGAAATGGGCGGACATTTTGCACTGATATATTATGATACCCTTCCGGCTGAAGTGGGCATTGCCGTGACAAAGAAAGCATTCAGAGGGCAGGGGTTTGCGCGGCAGCTGGGGGAAGCACTGGCGCGTGAAGCCATTCAGGATGGACTGAAAGGTCTCCAGATCAAAGAAGTCACGGCCCATCCTTATACCCAGAAGTTCTGCGCAAAGCTGGGGTACCGCGATTGCGGCCTTCTCCTGGCTCATTCACCGAAAACGCTCTCCTTCAAAGGTATTGCCGATGAACTCAAGCAGCGCAATTCAGACATTCTCGGATTCATGTATCTGCAGACACCTGAGCCCATCAGTATATATGCCCCCGAACATCACCGTGAGATGATCTGCAAACTCTTCAGCAATGTTGGCGTTGACGTGATGTGTCTCAAGGCGGAAAAATCGGAAGTCGCATGCACGCAAACGTCCATGGCTGTGAATGTTCATGCCCTGCGTTCTCTGGCTGAAATCACGATTCATGAATACGGACTGGATCTGGCACAGGCCATGCGGCAGGAACTTCGAAAGCTGTTTATGGATGAGATCCAGGTCATTGAACTCTACCTGAGTCTCGAGAAGCCAATGACGGCTGATATCGTGCCTGAGCTTGAAAGAATGGGCTTCATTTTTACAGGTGTGCTTCCTGAAACGCATCAGGGCAACTCAATGATCATGCAATATTTTAATGGCGTTTACATTGACTATGATGAGATCATCATCGTCTCCGAAGTGGCACAGGCATTACTTGATTATGTACGCAAGAACGACCCACATGCTGATTAAAAAATATAGATAGACGGGACAGTCTTGTGCTGTCCCGACCTAAACACCCCGATACTAGGTGTTGGATTCTTGTGGCCCCTTGTTGGTATTGATCTTGACAGAGAGTTTTAGGGTGTTTGCGTTGTTGGCTCTGCTGTACGTCACATCATCCATCAGCTGTTTTACGAGCATGACTCCGAGTCCGCCTATGTCTCTGTGTTCAAGATCAACGTCAAGATCGGGTTCTGGCGCGGTCAGTGGATCATAAGGTTTGCCATCATCAATAATTGTGATGACGAATCTCCGGTCGCCATTCACATCCGCGGTTAGTTCAATATCATGAGCTTCCGCTTCATCGGTAAATGCGTAAGAGATTATATTCACCAGCGTTTCTTCAAGCGCCAGTTCAATGTCGCTTTGTTGCTTTTGGCTCACACCCATCTCCTCGGCAAAAGCAAGTACTTGCTGGTGGATGGCTGGCAGATTCTTGAGCGAAGCAGCACATTTAAGTTGCAGGGGAATCTGGCTCATGTTTACATCTGACCCAGGGCTGCTTCTTTATTGGCGGCGATGTTCAGAATGCCGACGAAGCCGGAGATCTGAAAAATCTGCTCCACGGATTCCTGCAAAGCGCAAAGCATAAACAGGTGGCCAGAGCTTTTTACTTTTTTGGCCAATGAGAGTATGACTCGAAGACCAGCACTGCTGATGTATTCCAGACTGGCAAGATCGAGAAGAACCGGAGACTGTTCTTTTTCAATCGCTTCATTCATTTGTGTTTCCATGTCAGGCGATGTTGCAGCGTCAAGCCTGCCTTCAATAGACGCTATAAGCACCCGATCTTCTTTGTTGATCGTAATGTTCATATATTCCCCTTCGTGTATGTAATATGGGTCATTCCAACTAACCGCTATTGTGATGTTAATGAGGCTGTTTGCCAAGCAAAAACTGCAGTGCCAACATAACTCACAGGTTCGGAGTATGCTTATATAACTCGTGTTTAAAAAGTGACCTCGAGTAGTGAGAAGTCGTCGTCAAACTGCTCCTTATCCTGTATTTTGCTAATCTGATCGCGAATATCTCTGATGTCTTTTGCTGAGGCATCCTTTGCGTATGCCTCCACCATGTTTGTGAAATCTTCAAGCGTCCACATCTTACCAGTGCTTTTTACAGTAATCTCGTATGCCCCGTCACTATAGACATACAGCTTGCTGTATGTGTCGATGGAGCACGTCTCTGTCCTGAAATCCATATCTGGCATGGCGCCTATGACCACACCTTGACTGGTGAGAAGCTTTATTTCAGAATGTTCCGGATCAGGCCCGTTGACCAGTATCGCGGGCGGGTGTCCTCCGCTGGAGTAGCATAATTGTTTCTTTTGTGTGTTATACACTCCGTACCATATGGTGAAAAACATGCCATTATGACGTTCCATCTTGAAGGTGTTGTTGAGCCCGAGCAGGACCTCTGAAGGCTGCTTAAGATCAACACCCGGTAAAGACTGTGAGCGAAGAACATTCATGACGGAAACACTAAGAAGCGCAGCGCCCACGCCGTGACCACACACATCAAGGAGGTACATTGCGAAATGCTCGGTATCTATCCAGTGATATCCAAAACTGTCGCCGCCCAGTTGTGTCGACGGCTCAAAGCACCATCTTGTTGACGGCGTTTGATCGAGTGGGGCAGGAAGCAGGGATATGACATATTCCGCAGCTTCGGCCAGCTCTTTGGCAAGGGCCTGGTATGCTTTGTTTCTTTGCAGCAGCGCGGTGTACCCTTTGCTGTGGTAGCGCAGCCTTGCTATGACTTCAAGCTTGTCAGGAAACTTCACAAGATAGTCGTTGGCTCCGCTGGCAAACGACTCGGCTTTGGTGGCAGGTTCTTCTTTTGACGATAGCACGACAATGGGGACTTCCTTTGTCGCGTCGTTTGCCCTGAAAAACCGAACAAGCGTGAGTCCGTCCATGTCTGGCATCACGAGATCCTGGAGAATGACCGTCGGCCGAAATTTGTTGGCGACATCAATCACAGTCACCGGGTCGCTGCAAAATTCGAATGCTATGTCGGGCTCGTCTTGAAGCGCGTCGCGAACGGCCTCTGCAACAATCTCCTGATCGTCAACGAGGAGTACTTTGATCATGTCTTTCTCTGGTTGAGTATTTGATGTGGTCATGGAGTATCCCTTGAGACTAGTTCAATTGAGATTGAGTATGTTCAAGAATGGCAGGTGCGATTTTGTCCAATGGCAGGACGTGTTTGGCGGCGCCAGAGGTGGCGGCCATTTTGGGCATGCCGTAGATAACGCTCGTGGCTTCGTCCTGAGTGATGGTTTCCCAGTTGGCCTCCTTCATGGACAGCATGCCTGACACACCGTCCTTACCCATGCCTGACAGTAGAATGGATATTCCCGGAACGTCAAGATTCGTGACGCAGCTGTCAAAGAAGGTGTTGATCGACGGGTGGTAGGGCGTGTCCAGCTGGGGTTTGATGTATCTCAAAGTGTGGTCTTTAGTGATGATGAGGTCGTCAGGGCCTCGTGCGACAAGCACCTTTCCTTTCTCTGGTTTATCTCCGTTCAGGGCTATCTGAACAGTCAGCTTGGTGTGGTTGTCGAGCCAGGCTGCCAGACCCGGCACGAATTCAGAATCAATGTGTTGTACGATTATAATGCATCCTTCAAAATGCTCTGGGAAATCCCCCAGGATTGAAGTCAGAGCATTCGGTCCGCCGGTGGAGGCTCCGATGGCGACCAATGGAATGCCTGTGGCTTGGCAAACAGGTTTTGCAGGTGTTTTTAAATGGGCCAGTTTGCTCATAATGGACACTTTTCGCAGGAACTCTCTGCAACTGTCATTGTCTTTCAATGATTTTGGGGACACGGCAACGTCCAGTGCCCCCCAGCGCATGGCTTCGAATATTCGAGCTTCATTCCCATCGACCGCATTGGCTGTAAGCAGGATAGTGCAGGGTGAATTATTCATGATGGATTGAATGCATGCACCCGACTTGCCTGAAAAGGCGACATCCAGCAAGAGGAGGTCGGGCGTGTTGTTTGCGCAGGCACTGGTGATCTCGTCGCCTCGATTCGTGGTCCACGTCGTCTTATATTCAGGAATCGATGAAATCAGACGTTTGAAAAGACTGCAGTCTGCGTCTGAGCTGTTGGCTATTGCTATTTTCATTTGTCATCTTCTAAAAGGGTGTTGATGGTTTTAATGATGGAATCGTCATGGAAACTGTTCTTTGTCATGTAACGGTCTGCGCCTGCCCGGATGCCTCGGTCTCGATCTTCCTGACTGTCTTTATACGACACCACAATTATGGGTATTTTTTCAAACCTGCTGTCCGCGCGAAGTTTCTCTATCAATTCAAGACCATTCATGCGCGGCATGTCAATATCGGTTACAATGAGATCGTACTGTGCTGTTGTCAGGGCATTCCATCCGTCCATGCCGTCCACCGCAACATCGACGGCGTAGCCTTGTTCGGCGATTAAAATCCGCTCCATTTCGCGAACGGTCATTGAATCTTCAACAATCAGAATACGTTTCCGTGTGTCATCGGTGTTCTCCTCCGGCTTCAGGTAGACGTTGTTGTCCATCACTCGTTTTTCAGCCATAAGCAACGTGTCTTCCACGTCCAGTGATATCACGGGCTTGCCATCTTCCATGATCGATGTACTGGAAAGGCAAGGTGTGGTGCCCAGACGAGGATCCAGCGGTTTAATGACAAGGTCGAATTCACCCACGCATCGGTCGACGATGAAGCCAAAGGTGCAATTGCGGTTTTCAATGACGATGGCCGTCAGAGTCTCGCGTGTGTCTTCGCGGTGAGGCAGGTCAAGGATGTGCCGTCCATCCAGGACGTGAATTTCGATTCCGTCACTGATCACGAAGTGATGGCTGTCTCTCCTGATGATGTCACCCCTCTCCACACGCATGCAGAACTCAATCTGCGAGAGTGGGAAGGCGTAGCTTTCATTGTTGAGTTCAAAGATCAGGGACCTGACGACTGACAGCGACAGCGGCAGCAGCAGACGAATCTGTGTGCCGTTGTTCTTTCCCGTGGATATCTGAACTGTGCCATTGACGGTTCTTAACATTTCGGAGACAACGTTGAGTCCCACGCCTCTGCCTGAGAGTTCTGTGACTTGATCGGAGGTGGTGAATCCTGGCAGAAACATGAATTGAAGCAATTCATCATCGGACAGTTGGCTTGCGGTTTCTGCGTTGGTGAGTTTGCGCTGGACCACGGTGTTGCGAACGGTGTCGATGTCTATGCCTCTTCCGTCATCTTTCACGATGATAAGGAGGCGTCCCGAGTGGTGGCGGGCTTCTAATGTCAGCTTTCCGCATGCCGGTTTGCCCATGGATGTTCTGGTTGCGGCGTCTTCCAATCCGTGATCGAGCGCATTCCTCAGGAGATGCGTTATGGGCGGTTCGAGTTTATTAAGAATGTTTCGGTCAACGGTTGTGTTTTGACCAAGCATCTCAAAAGAGACTTCCTTGTGGATCGACTTGGAGATGTCTCTCACCATGCGTGGGAATCCTATGGTGCCATCGGAAAACGGGCGCATTCGGCTGGCCATGGCCTCCTCATGCATTTTATTTGAGAGGATGTCAAAATCAAATGCAAAGTGATCAAAGGCATTGATGTGTTTTGAGAGTTCGGCGTGAATATGTGTCGTCTTATGCATCACATCAGCCATTTGTTCCTTTTGTGTGCGGTCAGCGTCGTTCATCATTTGGTGGACATGGCGTATGGATGTGCCCAGGTGAGAAAGCTGTTTTTCGAGGTCTTTGAATAGACCGGTGAAATGGTTGAACCGTTTACCCCGAACCATGATTTCGCCAGCAAGATTGATCATGTGGCCGATATGTTCAGTTGAAACACGGAGGACTCCAGCCCTTTGCGGTGTGTTCTCTTGCTGCGTATCCTCTTTGTTGTCTTTTCGACACAGGTTCGGAGTAGAGACTTTTCCGGATTTGGCGGATGCGATCGAGGTTGTCAATGTAGCGGCGTCATCGACGTAAGCACTTAATGAGGCCGCCTTTTCCACGGATGCCGCCTTGCCGATGTTCTCAAGAACATCTGTTCCAAGGAAAAGGAGTTCTGCAATTTCCGGCGTTAGGCTGAGTTCCTCGTTTTGTGCAGCCACGAAGACGTCTTCCATCGCATGGGCCAATTTGACCGCCATGTCGATGTTGATAATACGAGAAGCCCCTTTAATGGAGTGAGCCGCTCTCATCAGTGAATTGATAGTGTCTGTGTCAGAGCTGTCTTTCTCCAGGAGGAGAAGACCTTCATTCAGTGTGATCGTATGCGTTTCCAGTTCAGACTGGAAGAGGGCCAGCATCTTGGGGTTACTCAGGTCAATCAGGGGGGGCGCATCAGGTGTTTCTTTCCGGTTCGCGGTCTCCGTGTTGTCTGTCTCGGCATTTGGCTCAAATACTAATGAGGCAACCGCGGCATCCACTTCAGGAGAGAGTGCCATGAGCTCGGTGACAGTGTCGTTTGATGCAAAGGTGCCGATTTTCTTGAGGACGTCTGTGCCGGCAAGCAGGGTGTCAATCATCTTCTCGTCAGGAGAACACTTGCGGTCTCGAATGGCGACAAATATGTCTTCCATAGCATGTGACAGTTTGATAGACATCTCAATGTGTACAATGCGGGCTGCGCCATGGATAGCATGTGCGGCTCGCACCAATGCGTCTGCTCCACTTGTGTCATGAAGGTCTTTCTGCAGTTCAAGGAGTGTGCGGTTGAGTGCGGCAGTGTGCGACTCCGTTTCAGATTGAAACAGGGTCAACAGGGTTGGGTTTCCGAGTGATTTGTTATCGTCGGTCATTTGGCGGCCCTTTCCAGGTTGTCAAACAACAGCTGAGGGTCAAGCATGATGACGATATGGTCATGATAAGACGTTGTGCCCAGCGAATAGGATGACGCTTTCATGTCTGATGGTATATCAGGATCGATCTCGGCGTTGTAGATGTGCTTGATGTCTACAATCTCATCGACAAGGAACGACCAGGTTTGGTTGTGTTTTCCAGCTGTCATCATTCTCTTGTATATGCGTCGGTCATGGCTGTCAGCATGTGTGCCGCTGAGATCATGGTCTTGATCAGTCAGCAGTTCGTGAACGGAGACGCATAGGCGAAGGTCGCCGGAGAAATTTGCGATGCCGAGCAGCACCTCATTTGTTTTGAATGGGATCGTGTGAATATCGCTGAGTCCTGCAATATCCAGTACCAGCCTTGAGGGTAAGGCAAACAATTCGGTGCCCAGTCTGAAGATGACGACTTGCTGACTGTTTGAAAGGTTTGTCTCAGATTCGCGTTGAGAGAGGGACGCCTGCCACGTGTTCAGGTAGTGATCGGGTGCTTCTCTGTTGAAGAAATGGCGGCCATAATCGATTCGAACCGGGCAGTTGTTGCAGTGCGTGTAGTCCGCCAGTTTCTCGCACGATCGATCACCGAGGAGGCCTGTCAGGTCCCAACAGTGCTTGCAGGTCGCGTCGGTTTCTTTGCTGTCCTTGACCGGCATGCCAGGGGGGGCTGCCTTTGTGGCTTCTCGGGGCCCGGCATGATGTTTCGTTAAGCCGTCGGACGGTCTATCCGGTGCGACGGCGTCGTCTGTTTCGGACTGTGCTTTTACAAAGCCAAAAGTCGATGGTGCTTTGATGCTTTTGTATCCAGTGTTCCTAAAGAGGCTTGATTCAGAGGCGCCAATAAAGATGGTGCCTGTGGGGGACAAGAGAGAGGCTATCTGGTTCAGCAGTGTCTTGCGGGCATCATGGCACAGGTAAATAAAAACATGTCTGCAAAAGATAATGTCATACGACGGTCCAGTCAGGGCACTGGCCAGATCAAGGACGTTTCCGTGGATGAAGTGAACGCATTTGCGAATCGCCGGCTTGATTTCATAGAGTCCATTAGATAGCGTAAAATGGATGTTTCTAAAAGATGAGTCGATTGTCTTACTGAAAGAAGTGTCTTTGTATCGCCCGGTTTTTGCGATGTTCAGCGATTTTTCGCTGATATCCAGCGCGTCGATCGTGAATTGCCCAGCTGTAAGGCCGGCATCCAATAATGTCATGGCAAGAGAGTATGGCTCTTCGCCGGTCGCGCAGCCCAGGCTGAGTGTTCGCAGTTTTTGGGTCTTGTCGGAACACAGATTTTCTTTGACATAGCGGAATGATTCAGGTTGACGCATAAACCATGTTTCATTGACGACGGCAAGTTCAATGAGTTCTTTCAACTTTTCTTTAGAGGATCGCAAGAGAGAAAGGTGCTCAGCGCAGGTGCGTGAGCCGCATCTATTCATGTGCTTTTGAATGATGCTGTTCACCATGGGGAGACCCATGGTTTCTGGATCAAGCCCAATGGTGTCTCTTAGGTAATCTCTAGTCGGTTTTAATTCCATGTTATGTTGCTGTCTCAGGAAATCACTCGATCGTTCTGTGTATGGTTTCAAAAATGGATTCGGTGTCAATCAGCTGGAGTCGCCTGTCGTCAATAGTCACTTTGAGCTTTGAGTAGCGGTTAGGGGGCACCGTGTCGTACCCGGAGAAAGCCGATGCGGGCACCGTCAGGGTCCGTGTGGCAAGTTCTGCGATGATTCCGACCCTGCAGTGCTTGTCAACCCCGGATCGCAGAAGGATAATTCTTGTGCTCAGCAATCGGGCAGATTTAATGCCCGTCATCCATTCAGAGAAGTCTGCAATGGCGACGTCTGAGCCGTGATAGTTCATGGTGCCAGTGATGGCAGGCGATGCATTGTCTGGCAATGCCAGGTCGATCATGGGAAGCACTTCAACGATATCGCTGCAGGCAATGGCAAATTCTGCATCATCGCATTGGACTAATAATAGCAGCTTACGGTCTTGATTCACGGTGACTTTCCTATGGGTCTATTCAAGTTCCAGCCGTCGTCGGCATCATGCTTAAGCGTTTTGGCTACATGCTGACGTTGAATTTTGATATCTCATCCTGAAGGCTTTTTGCCGCGTTATTCAGATTGGTTGCAGTATGTTTGAATTCGCCTAGGGCTTCGGAAATTTGTTCTGCGCCCTCCGACAGGCGTACGACAGCATCGCGAATTTGTTCTGCGCCTTGAGCTTGTGCATGAATGCCTTCTCTTGCATCTTCAAATGCCGGCGTGAGCTCCTGGACTTGTTTGATGATCGATTCCTGTTCTGCGTTAATCCTGTTTACTTCCTGTGTGAATGTGTTGACGTCATCAGAGAAATGGTCCATTTCCATCACGCCGGTACGTACGGCGGAGCGCATTTCGCTTACAATTGTCTCGATGTCCATCATGGCGATCGCTGTTTGATCTGCAAGCTGCTGTATTTTTCTGGCCACCACAGAGAATCCCTTGCCGTGCTCCCCTGCCTTTTCAGCTTCAATCGATGCGTTGACCGACAGAAGATTGGTTTGGTCTGCGACCTTGCTGATCGTTGTGACGACGGCATTTACGCTGTCGGTCTTCTCGTCGATGATTCCCAGGCGGGAGGATATGGAATGCGTTGATGTTGCGAGTCGCTCCATGGATTCGCTCATTTTGATGAGATCGGTCAGTCCATTGCCTGCCATGGTGGCCGTCTTGATGGCGCTCTTTGACACGGTGTTCATGACGTCGACCAGTTCTTTTGACACACCGCTGATCTCGGTTGTCGTTGACAGCACTTCGTTTGTTGAGGAGGCTTGATCGGTGACAGTGGATTCAAGTTGCTTTGAACTGGCTGCGATCTGAGAAGATGACGAGGTGATATTGATGCCTGATTGTTGAACCTTCCCAATCAGAGAATTTAGGTTCTCAATCATGATATGAATTGCGTAAAGAAGCTGCTCGGCTTCGTCTCCATCCCGAAGACCTATTTGCTCAGGGTCGCCGCGGTTGGCCAGCTTCCTGATTTCTGTTGAAGCACCAGAGAGATCTCCGCCTGCAATGGAATCCGCAATTCTGGTAATTTTTGAAATGGGTCTTGTGAACCTTGCGCCCGTAATAGAAGCAATAATGCTTGCAACAACTGCAATACCGATGCCTCCACCAATGGCCCAGAAAAGGAGTGATCTAATAGAGGCGACGACCTCGCTGCTCGCGGCGGTCAGGTCGCGCTGATAAATTGTGGCGCCAATGATCCAGTCCCAGGGCTCGTAATAGCGGACAGCAGCGACTTTGAATCTAGCGCCGTCTTCCCCCGGATTTTGCCACAAGTATTGTTGGAATGTAACCTCTCCGGGTTGGGATGCAAGGGCGTCTTCAATGAGTTTCTGAATGAAAAAGACACCATCGGGGCCTTGCGAGTTCAGTATGAACTTTCCGTCCTGTTCGCCATTCTTGGAAATGATGTAGGTCCCCTTGTCCTCTCCCTTTCCGCCCACCACAAAGACATATCCATCAGATCCAACTTTGGTTTCCAGGATTTTATTTCGCAGCGATTCCATGGTGCTTTGTTTGATGCCCACGTAGAGCATGCCGATGATGCTGTTGTTCTGGTCTCTCAGCGGTTCGTACGCGGTGAGGTACCATGCGTTGACGACAAAAGCTCTGCCTCGGAATGTCTTGCCGTGAAGCACCGCATCGATCACAGGATTGGGTGTGCCGTTTTTCATGTCGGCCGGGATAAAGGTGCCAATCGCGCGCTTGTTGTCCAGCGTTTTCACGTTGGTGGCGACTCTGAGCATATCACCGGCTTCGTTCATGCGTTGAAATATGGTGGCTGTGCCACCTGACACTTTGACAATTTCATCGATTACGGGCGTGCGTGTGCTGAGGTCGGTATTCTGGCCAAGCCATTGACCGTTTATTTCCATCTTTGGCAGCAGTAGATGGTCGCTTTCTTTTGTCACTTGGTTGATGGCGTCCCAAGTGGAGTTCTCGGCAGACAGGGTCACTGGGCCCGATGAGGATGATTTGATGTCCTCGTCTTGACCGGTTAGTATCAGTCTGGCTGCAATCAGGGCCTGGTTGACTCGTGCCTGGACCAGATCGTCTGCTGTTTCGCACACGTCATAGACTCCCTGACAAATCTTGTCTATGCTGAGTCTGACGAGATTGTTGATTTCTTCGTCAACTTTCTGGCCGGTTTCGCGGGTCTGCCAGAGAATGAGGGATGCGATGATCGTGACAGGTACCAGCGCCGAGAACAGTGTGAGTAGTATTACTTTTGTTTCAAGCCTTAGTTTCATATTCAGTCTCCTGGTGCTTCGAACTCATGTCAAAACCAGTATTGAAATGAGTTCGAAGTACACTATAACTTTAGAACAAAGCGACTTCAGCTGCTGCCTGGCGGCCTCTAAACATAGTTTGCCTCGAGTAGTTGTGCGGCGCTGCTGTCGAGCTGTTCGCTGCGCCTGATCTCGTCAAACCGTGTCAACAGATCGTCTGGACGGAGGCGTGATTTCTCAGCGCCTGAGAGATCGTGCATGATCTCACCTTTGTGCATCATAATAAGTCTGTCTCCCTGTGATACCGCCTGATTCATGGAGTGAGTGACCATCATGGTCGTGAGTTTTTTCTGCGATACGATGTCCGTGGTCAGCCTGATAATCTGGTCGGCGGCACGCGGATCAAGGGCCGCGGTATGTTCATCCAGCAGCAGGAGATCTGTTTTCAGCCAAGTGGCCATCAGCAATGTGATGGCTTGACGCTGTCCGCCGGACAGAGAGCCTATCGGATTGTTGAGCCGATCTTCAAGGCCCATGTTCAGTGAGGCGAGACGGCCCTTGAAAACTCCCAGGGCGCTGCGATTCAATGCCTGCTTCAGACCTCTGCGGCGCCCACGCCCTGAAGCCAGCGCGAGATTTTCCGCAATGGTCATACCTGGCGCTGTGCCTTTAAATGGATCCTGGAATACCCGGCCTATGAATCTGGCGCGCCTGTGTTCAGGCCATCGGGTGATATTGGTATTGGCCAGCTCAATGCTTCCCGTGTCCGGGAGAAATGTCCCCGCGATCGCGTTGAGCAGCGTGGACTTGCCTGATCCGTTCGTGCCGACCACCACCACAAAGGAGGACGCCTCAATGGTGAGGTCCACCTGGTTGAGCGCGTGAACTGAGTTCATGGTGTCGCGATTAAATGTCTTATCAAACTTTTGTATCTGAAGCATGACTGGATCTCTGTTTTCTATGTGTCAGCTTGCCGCCGAACCTGGGCACGATAAGTGCCACCAGCACAAATATCGCGGTGATCAATTTGAGGTCGGTAGGATTTAGGCCCCATCTCAGCGCGATGGCGATGAGCAGCCGAAAGAGGAGGGACCCCATAATCACGCCGCAGAGCGTAAGTCCTATGCCGGCACTGCCCACAAGCGCTTCTCCGATGATGACACTCGCCAGACCAAGTACGATCATGCCGATGCCCATCTGTACGTCAGCGAATCCCTGATATTGGGCGAGCAGCGAGCCGGAGAGGGCCACCAGGCCATTGGAAATGCAAAGGCCCAGGGTGATCATGTTGCCCGTGTTGACACCCAGCGCCCGGATCATGTCCGGGTTGTCACCGGTCGCTCTCATGGCCGTGCCCAGGTGGGTTCTGAAGAACCGATTAAGGACCACGGAAACGGCGACTATCATTAGGATTGCGAAGAGGAATGTGGCTGCGTCTGAATTGGATATGTCCCATCCCAATATGTTGACGACATCTTCACTTCCCATGAGCGTCGGTAGTTTCGCGGCCATGGTCATGAGTGTGGTCTCATACAACATGGGCACGTTGCTTTTGCCCATGATGTGCAGGTTCACGGAATACAGCGCCGTCATGACCAGGATGCCAGAAAGAAGGTTGTTGATTTTGAAACGTGTGTGAAGCATGCCGGTGACCAGGCCCGCGACGCAGCCGGCCGCGAATCCTGCCGATGTGGCGACGACGGGGTTGACTTCCTGGACGATCAGTACCGCCGAAACCGCCGCACCCAGCGCGAATGAGCCGTCCGCGGTGATGTCCGGCATGTGAAAGATCCTGAACGAGATATAGACTCCGGCCGAGAGCAGTGACAAAATGAATCCGATGGTTAATGATGCCAATAGCAGGTTCATTGAAGCGCTCCCATCCATATCGCACCGCGCTTGAATTCGCTCTCCATCGCAGCATTGTCGTCGCGTCTGTCTGCGAGGAGGTGCATGACGCCCTGGAGCGTTTGCCTTTCAAATGTCGTGGCGAGTGTCTCTTCGAGAGATAGCTTTCCGCGGGTAATGGGTGAGTACGAGAAGGCTGCAGCATGAAAATGTCCCAGGGCGCTTGAATCACGGCCTACCGTTCTCAAAAATGGGTCTTTCTGCCCTTCCGCGTCATTGCCGGATAGAATACCAACCACGAACGAAAGGGATCTGTCGAATACACGCTCAGGGGAGAATGACAGCCATTTGCGAACATCCGGATACCTAAATAGGGCTTCACCGGATGAGCGTTTTGTGGGTGACTGCCTCAGTGATGCGCTGATCAAGCCGGCCGATTCCGCGATCATGACAACGGCGGCTTTTTTGTAGCCTGATAGGTCCAGGAGTGATCCCGCCAGATGCGATAGCGTGGTTCCCTTATTGTCGCGACAGGTTTCAAATCGCAGGAAGTCAGAGAATGATCCTTCGCACACGGCGGCATATAGCATTTGAACTTCAGGTGTGAACGCCCCGGCACTCAGCATGTAGTCCGGGGTGCCGGCAGCGGTCGGGGGCAGATGTATGGCTGAGCCGGCAGCGGCCAGGACCTCGCCGAACAAATCGTTGCAGGATTCGTGGTCTTCACCAAAGGCACCTAGACCCAGTGCCATGGTGGATTTCTGTATGGCCACTCTGGTAGACCCTCCGTCTCCATCGTGAATGCCTTGAAGCAGTTCAGGATTGCCAACCATCCGACACGTCATCTTGTTTTCAGGATGCGAAGCGAAGACTTCAAATTCGGTGTCACCTTTCATCGTCTTGGTCGTATTGTCTGAGGGTGTCTGACTTGACGATGATTTGGCCTTAAACATGGCCATCAGACCGGACATGTCAAGGATCGTTTTTACCGGATCTGAAGGGTGGATGATAAAAAGCGAGCCGTTAATGGCTTTGAGCTGCTTGTATGAGTTCAATAGAACTCGAATCCCTGCTGAACTCATGAATGAGACGTCATGCATGTCCAGTTGAATATCGTGATGGCCGTTGTGAATGGCGTTTTCTATCTCAGAGGAAAAATGGTATGACCATTGAGCATCCATTCGACCTTCGATCGTCAGCTCCAGTGTGCCATCGAGTTGTTTTTGTGACAATTTCATGTCTGTGTCATGTCTCTTTTTATGGTGAAGAAGAAAGGTTTATGACGGTGTCGGCTTTCTCCAGTACATGGGCTGGAATCTTCAGATTATAAGTCGCGGCGTTGTTCAAATTGATGACCAGTCTGGTTTTTTTTACATAGGAGAAAGGAATGTCCTTGGGTGACTCGCCGTTCATCACCCTGATCAGCAAGTCGGCGACATCTCGTCCGCCTTGGTCATAGTCCCTTGCCAGCGCGACAGCCGCGCCGCTGTTCATGGCGTATGAACTGACGAAGGCGAATAGAGGCGTCCTGGTTTTTTCAGCGGCTTTCGTGATGCCGGAGAACGCGGAATTGTTGAGATTGTCAGATATCTGGCATATCACATCCACGCCCTTGCTAATGAGAGACAGTGTGGCATCCGGCACTTCAGTGCTTGTGGACACGCCTACCGTCATGAGCTCAAGACCTCCCTGTTGTGCTGCCTTCTCCAGCGCTTCCTTGTAGTAGACAGAATTGATTTCCGCGGGAACAAACAGAGTGCCAATCCGTTTCGCATTCGGGACGCATTCTTTCAGGAGTGTGACCATGTCCTCAAACGCGCTCATCGTCGAAATGCCTGTTGTGTTCGGGAGGTGATCCTGGTAGCTTTCGCCGGCCCCGGCGATGACAGGATTCGCAACACCGCCGAAAATAATGGGGATATGGGTGATCCGTTTCAGAGCGGCCTGCAGTGTGGGGGTGGATGAAGTGATCAGTGCGTCAGGTTTCTCCGAGGCCACGGCATCCATAATGGCCATCAGGGTTGCCATGTCTCGTTGCGAACTCCTGATCTTGATATCGTAATCCACTCCTTTTCTCAGTCCGATTGTCTCAAGCTGTTGAAGGAACCCTCTTTCGGTTGCTTCAGACGTAGGGCTTTCGACATAATGGACAAAGCTGAACTGAAGCTTTCTTCCCGGGCGTCCGGGGGGTGACGCGCTGGCGTCATGTTTGATATTGGCAGATTCGGCCAGCTTCTTTATTCGTTCTGTAAATCGCCATGTAGAGCGAAGGCCTTTTGCGGCCTCGTAATTGATCGCCAGTCGTTCAGGTGCCACATTCTCTATTCTGACAGTGGCCAGATCGAGACCCTTGAGGGTCCGGGCTGCCAGATCCCCCGTGATCTTGCCGACCTCGTAATAGTTGGCGCCCAGTCCGAAGATGGCGCCGTTATGCGCAGAGCTCGGCGCGTTGGCAAATACCGGCACGCGTATTTCGCTGGTGGCTTTTATGAGCGAGCTGATGGCAAGCTCCACTGTATTGTCTCCACCTATCCAGATGCAATCCACATCTCTGGCCGTCAGCGCACGCGCCGCTTCCAATACACCTGATGAACTGTCCACGGTGGCTTCAAGAAGCTCGATCCCCATGTTCTTGCAGGTGTCGCGTGCCATGATGGTGCAGGCTTCTGAACAGGCTTCGGCCGGGTTCCACACCACGCCGACCTTCCTGATTTCAGGGCACATCTCGCGCGCGATCTGGAACGCCTCTTTGACCGGCTGAAACGTGCCGATACCGGCCAGGTGAGCGGGGTGGTCCAGGGGGTCAGTGCGGCTGATTCCGACACCCGCGCCAAATGGGTCGGTGACAAGCCCGAAGATATGTTTAACGGTTCCGTTTCTGTTGGCAGAAGCCATGGCCTGCAGGCATGGGGTGCTTATGGAGACGACCAGGTCAAAATCGCCACCCAATATGGCGCTTGCCATCGTGTTGGCAGTGGGGAGATCGTTTTCGGCGTTAAACAGTTTGATCTCAATGTCTTCCCCGTTTATGAATCCGTGGTCCTTGAACGCATCAAATATGCCGCGCTGCCCGTCCTCCAGGACGGGTCTTGTCGCGTAGTTCAATATGGCGACTCTAGGGACACTGTGGCCACCTTTTTTCCACTGTCCGAGGTCTGATATAAGCAACACAGCACTCGCTGCCACGATGAGCGAAACACCCAGTGTCAGTTTTTTCAGGAGTCTCAGCATTTGTTTGTCATTCGTTGTCGTATGGTTTGTCGTTCCGTCTTTTTCAGGTCTTCGGCCGCGTTCCGGGTAAAATCTGCACGGAGGTAATCCAGCGTCATTGGCAGGTTGAGGTCAAGGCGTAGTATTCATAATTAGCTCCCGGCAAATATGACTACAGAAACAACAATTTAATGTTTCGGGGTGCTGTTGTCAAATGTTCACGGTGTCGATTGAAAAGTTATTTTGAGGCTGTGGTGTTAGGGGCCGTTCATCATGAATGGCCATGGCTCATGGTCAGGCGTCATATTGACTACTTGTATCTTGATTTCGTGTGGTTTGTGCCGTACTCTAGACAGGAGATAGAGTGTTCTGCTTCAGGCATGTTTGTGTGCGTCTATGTGAGCGCCTTATTTGGAATATGCAAAAATCCTGAGTTCTAGAGAATCATGTTGTGAGTGACTATACAGCGGAATACAGGCTTGAAAGTGTCTGCAGAGAAAGCCGCGGGCAGGGTTGGCCATACCTTATCTATGATATTGGGTTTGACGCGGCGGTTTGGTTTTCGGCAAAAGTATAAGGGGCTTTGGTTATGAAAAATACGATGATCGAGGGTTTGTCTGTCTCCGCAGGATTAAGCATAGGTTCGACATTTGTCCTGAGAAATGTGCCGTTTGAAACGACTGGAGACCGGATCAATGAAGGTCAGGTGGATACCAGCTTGAGTCGTATTGCAGAGGCCTGCGCGAAGGTCAGTCGTGATCTTGGGGGATATGCCGACAGTGAGGCTGAATCGTTGAGGCACATGCTGGAAGGTCCGCTTTTTCATGGCGGGATTGTCGATCGCGTGGGTTCCGGGCAATCACCGGAAGATGCTGTGGTACAGACCACACAGGATCTCATGGTGATCTTTGGCGAGTCGCCAGATCCTGTTTATCGTTCGCGAGCTGAGGACGCCGAGGAGGTGGGCCGGCGCTTGTTTCGCACGCTTCATGGGCTTTCAACGCCGATTCTTTCTGCCGAGAGACCTGTGATCCTGGTGACGGACGAGATGACAGCGTTTGATGTCACTAGGCTGCGTGCGGACTGCGTGGCGGGTATTGTGACAGAACGCGGTGGTGCCACCAGCCACTTTGCCATTGTCGCCAAGCAGCTCGGCATACCCGCAGTGTCCGGTGTTCGTAACGTCTTTGATGTCATCCCTGATGAGGCACAGTGTATTTGCGATCCGGGCCATGGAAAGGTGATTGTCGAGCCTGACGAGTCAGCCGTGGCTGAAGCCCAAGGGCGCATCGCCAAGGCGAAAGCTGCAAAGAGTTCACTGGCACATCTTGCCGGCCGGAAAACGGTGACAGCAGACGGCGTCCCCGTGAACCTCTGGGCCAACATCACCGGGCCCAATGACGTTCAGCCTCTGATTGATGCGGGCGCTTCGGGTGTGGGTATGTTTCGGACCGAATTCATATTTGAGGGAGATGAAGCGCCTTCGGAGGAAAGGCAATCCTATATTTATGGTGATATTCTGAAACGGACGCCGGGTCCGGTTATCATGCGGACCATTGAAGCCGGCGGCGATAAGATCATTCCTTACCTTGCGGGAGATCCTGAAGAAAATCCAAATCTGGGCTGGCAGGGCTTGAGAATGTGTCTGGACATGGAGGATCTCTTTCTGCAGCAGCTTCGCGGCATGTTGCGAGCGTCCACGGAGGGAGACCTCTGGATCATGTTTCCCTTTGTGTCAGCGCTTTGGGAGCTGCAAAAATGCAGAGAGCTTGTGTCCAAGGCGCATTCTCAGCTTGAAGCGCAGGGGGTGCCTTTGGGCCGCTACAAAGTGGGGATCATGATAGAAGTGCCATCCGCAGCCTTGATGGCTGATGAATACCTGAAGGATTTTGATTTCTGTTCAATAGGTACAAACGATTTGACCCAGTTCACACTTGCGGCGGACCGAATGAATCCCAAGGTGGCGCGTTGGTATGATCCGTTTCATCCGGCCGTCCTTCGCTTAATCGCCATGAGCGCCGCCGCGGCGGGTCGGGCCGGTAAGCCTATCGGCATGGCAGGTGACATGGCAAGCAACCCGCTTTCCATACCATTTCTGCTGGGATTGGGATTGGAGATACTGTCTGTGACTGCGCCGAAAGTGGCCGCCGTTAAGCAGACGATCCTTTCTGTGGACAGCCGCTGGGCAAAAGAGATGGCGCGGGATGCCTTGAAACTGTCCAGCACCGAAGCGGTTCGTGAGTTTTTCCAGGCGAAGCTGGAAGACATACTCTGAAGTTGACATCACTCAGTATGAGTATGAGGGCCAATCTCAAGACCGTGGGCCCGGGAGTCATTTTGAGTGTAATAGGTCATGTAAAATAGGTGGGTTCGGCCGCATAAAGCCATGTAGAAATCTTGACTGTCCGATCCGCAAGAGACCACGGGTGTGCTTGATCCTTGATCTGCCTGGTTACGGCTTGCTCATCGCCAGCATGGCCTCGGCCAGTGCCTTGCCAAAGCGAACAAACGTTTTGGCGCTGCCCAGGTAATGGTATTCCGCGTTGGAGGCACACCGATCCCACGTGCGCTGCTCCTGGGCGGTCAGTTCGCCGCTGCCAAAGCCGTAGCGTGCGCATTCGGCCTCGAACTGTTCCGGGGTCATCTCTCCCTGCGTCACGCGCCGCTTCCACTCGCCGGTCATGCGCCGCTTCCAGTAGATGTCGCTGAGTTCGAGTTCGTAGTACGGGCCGCTGTCCACGGCCATGACGCGGCCGCGATAGGGTGCGGGCGCCTGGCGATCGTACTGCGCCACAGCCTCGAACTGGGCCTTGCGGAATGCGGTCACAGGCAAACCCTTGTCGAACTTCCGACTGTCCGGGTCCGTGCCGTACACCCCCAGAATGCCCACGATGAAGGGGAGTGTCGGGGCCTCGAGTTCCTGGCGCACATCGGTGATGAAATGGATCATGTTCTCGGTGTACTGCTCGATGTGGTGTCTGTTGCACATATCGTTCCAGCCCTGGAACCACACGAACCCGGCCAGTTCATAGCCCTGCGCCCGGGCATAGCCAGGCACCACCTGTTGGAGACTCTCTGCGTCCTTCAGTGTGGCATGCACGAAGCGCATCATCTCGCGGTAATAGCGGCCGACTGTCTCGCTCGCAGGCACGTTGCCGCGTTCCTTTTCCGCGGCACTGGGTTCGTAGGGCCCGGCACTCGGCGGGCGGAAGTCTACGGCCAGTGATTTGCCGCCCCAGGCGGTTTTGATGATCAGAATCGGTTCGTCGACGGCCTTGTCCATGAACAGGCCGAATCCGTATTCAGGGCCGATGCGCTCGCTGTCAAAGCCGTAGCCCACCTTGACCTTGCTGTGCAGCACTGTATCACCATCGCCTCGTTGCGTGAGATAGGTGATCCAGGCGTTGTCGCACACGATCGGATCGCCGTTTTCATCGAGGATTTCCTTGAGGAGCGGGGCGGTCTCGGGGTCATCTGCCATGGCTGCAAAGGTGACCCGGTGGGCAGAGCCCTGCATGTTGGACTGCCCGGCCAGGATGTAGACCTTCAGGGGTTTGTCGGCAGCTTCAGCAGGCATCGCATACAGCATGCCCGCCAAAATAATCACGATCCAGGTCAAACACTTTTTCATCTTATGTTTCCTCTGAAGAGCTCAAATTCTTATCCACATGGATTGTGCCCGGAATCCGGGCACGACAAATATCAGGATCGATCCCTATTGCATCTTCTTCATGGCCTCGGCAAACGCTTTGCCGATCTGGGCCATGATCTTGGCACTGCCCAGATAGTGATAGCCTCCGTTTGAAGACCCGCGGATGATCTTTGCTTCCCGGGGCGTGCAGACCTTGTACATCTGATTGTTGATATAGGCCTGACTGGTGACATAGTCCAGGCCCGCCTTGGTAATGCCCTCGATCATGAGATCTGTGGCGGCAAAGCAGGCCTGCGTTCTTCTGTCGTATTCGGCATTGGCATAGATCGCCAGAACATTCTTGCCCTTCTTGAGATGCTTGATATGGTCAGGTTCAAGAGGGATGGGGCGATACTGCGGTTCATCTTTCCACCAGATGTAGGTGTTGATCTTGTGGCCGTTCAGGTAGATGTGAAATCCCTGACGTGCCAGCACGCTGATTCGAAAGGCTTCATAGTCCAGGGTATCCACCTCGAAGCTGGTGCGCATCAGGATAAACTCACCCTCGCCCCAATCAGTTTTGTACTTAACGGTTCCCTTGCCGATCAAGTGGTGGGTCCAGCTCCCCTTGCCGATCGGTGCCTTGCCGCTGCGCCACTGGCTGTCGTCAAAATCGGGCATGGTCCAGCCCTCCAATCCGGCGGGCAGAGTGACATCACGGAAACGCTTTTTCTCTTCTTGGGTCAACTGATCGGCTTCTTTCTGCACATCAAATGACATGAACCGCCAAGTGCGTGCCTCCGGCCTGGGCGATCCGATCGGCTCCCAACCGGGCACGTCTGCCTCCGGCTCCTCCATGACACCTTCTTCGGTGATGACATGAGCCACACTCAGTCGGTGATCGGTCATGGCTTTTTTGGGCTCAAGCGCTGCCATTTCGTGATCCCAATATGGGGCGGTCTCCACGGCAGCCACATTTCCCTTGAACTCAGGCATGTGGGCCGGCGCGGCCATGGCAGGACGCAGGGTGGCGAGACCGCCCTTGGCCTTGTCACCATCGACACCGATGACACCAATCACGAAAGGCATCTTCGGGGTCTTCAGGTCCTTGCGCACATCACGGATGAAATGCGACATAAGGTTGCTATATTCAGCATAGGCACCCGGTTTGTTATTATCCGGATAGGTGTCACCATCGCACATGTCATTCCAGCCCTGGAACCAGACAAAGCCGGCGATTTCATATCCCGCCTTCTCATTGTACACCGGGCAGACCCTTTTGGGATCCGCCAAGACCTTCTTCACATGTGCCATCATGAGCCGGTAATAGTGCCCCGTGTCCCGGGCCTTGTCTGCTTCCCACTTGTCGAGATCCACGCCTCTCCGAGTGTACAGGTCACGCTGAAATGCATTGAGTTTGTACGGCCCTGCGCTGGGCGGCCGGAAGTCCGTATTCAGCGACTTGCCGCCCCAGGCCGTCTTGATGATCAGAATCGGGCCGTCGGTCGCCTGTTCCATGGCAATGCCAAAGGTAAACTCCGGGCCGATCTTGCCGCCGTCTTCAGCGGGGTTGCTGCGAGACCCGTACCCGGCCGTCAGTTTGCCGAATCCCTCGCCGTTGTTGTCGCCCATGCCTGTGAAATAGGAGATCCAGACCCTGTCGCACACACGCGCCTTGCCGTCCGGGCCGCGCATGGTCCTGAGCAGGGGCGCAGTGGCCGGGTCCTCACCGATATAGTCGAATGTCTCGATCCTGGCCTGGCCCTCCATATTGGACTGCCCGGCCAGGATGTAGATCTTGAGCGGTTTTTCAGCAGCACTGGCGGGAATGGTATACAACAGGCCCACACAAACAATCACGACAAAGGTCAATCGCTTCTTCATCTGTTTCTTCCTCTTGATAGGTCACAGGCTTCTCCAACCGGGGATGCCCCCCAGTTTTGGAGCGGACTCCAGTATAGGCTGTTGGCAGGGGTGGGATCAACAAAGCATTGCCCAGATGCAAACATTTTCTACTTGCGGCTCAAACACAATGGAAGTCCTTGCAGGATTTGACAGATGGGGTATAATCTGGTTCAACCCTCTTTGATGGGTGATTTCACAGATCGCGGCAGAGGAGACTGGGATGCCGTACAGGTTGAACCGGTGGCTTACTTTGTGGGGAGTCAATTCATATGAGTTCAAGAAAAGGTCTAATGCTTGCATCATGGGTGTTATCCGTATTATTGCCTGCTTGCGCCGGTCTGTCCAGGGAGGTCAAGCCCAACATCCTGTTTATCATGTCCGATGACCATACCACTCAGGCATTCGGTAGTTACAGATCAAGGCTGGCGTCCCTCAACCCCACTCCAAATATTGACAGGCTGGCCAAAGCAGGGATGATCTTTGACAGTGTATTCTGCAACAATTCCATTTGCACGCCGAGTCGTGCGTCCATCATCACCGGGCAATATCCCCAGACCAACGGGGTTCTGGATCTCGACGGCAGGATTTCTCCGGAGAAGCAGTTTCTTCCTCGTGAGATGAAGCAGGCCGGGTACCTCACGGCGATGATCGGCAAATGGCATCTGAAAGAAGAGCCTGCCGCCTTTGACTATTACAATGTACTCCCCGGACAGGGTCAGTATCATAATCCCGTGACCAGGGATTGCACCCGTGGAGCCTGGCCGCGCAATACGACAAAGCACGTCGGGCACTCCTCGGATGTGATCACGGACCTCAGTATTGACTGGCTGAAACACAGGGACAAAACAAAACCCTTCTTCCTGATGCATCATTTCAAAGCGCCTCACGATTTATTCTCCAATGCGAAGCGATACGACAGTTACCTTGAGGACACGACAATTCCGGAGCCGGATAATTTGTACGATCAGCCGGCACGAGGATTCGGATCCCTAGCCACCCGGGGGATAAATGACAGCCTGATCCACACCATTGGGGCGTCGGTCTCCAAGCGGTGCAACACCTGGGGTTTGGGCAAAAGACTTGGTATTGATGAATCGCTGCCGGAGCCGGACTACACCCGCGCGGTCTATCAGACGTTCCTCAAGAGATATCTTCGTTGTGTCAAGGGGGTGGATGACAATGTCCAGAGACTCGTCGAGTATCTGAAGGAAGAAGGCATTTACGAAAATACCCTCATCATCTACACCGGTGATCAGGGCTATTTTCTTGGGGAGCATGATTTCTTTGACAAGCGTTGGATGTATGAAGAAGGCATGAGAATGCCCTTCATCGCTCATGGCCCCGGGTTCATAGCCAAGGGAAGTCGATGCGACCTGCTGATCAACAATACAGATTTTGCTCCGACCCTCATTGACATGGCAGGAGGCCGGGTGCCTGAATACATGCAGGGGAGGAGCTTCAAACAGACATTGCTTGGAAACAAAGAACAGCCGTGGCGGGACGCGACCTATTACAGGTATTGGATGCACATGGCCCACAACCTGGGCAACCCTGCACATTTTGGCATCAGAACCCATCAGTACAAACTGATCTTCTTCTATGGCGTGGACTATGAAGATCCTCCACGAACGGATTACTGGGGCTCCCAGGCAGATATCGTCACCCCTCCGGGATGGGAACTCTATGATATCAAAGAAGACCCTCACGAAATGAACAACCTGTACGGCAGGTCCGAGTACGCTGAAACAGTCAAAGAACTGAAAGCAAAGCTCAGGTTGCTCAGGCAAGAGCTCAATGAAACGGATGCGAAGTACCCGCACATTCAAACAATCATCGATGCGCACTGGAACGACTGACGAGGACCTCGCTGCGGTCCAGTTTCAAGTGTGACGTAACAAGTTTCAAGCCATTCGGCACACGCTGCGCGGCCGGTCTCTCCTGCTTCACGCAGCGGAGCGGTCTAACCGTATCAGAGTCACACCGCAACACGGGCACACCGTCATGCGTCTCGTCTTCCCGCGCCCTCAATCTCCAATGCCGTCTCCGTTGCGATCGGTGACATCGGACAGTGGATTGCCCGTCACGGCTTGCCAGGCGATGCGGCGGAAAAGCCTGTCCACGGCACGGTTGGGAGGATTCAGTACACCGAGCTGCTTGTCCACGACGGGTTTGAAGGGGATGTCACCCTCAATCAGGGCCGGCGACCGTTTGTAGACAGTGGCATAGAACACATACCCCTCCAGCCGCTCGAAGCCCGGGCCGAGGTGGCCTAGTTGGTCTTGCCAGATGCTGTAGGTCTTATGGCTCAACGAACGGTTGATGCCCTCAATGCCTGGCAGCTTGCCCTCGTAGTAGGCCTGCACGGCGAGGACCAGCGCAGCAGAGGTGGGCATGATGTGCACCTTGCCAGGGTATTTCTGATCCAGGGCTGCGATCAGTTTCTCGGTGGAGGCATGTTTTTCCCTTCCCAATTTAATGAAGGCCTCCACACTCAGTTCGGCTTCGCTCTGGGGCGAAGGATCCAATTGACCCAACTGCGGCCAGGCATCACTGAGAAAGAACTCCATGTTGGGATTGTACTTCAGACAGAAGTCGATCCAGCAGACGTAGAATTCGGGGCGATCCCCGTAGTAGGGCCCCCACATCATGGCATCCCACTGGCCCGTGGCAATGGCCGCCAGCAGCTTGGGCTGTGGCTTGTCCGCAAACTCGAATATGCCATTCTCCTGTTCCCATTTGAAGCGTGCGCTGCCAGTCATGCCGCCGCCGGTATGGGTCCGGAGAGGCTGCTCGAATCCCGCGGCCTGACAGATCACGGGGAATGTCCCGTACCCCGGTGCCATGAAGCTGTGGCCCGTGCCCACGATTCGCAGGGCCTTTGCCGGACGCGGGACCTGAAAGACCGGTTGCAGATCCTCAGGAAACACCTTGCGATAGAGGGCCTGAATCTCTGCGGGTGTCATGTAACAAACCGCATGATCCGGGAATCGGGCCTCGCTCCAGCCGGGATCCACACGGAACTCGGTCGGCGGGCCCTGTCGGTCGGTGCCCCCTCTGCGGGACGCCATGAACGCCCTGGCCTCCTCGATGGTCAGCTTCCCATCCCCGTTGGTGTCCGCCACCGGAAAACGCCGCAGCCACCGGCTCAACTGCGCCTCTGACTGCGGCAAAGCCAACGGCGTCATCACCATATAAAAGAGACACAGACTGGCAATCTTCATGAATCGATGCTTCTTCAAGGCAGTATCCTTTCATCTACGTAGTCGCTGCGCTGCAGTCCAGAGTCCCGAGTCCAGAGTCTGAGATAACGCCGGGAACTCTTATCCTTCTTTCTTCCACATCACTTCATCATTGGAAATTCCGTGTTGGATATTGGATATTCAAATCTGTCCGGAGAACGAATAACCAACACTCAATTTCCAGTATCCAATCACCAGGTTTGGGCTTCTTCCTGTCTTACCGTCACACTGCCTCACTGTGACACCGTTTTACCGGCTGTAGAACTCGATCACGTTTTCTATCGCGTCCTGGCAGGCTGCGCAGAAGGGCAGTCCGCCTGCGCCCATGACGCAGTGCAGGCAGGACCGGTACATACCGGTCTTGGTGTAACCGGCACCCTCGAACAGGCCGACCAACCCGTCGTTTTCTTCCACGGCCGGCGTGGGCAGGGGCACATTCGGTGTCAGCAGGTGGGCCCACTTGACGTACTTTGAATTGAGATACGCTGTGATATTGGGCTCCAGGGGCTCCACGCCGCGCGTGTAGTAAACGTCGAAGTAGGATTCGGCGATGTACTCATCTGCCAGGCCGGCAAAGCCGTGGCCGAATTCATGCGTGAAGATCTCCTCACTGCGTTCGTTGTCCGAGGTAAACAGCGTGTAGCTGTTGTAGAAACCGCTGCCCCCGTACTTGTCCGTGTTGGCCAGCACGATGACATGGTCGTAAGGGATCTTGCCGGCAATGTCCCGCAGGGTCTTGTTGTCGAACACCGTCACGTAGGCGCCGGACCCGAATGTGTCGTACGAGGCATCGACCACGGTGTTCCTGTACCGGCGTTCGGCCGGATAGTCCACGCCGCTCTGCGCAGACGCGCGAAACACGCCGTGAATATTGAACCGATCTTTCATCGAGGCAAAGGGCTCAAGCGTGAACAGGTAATCGACAAACCGTTGCGAATCTGTCTTGAACTTGCCGAACTCCTCTGTTCGATAGCCTTCAGCCACAAAGACCAGGTCCACGCAGTCATGGGGATGTCCATTCTTGACCATGGCAAAGACCCTGTCTGCGCGCGACGCCGCTTCCCTCTTGATGGCTCGGTCATTGGGATCGATGATCCGGCTGAACACTGGATGCAGCGTGTGGTTCGTGTCACGGCATTCGATGGTGAACCGCACCGGCTGCCTGGGACAGGGAATCAATGCGCTTTGATGGTAGGTTCGTTTTTGTCCCTCTTTGGCCGGCGTTTCGCCCTTGTATTCAAACACGATGTCCAGGTAGTGCCGACTGTAGAGGAGTTTGTTGGAGGCAATGTCAACCACCTTGATCGCGTATCGCCCGTTCTCCGTGGGTGCCAGCGAGTTCTCCGGATTGCCCGCCCAGGTGTCGCTGAGGGTCATCTCATCAAGGGCGATCTCATCGCAGGTGGCATGGGCCGTGTGGAAATAATCAATGCGCAGGGTCGCATCTTCAAAATGATCGGCGAACTCAATGGCCTGTATCGAAGCCAGGGGCGCAAGCAGCATGACAAAAATCAAAACAACGATGGGTTTCATAGTGAGTTCTCCTGTCCACGATAGTCTAAGTCCTCAGTTCTTTGTATCTTGTATAGATGATACGCTGGTCCTCGGCGGGCAGTTCTGACAACAGGACCGGTGTGTCTTGTGCACGCGTCTGCTTCTGGTTGATCTGTCCCAAGAGTGACCAGTTGCGATTCAGGTCCTGGGGTTCCTCGGCCGCGATGTCATAGCGCGTAAAATCAATGACCTTCTCCTGCGTATTCCTCTGCCAGTCGCGCAGCAGGGCCAGGCGGAACTGCTTGTTCATGAACCAGCGAATCTCCAGGTTGGCATGACTGCCGCCAATGCCTGTACCTCGTTCCACAAAACGATAGTTCAAGTTGTCATTGTTTCTATAGTGCCTGCGCCACATTGTCCCAAAGTCACCCAGTACAGGGCATTCAGCCTCGGGCCATCGCGTGCGAATATTCTCCACCCACCGGGTCAGCACATCGAGATGCCCCACCTGGGGGACCAGTGAGATTTCCCAGATGTTGGTGACCCAGGCCCAGCGATTCAGGTCAAAGCCCCGGTCAAAATGCATGGCCGTACACTCGGTCATTTGCTCGAGTCCTTTTTCCGGTCCATGCCAGCCGATGGTCTCTATGGGGCCGACACCCATGCGACTGTTATAGGCGTCCTTGCCGTTGCCGCCCTTGAGGCCTTCGCGCATGCCGCAGAGAAAATCAATGGTCCAGCCGTCCAGGTTGACACAATCCACAAAATCCGTCCGGTTCTGGGCCGGTTTGCAGAAATGTTCTCTGGAGGGGTAGTAGGGATAGCAGATGGATCCATCCCCGTCCCCGTTGTCAATGGCGAACTGACTCCAGATATTCCCCTGACACACATGAATGTCTTCCTGCTCCGCCAGGTATTGCTGATTGGCTGAAGAGAGAAACCCTGCGATCAGACTCTTCGAGCGGAATCCTCCCCCCATGATCTGGCCGACCCGTTCCAGGCCTTCATGAATGTCCCGGTTGACCTGTTCGCGCGTGTTGTACATGTTGGAAAAATAGGCCCCAGGGATAAAGGTGACATCATCGCTGTACTGGTCATGGAACTGACGCACCAGACGACGCGCCTCTCGATAATGATCACGCTGATCGTGAAGGGCCTGCCAGCTCATGGCCCATGTCATGCGTGCGTCGGGCCAGCCGTCGGCCAGGGCCTGACGCAGCGCCTTGATGTTTTCCGGGGTGTGGCGGTCATACTCGTCAAAGCCGGCGTTGCGCGTGCGAGTCACCTCTATTTGATTTACGCGGATCACGGAACTGAATGTCAGGATTCGTTTGCCATCGAGCGGTCCTCGGCTTGCAGGTCTCATCGGATATTTCAGACAGCCCCCGGAGCCTGCGATCAGAGCGCCTGTGCCTGCAGCAGCCAGCTTGAGGAAATCTCTTCTTTGGATGGTTTCTGGTTCTACATGTCTCATGCTGTGTTACCTCCAATTTGAGGACAGGGTACCTTCCTGGTTCACTTGGCTGTCGTGGCCGCATCCGTCAAGGGATTCGCTGCGAGGGCTGGATCAAAACATTGCAGAATGTCAGGGCCGCCATGTCGTTTTGGCCAAGGAGGAGATTGTTTTGGTTCCAGGCCATCTCCTTCAGATAGGTGATGCGTTCGAAATCGCGGGGCCCTTTTAACGTCAGGGTCAGGACGTTGCCTGTCGCCTTTCCGCCAACCACGCCCCCTTCAGTGTCGTCCAAATAGAATTGGCTGGCCAGCGCATCATGCCACACCACGCCCTGATCGAATACCAGGGCGATCGATCGCCTGTCTGCGTCCCCATAATACGCCCGGACAAGATTCGGCGCGGTGATCGGCCCGTCGACTTCCCGGCCGTAAAAATCTCGCTCCAGCAAAAGATGGATGCGCTGTGCGAAGACACTCCACCCTTCAAGGGGGTAGTGACAGGATCCGCCGGGCCGGATGCCCAGCGTGGAGAGAATCACCATATTGGAATACAAATGCGCCAGGGAACGCTGCTTTTCCCGCAGCATGTCCCCGTGCCCGGCGCCCATGGAGCAGGCGTTCGGCCAGATCTGGAACACGTAGTATCGGGTGACATTGGGAAAATCCCGTTTCCAGTCCGCAGACATTTCAACGAAGTAGCGCTGGTATGTCTTCCAACCGTAGTCGCCGTCGGGTCCTGCTGCGCCCTGATCATTTTCCCCCTGATGCCAGATGACGGCCCGGATCCCGTGGGTCAAGCGAGCCTGCTGCACCCTCCAGAGCAGTTGCCCGTAAATCGTATCGAGATCCGTCGGATTCTCGTCGTTGCGCTGGTGCTGGTCGATCCTGGTGCCTCCGCGTGCGCCATTGATGATGAAGATGGGAACCTGCTGGCTGGCCACCAGTCGATTGGCCAGTTCCATGCCCCACCATCCCAATTCCGCCAGGTGGTCCTTCTCGGCTTTCCATACCGGCTTGCACCAGAGGTTCTCCCGTTCGCCAGCCCTGTAAAACTGCGCCCGTCCGTAGCTGCGCACCCATTCGTTCTTCACACGCGGAGATGGCTCGCCCGTGTCGGTTGCCAGGGCATTGGATTGGCCTTCGATCATGTAGGCGTCACCACAAACAATATCACCCGCCCGATGCAGCACTGTCTCCACATCCCCGGTTCGTATCCCGAATTCGATTCGGTATTTAACCAGGGCCGGCGCGAGCTTGACGGCGAAGGCGTAGGCCCCGTCCTTGCCTGGCGTGCCATCTTCCTCCGCATACTTTGTCCCGTCCATAAAGACCCGCAGGAAGACCTTCTCAGCCTTCTCCTGTAAGGTGCCCCTGCAGACCAGGGTGCCTTCGCCGCTGTCGTCGCGTGCATAGAACTGGCCCTCCACCGGCATTTCAAAGTTGCCGGGCACCCGGGGGATCCACGCGTCTGTGTCCGGTTCCTGAACGGCGACATCGGTGGCGGTCGTGACCGGCTCACCGCCGTTTGACACTGAGAGTGTCACGGTTATCTGGCCGCTGTTCTGTGCGCGTGTGAGGATCAGTTTGCCAGGTGCGGTCTCCTGAATGACGGCCATGCCCGAGACGTCCCAGTCGTACGTCAGCTCCCCTGCGCCGGCATCCTGCATGGCCTGAACATTGGTGATTTGCGGGACAACCTCGATGGTCTTGCGCCCGTCCCACTGCTCAGGCGCCTCGAGGGTGACCACCGGATCCGGAATCGCTTCGGTGATCTTGAGTGTGACGTCCCGGGTGCGAATACCGTCGGGAGTCACCGCCTTGAGTTGCAGGATGCCCGAGGTATCGCCGCTGACCCTGCCGGCATCGAATGTGTAGGATCGCTGATCCACGGCGACCACAGTCTCGGCTGCGCCGCGCTTGAGAATCCAATAGAGTTTTTGAACGCCGCCAATCTGGGCCACGAGGGTTGCGGACTCGCCTTCCGAGACCGTCAGTGCGGCAGGGGAGATTGACAGGACCTTGCCCGGATTCACCAGGGGTCCGACGAGCGTGTGCAGGGTCTTCTGGTTTTCGTACTCGAGCTTGATCCAGTCCGGTGAGCGTGTCACGCCCGAGATGCGAACCTCGTCGATATCGCCGACGAAATCATAGTTGTTGTACCAGCCGCCGATCCACATCCTGGCCGGACGCTCTATGTTCAGTGTCGCGGCCCCGGTCCTGGCCTCTGTATCGAGGACGCCGTTGATATAGAGTCGCGACTCGCCTGTCTGGTAGGTGTGGACCACGTGGGTCCACTGGTTCAGAGGAATTGAAGGACGGCTCCGGACATCGGCGTCGGAGAAGTAGCAATCCATTCGGATCATGGACGGACTGTTGTACCACATCTGCACCTTGCCCTGTCTGACCTCCTTGCCCCAGGACAGGACTCTGCAGTTCTGCCTGTCCCCCCGAAACCACACGGAGGTGGAGTGCGGTGCACTGCCCGTGGGGAATGTCGTAATGTCCTCGCCGCAGAACACGCCCTTTTCCCCTGGGAAATATCTGGCCTCGCCGATCATGCCTGGCGCGGCAGTGGTGCCCGTGTCCCTGGAACGGATCGTGCCCATCTCGTCATCAGTCACCGGACCGTTCATGTGCCAGACTGCCAGGTGGCCGTTGGATCGGTTGAAGACCGATTTGCCGTCGGAGGGTCTCTGCGAATCAGGATTGCCCCAGTGCATGGTCAGTGTCTGACGCTCGTTTCCCCTGATCAATGGGATTCTCACCCAGAGGATCGCCGTGCCCTTGCGCGCGTCCCACTGCTCGATCTGATAGGGCAGTGCCTCGCCTGCAGGCGTTGAAAAACGAATGTCCCGGCCGTCTGGCCTGGCCTGGGTGAAGTCAAAGAAATCCTTGTGCAGCCGGACCAGCAGGGGAAAGTTCTCTTCCATGGCCGACGCAGGCAGGTCCGCCCCCTCGGGCGTGGTCAGGATTGTCATGGAACCCTGATGCTGCCAGTCAGTATATTGGGCCGAAGCCGTGCTTCCCGCACAAAGGATCGAGACCGCTGCGCAAAGCAGCCCTGTAAGCCTGTGAAAATATCGTGGTGACATGACCGTCAGCCCCTTTCTATGGTACGTTGTTTATTTTTTTATGGCCTGCCGCGTGACGATGGGCACATACCCCACCTCCAGGCCTGTTGGCGGTGTCACGATCAGGGCCGGGTCAATATGGGCCAGCTTTCCGACGGTGGGCGGCGCCAGGTACTCGCGGTCCTTGGTCCAGTGTCGGTGGAGTTTCTCCACGCGTTTCTGAAGGGTTTCACGCGCCTGGTCGGTTAAATCTGCGTTGAGCAAGGCCGGCTGGTCCGCGAATCGATACCAGTAGTATGTCACCACGCTCCCATCGCCGGGACGCGCTTCAAAGGGGCCGGCGACCGGGCCGGGGGTTTTCCAGCAGCTCTCTGGATCGTTCGGTGTCACGTAGGCCTTGGGCGGTCTTTCCTTGGGTCGACTGAAGCTGACCTTTCTCAGGCCGGTTTCCGCAGGGACCTCTTCGGCCGAAACCGGTACCCACTTGCCGTTTTCGTTTTTATCATCCTTCTGCAGGTGATAGTATTGCGGCAATGTCACCAGGGAGCCGGTCTCGGTGTCTGTCTTCGTGACCCATTTGTCGTCCCACTGAAACTTGAAGGTCAATGGGTCGGAGACTCGGGCACTCATGAAGGCATCCATGGCCAAGGGAGCCCTCTTCTCCTGGGGCACATGATTCATATAGATCTTCCAGTTTGCGCCGCCCTGCCCATTGAAGGTTTGTACGCATGTCCCTTCAGGGTCGATGGGACCCTCCACTGGATCGCCGCCTTCAAACCAGGCCTTCACGCCGTCCCAGAGTGCCTTCCTGCTGTACACTGAAAGGCGGTGCATGATCACCGAATCACCGTCAGGCCCGACAGGGTACTGGGGCGGGATCATACGTGCGTAGGTCTGACCCTTGGAATCCGTGGCCTGGGCGCAGTGGATATACTGCGTTTCCATGGAGAAAGGTTTATTGGCCTGCGAGGGGCGGCTGTCAAAAAACATGCCGCTCAGGCGAGGGTCGTCAAGGGACGCACGGGACCAGAAATAGGGGGTAAAAAAGGCGACCGGCCCCTTGAAGTTTCCGGTGTTCAGGAACAGGGTCCAGCACTGATTCCCGGTGGGGATGTCCTTACCCGCAGTGGTGGCCTTCGCCTCAATCAGCGGCAGCGGCAGATACCCGGAACCGAACAGTTCGCCGCACGTACCCTGCTTCAGATTCAGACCGTCCGGAGGCCACAGCACCCAGGGGCTGAGTTGTGCGATGCCGTATTTGCCTTTGGGGTTGTTCCAATCCCGTCCCTGGCCCGCGCCGGGTCCATTGGCCCACCCGCGAAAGTTCAGCTCCACGCCGCCCATGATAAATTTGGGTGTTTCTGTGGGATACTCCGTGTCACGCCACCAGCCAAGCCCGCCCTCAATATCCGAATACAGCTTGACGCCCTCAGGCACAGGCTTGTCGTTCTGAGCATGCATCCACGTTCCGAACAGGCCGGATTGAAACTCGTGTCCTGGATACGCAGGCAGGAGGGGCCACGCTGCCGCATACATCGAATACCCTGCATTGTACGTCTCGTCCACTCTCTCCTTGCCCACAGACGTGTAGCCACCGACGTTGCCTCTGTAGATCGTGACATCCTGAGCCCACGCGAACGTGCTGTACATGATAATCGCCACATTAAAAACTAACAGATACTTCTTCATAGTGGGTCCTTTCTTCACGAGTCAATGCTGCGCTCGCAGCCAGGTTGCACGAAGGAACCTGCGGTTTCTTTTTTATCCTGTAGGGTCTTATCCAGAGAGTCCCTTGATCGATCATGGGCTGGATCCGGTCCAAGCCAGAACCTGCCCATCGGCAAGCAGGCGTTTTTGCAAATCAACGAATGACAGGTCCTGTACGGCAGTGTCCGTCTCAATGGCCTGCATGGCTGCCGTGGCCGCAGATTGACCGAGCACCATGAAAACCGGTTCCATGCGAATCGAACCAAAGGCGATGTGCGAGGCGCTCAAACAGACCGGCACCAGAAGATTGTCGCATTCCGATTTTTCGGGCGTCAGCGCCCGGTAATCGATCGGATACGGCGGAAAGCCGCCGACCTCCACGTCGCCTTCGTTTTGCACGTGGCCGTGACTGTCCACATAGCGCTGCACATGGTGCGAATCCATGGTGTAGGCCGCCAGGCCGATCGGCTGCCGGGCAGTCACTCGGCCCTGGCAGTTGTGCTGCGTCATCACATACGAGCCGATCATGCGACGGGCTTCGCGAATATACAGCTGGTGCTGCCAGCCGTCTTTGCGTTCGAACTCGTCGCGGCATGTGCCCCAGCGCGCGACCTCACGGCGAATCGGATCGGGCACACGCGGGTGATTGGCCAGCGTCCACATCAATCCCTGCTGGTACGACCGGTGACGCGTGACAATCTTCTCTCGTTCTGCATACGACGCCTCGGGATAGTCGTCATTCTGACCGATGAAGTCGGTCGAGAAGGCCGTGCGGTTGTTGGTGTCGGTCTTGCGATTGGGCATGCTGGAATTGATCCACGGCATACCTGTTTCACCGGCTTCGAAGTTGCGCAGCAGCAGTTCGTATTGCAGGGGATCGTACTGGGCAGGTTGAACGAACGGGATGCGGTTTTCGGGATGATCGGTCAGGCACATCCGAAAACAAAACGCCTGCACGCGCCGATCACCCTGTCCCTCGATACCCGGGCCGGCAGGATCGATGCCGGGCAGCAAGCCGCTGTTGGGATCGCCCGGTCTGATGTAGGGATCCACGCCCGGCAGAAACTGGTGATATTCGGCATGGCGCGTCTGCACGCCGTTGAGCGTCTCGTGGTACGTGGCATTGCTCTCTCGTCCCACCGTGTAGGAGACGCCTGCTGCAGCGAGTAGATCGCCTTCATACGTAGCATCGATAAAGACGCGCCCGCGAAACGTCTGTCCGTTCTCCAGGGTGATGGCGACGATGCGCGGTCCTTCTCTGTTCACACCTCGAGCCGTACGATCGAGACGCTGCCGAGACACGACTGGAATCCGGTGCTCGCGAACCAGATCCTGCATGATGGACAAGGCGGCCGACGGTTCGAACGTCCACATCGTGTCTTCCGTGTCGCCGGTTCGGCTCTGTCCGCTGCTGCGATACGAGTCGTGGGCCTGCCATGTCCAGTGGTTCGGATCGCTGTAATATTGCCGAACACGCTGATAGAATTCGCGAGCCACACCGCCGATGGCCGCCTTGTTGCCGATGTCGGTCTGACCCAGTCCGCCCGTGGTCAGGCCGCCAATTCGACTCGACGGCTCGATCACCACCACGCTTCCCCCCATGCGCCGGACCTGCACGGCTGCGGCAATGCCCGCGCACGTGCCGCCGTAAATCACGACATCATGCGGCGGCGCTTCGGCCGCAGCGATGGACTGTTCCGGCAGAATCTCCCACTGGTTGCTCACCGGCGTCTTGATCACGGGTTCGCCGTAGGCGCTTGCGTGCGGAAAGGACTGATCGTCTGCAAGACAGAACAGGATGTTCGGCAGGTCCTGGGCCGGAACGCAGACACCCGGTGTGAGCAGCATCCACAGACCGAGAGCCCAGGCCCGGCAGATGGCCAGCCGTCTCACTTTCTGTTCCATCATGCAGTGCTCCTTTACTCGTAGGTCAGTATCCAGTCCATATCCGTGTTGGCCGCGGCCGAGAGTGTCAGGCAGCTGAGACCGGCGACCGTGTGAGGTTTGAGTTCAGACCCGCCGCCCTTGGCATCTGCCTTGAGCACCTCAGCACCGTTGTTGGCCACCACGATCTTGAAGGGTTCGCCTCCTATGACATGCGCTGTACCGCTCAAAGTTCTTGTGTCATTATGCCAGCGCACCCCTGTCAGGTCAACCCAGCCCTGGAGCACATGGCGGTTGGTGCTGATCACCTGGGGATGGGGCAGTGCCTTGCGCACAGAAACCATGGCGCAGCAGTTTGGATTAAGTTCTCTTGCAATGCTCGCGGTGCCCGGGAGCCTGCCGAGGTAAGTGTCGGACCAGAACTCGTACGCGTGATAGGCCGCTTCCGAATCCAAACCCACGGCATTGTCCACGCGGTCACCGCTGATGGCTGTGGACACCACGGCCTCGTCTTCTCCGGTATTGTACAGGGCGATCTGGTGCCAGTCGGGCGTCAGTTCCAGGTCATAGACCTGCGGATCGTTGATGCCGGTAAAGGCATCGAGCGGGCGTGCTGTCTTTGGTTCCGGATAGTGTGGATAAATACGGGAAAAATCGTGGGTGATCTCCGGTGTGAACAGCGAGAAAGAGGTGGACAGGTCGATGCGCCCGCTGGTGAGATAGACCATGGTGAGCATGGACTTGAGGATCTCGGGCGAAATGTTGTGCACGGCCTTGGTGTCCGGATAGTAGTTGAACACGGTCCGGTTCTTGTACCAGCGCAGTCCGCTGATGGTGACCATGCCCGGGACATACTTGTTGGAGTCCGTCCAGGTGCGCTGCGTATCGACCAGGCCGGCCGTGATGTCCAGGCGGGGACGCCCGGATTCCCCCAGGTTGCGTTCATCGATCAGACCGTCTTCGCCCATGGCCTCGCGCAGCAATGCAAAGGCCCGGCGGTAGGCACTGTTGCACGTGGCGTAGCGGTCATCAAAGCCGCCTTCGGGACGCCAGGCCGTGGCCGGGTAGTCGACCTTGACCCCGCGAATGCCGTCGTCATGGAGCTTGCGCCAGGTCTGGACAAAGTAGTTCGAGAATGCCTTGTCCGTGTAATCGTAGGTCACATACGGCTGATTGTGGGGATGCTTGTTTCTGCCCGTCTTGTTGGGCACGCGCTTGTCGACCTCGGAACTGTCGTTGAAGAGCATGTATTCGGGAAACCGGCGAGCGAAATCATCGGACGGCATGCCGAGCTGCATGTAGATGTAGGGAATGCCGTTTCCGGCATGCATGGCCTCGCTCCAGGCGGCAATGGAGTCGTAGGGCGGTACCAGATGCCCGAACTGGCGCATGTGGGCATCGTCCCACCAGCCCTGCTCCGTGTCGAAGTGATACTTGTCCGGTTCGAGACGCAGCGAGACTTTGGTATATTTGGTCAATCCGCACTGGTTGGCAAGCTCAAGTTCTCCAATCAGCCTGGCCGAGTTATTGACACTGGGCAGTCGACTGAGAACCCCGGTGCTCCACCCGCAGAGTACGGGAAAGTCGTACACATTGGGGTGCGCGTGATTGGCCAGGCGCATGGCCATGCCGTAGCGTTCCAACGCATCAAAGGGCTCTGTGGTGTGGACATCCAGGTAAAACGTGTCCGCTGCCAGATAGGTTTGATCCTCATCCACCAGGCGCCCCACGGGATCCTCTGCAAAAAGACCGAGTGACCCATCCTGCAGGGTTGAAAACTTGCCGAACTCGCTGTAACTCAGGCCGCCCCAGACAGCCGTGCGACGCTGTCCCTCGATCAGCCCCGTGAGCATGAGACTGTTGGCCGAGCTGCGCGAGAGCCCGGGGGTTACCTGTGTCCGTTCCGAACCGGCTGCGCCGTTGAGTGTCACGGGCTGCGTCATGGTCTTGCCGTCGAAAAGGCGCGCGCCTGCAAGGGGTCGGCTTTCCCTCAGGCGCATGCTGAGATAGTTGGGTGTCCTCAGACCGAAGCCCAACACCAGGGCAGGGCGGTGCTCGTACAGCGTATAGGAAAACAGACGCTGGGCCCGTTCATCGTAGCGGAGCACGCTCCTGTCCATGACCTGCAGCGTGAGTCGCTTACCCCATCCCAGGGGATCCTGCACATCCTCCACGCCCATCAGTGTGACGCTGCCCGGTGGATTTCCCGAGGGCAATCCGAACCGTGCTTCAGAAAGCAGGATCTCGTGGCTGGGCGCATCAAGGATGGAGAATACGCCCTGTTTAAAATCGAATGCCACAGAGATGATCCCGTTGCTCAATCTGCCTTCCGAGTACGTCACGGATGTCGTCTGGTCATCAGCTTGATCCTGATCGCGTGTCAGCAGAGATTCGGTAAATGCCTGGCCGGCCAGGATATAGGCCTTGAGCGGTTTGGTGGCAGCCACGGCACTGGTGCAGCAAAGGGCTGCAAGAATTGCCATGGGCATTGTGGTTCGTTGATTCATCGTCGTGACTCTTTCCCTAGGTCTTTCGGTTTATGCTCTTTGTCCGTCCGTCTGTCCGGCACCTTCTGTTTCGCAGCATGGCTGACAGTCACTCGAATCGTGACAGGTGATGACATGTCCTATTTCAACGCCTGAAGCACGGACTGCCCGCGGTCCAGGCGATACGTGTAATCGGGCCAGAGCGGGCAATTCAGGTCGATCCAGCACTTGATTCGCCGCAGGTCCTCACGCGTCAGTGCCACGTCGTAATGGCCGGGATCGAGCACCTTGAACAGCCTGCTCTTCAAGGTACCGAAGCTGGCCGGCTCGGCCTTGTGATGGCGGACTGCATAGCCCCAGTCGAAGTAGTGGACCCAGTCGCCGGCGATCAGGGTTCGATACGAGGCAGGGACGCGGTCTTGACCGGGTGTCCCTGTCAGGTCGAGACCCTGCTTGTCTGCGGCATCGTGACATCGCACGCATTGGGCGTCCCACACCGGCTGAACGACGGTCTCGTATGCGAACGGTCCTGCGCCCCAGGGCGGCGGTTCCAGGGCACTGGGCGTGCGGCGCGCAGCGATCGTGAGCTGTCGCGGTGCCGACGATTGGCGGTCTTCATGGCAGCCCACACACCCGCGCCGTTCACCGGGCTGCAGCTGGATCACACTTCGCATGCGCTGCAGTTCGTTGTAGTCTTTGTCCAGCGCCTGCAAATAGAGCACCTTGCCTGCCGGGGCATAGAAGTTGGCCGAGCCATCCGCTTCCACCGGGGCCAGTCCCAGCGAGGCCTTGGCCACGTAACTCGGCCAGCCGTTCGAGCCATTGACCAGATGGATGGGCGTGGCATAGAAGTCCTGGAACGGTTCATGGTCATTGCGAAATTCGCCGTTCGTCAGTTGTTCCAGATCCGATCGTACCTCCTGGCACACGCGCAGGTATTTGACCCGGCCTCTCGCAATGGCCGGGGACAGGCCCAGGTAGACATCGGCCAGGGTGAATTGGCCCTGGTCCGTGTCCGGCGTCAGTTCCTGGGGCGCGATCACCGGCGGTGCGGACGCAGGTCCCAGCGGACGCGGGCGCATGCTGGCGATGTCCGGATCCAGGTACAGCAGTTCGCGGTTGCCGTAGCGGTCGATGACATACAGTCCGAAGCGGTCTGCCGGGGCATGGCTCACCAGGACATAATCCCGGGCAATGGGGATCGGGTCTCGAAAGCACTCGGCGCGGAGCCAGTTCATATCGTACTGGGGCACGATGTCCGGCGTGATGGTCGTGATCGCTGTGGGATCGTACGGCCCCTTGCTCAGGTCGATCAGGCCGATGGGGCCGTTGTGATCGCCGCCGTGTGACACCAGTGTGCAGCAGAGTTCGTTCGTGCCCGGGACCTCGTGGGCATTCATGTAGCAGTTGTTCGTGTTGTTGCCGTACACCAGTTCCGGGTGCGTGCCATCGGGATGGATGGCCCACAGGGTGTGGCCGAAATTGGCGCCCTTGTCCTGGTACTCCGAACGCGTCCACAGGAGTCTTCCGTCGCGCATCGTCTCCGGCGTCCACTCACTGATATTGGCGAACGACAGGGGCCTGGGCGTGCCGTCGTCCGGACCCATTCGGAACAGCACAAAGGCCTGAGGACGCCAGCACAGGAAGCGGGACCTGCATCGTGTGGTGATGAACGCCAGTCCGCCGTCCGGCAGGGGGCAGGGAAAATAATCGTGGAACGGACCGTCCGTGATCTGGGTCGGCTCACTGCCGTCGACATGCATGCGCATCAGATGCCAGTAGCAGGCCTGGCCCGCGGTTGTGCTGGCAGCGGGGCGGTACGCAAAGTAGAGTGTCTTTGCCTCGAAATCAGCGACCGGGTCACGCGCGATGCCCTCGCTCGCGTCGAACAGCACGGTCAGTTTTGCGGCCGAGGGTTCCAGACGATGATTGCGGTTCGGGATGTCCAGGACACAAATGCCGCCGCCCGGCCGGAACTGAGAATCCAGCACGTCGCTGTAGTTGTGCGACGCCAGATAGGGGTGACGTTTGGCAAACAGGATTCGCTGCAGAGGGGCCAGGTCGGGATCTCGAAGCATCAGGTTTCGCTTGGCCAGTCGTGCGTCCATGTACAGCGCGTCTGCTGCGGTCTTGTCGGCCGGTGATGCAGCCTGGTGCGTCTGTCGACCTCGAAGATCGGTCCATTGCCGCCGTTCGACCGAAACATCGAGCCCCTTCGATGCCAGTCGCCGACACATCTCGTCCATCTGGGCGAGGACGCGATCCAGTGCATCGAGCTTCGCGATTCTGCCCCAGTAGGGCTTGCCGCCGGGCCGGGCCGGACGTTCGACGCGCAGCGGTGACAGGTGGTCCGTGGCATTCATGCGGCGCCATGTGTCACGCTCGCATACAAATGCGTAATGCAGCAGCGCGTCCCAGGTCAAGTCTTTGGGCAAGTCAGCGGGCGGCACATAGCCGACATACTGCGGTGCAGGCGGCAGGGCTCCCTCGACCCGGCACACGGTCTGCCACGTGACACCGTCCATGGACAGTTGCACCTCCACGATCCGCGGCAGGCGGTCGCGATACTGGCCTTCGCGGTCCCGGGAGAAGACCACCCGGGTCACTGGCTGCGTCCGGGGCAGTTCGATCTGCGCCCATTCATTGACTTGACCGGCGGCAATCCAACTGCACCGGTTGCTGTACAACCCATCGTTGAGATGCTCGATACGGTGGATCGTGTATCCGGCCAGACAGGAGGACGCCGTGGCCCTGGCCCCTTTTGAAGCGAGAGCCAGGTTTTCCATACTCCCTTCGCCATACACCTCGAGTTCGTCAATGCAGGGCTGGCTGCCGGATCCTGCCACGATCACAAGGCGCACGTACCGGGCCTGCTGCGCAGGAAACGACAGCTCGTTCGGGGCGTCAGGGAAAAATGTCACTGGGCCCGGACCCACCTGGGCATGCACCGCGACCCCGACAAGGGCCACTGCCAGGAGGGTCAATCCACGCCACCATTCTGTTGGCCGAACTCTTGCAGTCATCATGCCTGTTCTCCTTGGTTGTCGCCGGTGTCTGTCATTATGCTGTGACCGAATTTCTTCAAGCTTGATATCTGACGCAGTGACCGCGGACTCAACGTTGAGCAGGGTCCTGTGCCGTGATCACGAAGGCCGTCTCGAGGACGGTTTCGTCCGACCGAAATCGAAGACCGTACTTGCCTGCCTCGGGAAAAATGTGCGTCTTGAAGTGATACGGATTATCCTTTTCAATGGTCTGAGTGACGAGATCCCAGGCATAGGTATTGCATCCCCGGACCGATGTCACGGCAGAGGACTTGATGACCTTCTGGTCGGCATCGAGGATCTCCATCTGGAGCGTGTCTGCAGTGGGCAGATACACATGGAATTGAACGGGATCGTAACGGGTCATATCGGGTCTCTGTCCGGACGCATCTTGTGAGGGAAGCATCGCCTCTGCGATGTACAGGCAGCGGGCCTGATCCGAGGGGTCGGCCAGATACGCGTATAACGGCTCCAGGTCCAGCTTGAAAATGCCCCGGCCGTGCGTGACCGCAATCAGGTCCCTGTCTCTGGCCTGGATCGTCATGTCCGCCACAAAGCAGTGGGGCATGCCTGAGCCCAGGACCTGCCAGGATCGCCCGCGATCCAGGGACACGAACACCCCGCTGAAGGTGCCGCCATACAGGACCTGCTCATGCACAGGGTCCTCCAGGATCACATTGACCGGTGCGCTGGGCAGATTCGACCCAATGGACGTCCAGGTGACACCCTCATCCTCCGACCCATACACCATGGCGGCAAATTCATCCTCCCTGATCCCGCTCAATGTCACGTACACGCGGGACGGCTTGAATCGAGACGGGGCGATACTCTTGATGTACCGGGCCGGCAGACCGCCGGAGATCTCTGTCCAGGCCGCGCCGTCGCTACGCGTCACCCACAGGGCCCCCTCTGACGTGCCCGCATACACAAGTCCCTGGGACACCGGCGACTCGGCCAGTGCAGTCACCCCCTGGCCGCATCGTGCCGGATCGGACGAGTCACTCAGGTCGGGGCTGATGTCACGCCAGGTCGATCCACGATCAAGGCTCTTGAACACGTAATTGGCACCGTAGTAGAGTGTCAGGGGATTGTACTGTGACACAAAAAAGGGGGTCAGCCATTCGTGAAAGAGTTTGCCCGGATGCGTCTTTGGCAGTCGGGGTGTGATCCCTGTGGTCAGGCCCGTGGGCATGTGCTTGCGTCGGATGTCTCCATTCTGGGCCTCAAAGTAGACCGTGTTGGCATCTGCAGGATCCGGGGCCGTGACCACGCCGTCGCCGCCGGCCCAGGGATCGATCCACACGTACTCCCAGCCATCCGGGCCGTTTTGCCTGAGGGGCTTCGCGGGTCCGCGTACGGCCGCATCGTCCTGGGTCCCGGAGTAGATGCGATACGGTGTGTCATTGTCCGTACGCACAAAATAGAATTCACCGACCGGCAGGTTGTTGTAATGCATCCACGACTGGGCCCTGTCATAGGAGATGTAGAGTCCCCCGTCGTTGCCGACCATCACATGGTCCGGGTTGTTCGGATTGATCCACATGTCGTGATGATCCAGATGAAAGGCCTGGGCCGGAGAGGGATTGATGTGCCGCACCTGGCCGCCGAGCTGCGTGAAGCGCCGTCCGCCGTCCGTACTCCTCAAGACGGTGATCCCCAGGGCGTAAATTTCGTTGTCATCCGTGGGAGTGACAAAACAATCCGTAAACACATGACCAAAGGAACTGAATATCTTCAGATTCTCGGCATGAGGCTTGATCCATGTCTTGCCGCCGTCATCGCTTCGGTACAGTTCACCGGTGTCCTCTTGTCCAAGAAGGTTGAGGTTGTCTGTCAGGGCGTAGACGCGATGGGCGTTCTGCGTCGAGACCGCCAGACCGGTGCGGCCGTTCATGGGGCCGTCAGGCAGCCCGCCGTGACATTCTGTCCACGACTCACCGCCGTCCGTACTTCGATATACACCGCTGCCGGGCCCGCCAATGGCCTCACTGCACTGCCAGGTGGAGGCGTAGACCACGGACGGATCGGACGGTGAAATCACCACATCACTGGCCCCAGTGCGGTCATCCACAAACAGCACCCTGCGCCACGTGCGTCCCCCATTGCTGCTCTTGTACAGACCCCGCTCTGTGTTGGCCGAGTAAAAATGTCCGAGGGCCGCCACAAACACAATGTCGGGATTGGCAGGATGCACAGCCACGCGTCCCACGTGATACGTATCGGCCAGTCCCAGCGACCGCCAGGTCTCGCCCGCGTCGTCGGACCGATACACACCGGCCCCGGCGAATGTGTGGCCGCGTTTGGCACGCAGATTCTCTCCGGTGGCCACATAGACCGTTCGGCTCTGGCTGGGGGCGATACAGACGTCTCCGATACTGTAGCCGGGATGGTCATCGAAGATGGGTTTCCACGAGAAACCATGATTGGTCGTCTTCCAGAGATTGCCTGATCCGAATCCCACGTAGATTGTGCCGGGACGCCCGGGGTCAACATCCAGCGTCTCCACGCGCCCCGAGTTGATCACAGGCCCCAGCGCGTCCCACGTGATCCCGGCAAAAAGAGACCCTTGTTTGTTTGCGGTAAACTCCTCCCACGCCCTGGTTACGGGCGTGGCCGTGTGCTGCCCGTTCACCTGCAGGGACAAGGCAGCGCCGATACACAGAATGACGGATAACGGTAATCGTCTCATAGATCCCTACTTGTTTAACGTGGCTTTAACCTTGGCTCCACTCGGCTGACAGGTGTCTGAATGTGTCGTCAAGGCACTGATTATACCCCAGTATCATGGCAAATCAAGGGCACAGACTTGACACCCCAACCGGGGTACACGGTTGGACGCGGTTTTCATGTTGATCTGCCCGGCTTCGGGACGTATAATCATCCAGACAGCTGTAAAATCAGTATTCCGATCAGTTGCCCTGAGATTGAGGAGAAACAGGCAATGATATCCAAAAACATGATGGCCTCCCATGACCTGTGTGTGGTTCAGAAGAAACGCGTTGGCTTCACCCTCATTGAGTTGCTGGTGGTCATCGCGATTATTGCCGTACTCATGGGTGTACTCATGCCCGGACTGCAGAAAGCCAGAGACGCGGCTCGGCGAATCAGTTGCAGCAGCCGGCTCAAACAGTGGGGTACGGCCGTGGTCATGTACTCGTCGGACAATGACAGTATCATGATGGCCATGGCCATGGCGTGGGGCGGGAATGCCTATCCGCACTACATTATGAATAAGCCCCAGGAAAACAGTCGTGGCGCTACCATGTGGAATATTCAGGGGATCAATCCGTATATCAAGGCCTTTGGGTCCAATTACAAAGACACCGGAGAGGCCACGGATATGGTGACCTGCCCCAGCTGCAGCGGTGACTTCATGCAGCAGTGGATCAGAAATATCAACTGGCCCAATCATGATTTTGCAGAAATTGCCTACAGCTACTTTGGCAGGGCTGACCTCATGAGTGATCAGGCCTGCAGCCCGAATGCCAAGCGGGCTCTGAGCGGAAAGGTCCCGAATGCCAGAACCCTGCTGATGGCCGAGATTCTGAACCTCGACAGCAGTGATTCAGCCTATCGCTACAACCATGGCCGTAATGGCTGGTCCTGGAATGAAACCAACTTTGCCAGTCCCATGGGGGCTGTAAAATCACCGAATGCACAGGCCACCGGACGCAGCCAGCTCTTTGGCGATGGGCACGTCAAGTGGAGAACGATTGATCCCACGCACAACCTGCCCACTGCGCAGGAACGGTTTGTCGAGGATTGGAATGGACCGGATAGCGGCTGGGTCGGAAACACCGACGTGTCCTTTTTTTGAAATGAAACGACGGCCTCTTATTCTCATACTTGCCGCCTTTACCCTTTCCGGGGCAGCCTATGCCGACCCCGGATTCACGGCAGGCTTTTCCGACACAACCCTGCGATTTGACTACTATCACGCGGGTACGGCTGCGGAAGAACACTTCGCGTTTGACTAAATCGTGCAGGACGGGCCCTGGGCCGGGAGCAGGACGCAGCGGGTCGACGGCCTGCGTCTGGGAAAATACCGGTTCGAGGTCCGGGATCGGACAAGCAGCGCTGTGCTCTACTCGCGGGGATTCTGCAGCATCTATGGGGAGTGGGGGGATCTACCAGCTCTACATCACGGCCGCGGCGGACAATGCCTTTGCCGAGTACGTGTTTGTGCACGAGTTCGGTCACCATATGGCCTGCCTGGCCGATGAGTATTATACCTCATCTGTGGCCTATGAACTGCCCAGCACGCTGACAGAGCCCTATGAGTTGAATGTGACGACTCACATGGAACCGGACAAGATCAAGTGGGCAGAACTCATCGACGCGCAGACACCTGTGCCCACGCCCTGGGGCAAGGACGAGTTTGATCAACACAGTCGGGACATACAGCAGCAGAGACAGGGACTGCGCGCTGCAAAGACCCCGGAGAAAGAGCTGGAGTATCTTTTCAGGCAGCAGCTGCAGTGGGAAGAGGCGTATCTGGCCAACCTACCATTGGCCGTGAAAACCGGTTTGTATGAAGGGGCCATGTACCGCGCTCGGGGTGTGTACAGATCTGCCCCGGCCTGCCAGCGGACCATCACACTGGTGATCGACCAGTATACAAAATGAGCTTTGAAACCAGCTCTCTGAACTTCAAACACTCGAAATAATTATCAGGAACCGCAGAGGACTTTCGTGTCCCCGATTGGCGCATGACCCGGCCCGGCACCGTGTACCATGCACCTGTTTTCCATTGCCCTGCCTCGATCCCAGGCGTATAATTGCGGCTGTAGTTGAAACAGATAGGCCTAATCCTGGAGAAAGCAACGTCATGATTAAGAATCCAACGAATCGTCGATATGTTTTGCGCTTTGTGGGTGCCGCTCTGGCGTTTCTCTCGCTGGCCGGGCAGGCACTCAACACGGCCCATGCCGCTGTCAAGCCCGCCAAGAGACCGAATGTCGTCTTTATTTTGATCGATGACATGGGCTGGATGGACATCGGTGCAAACGGCAGCCGTTTCTATGAAACGCCCAACGTGGACAAACTCGCGACTGAGGGCATGCGTTTTACACAAGCCTACGCAGCTTCGCCCATCTGTTCGCCCACGCGCGCCTCCATCCTGACGGGCAAGAATCCGGCACGCCTCCATCTGACCCAGTATATTGGCGGCCGCGGCAATCCCGATTATGTCAAGAACCTGCCCCTGGAAGAGGTCCTGTTGCCCGAAGCGCTCAAGACGGCAGGATACACCAATGGCTTCTTTGGTAAATGGCATCTGAACAACCAGGCCGGCGAGGGAACATTCTGGCCGCAGGCGCAGGGGTTCGATCTCAATGTGGCGGGACACTGGCGCGGCGGCCTGTACATCCCCAACAAGTTCTTTTCCCCATGGAATATACCGAATATTGAGAACGGCCCGGACGGGCAGTACATTACCGATCGTCTGGCCGCAGAGGCTGCCCAGTTCATAGAGGATCACCAGGACGGGCCGTTTCTGGCGTATGTGTCCTTCTATACCGTGCACGCGCCCTTCTGTGCGCCGCCAGAGAGGGTGGCCAAATACGAGAAAAAACAGAAGGCCCTGGGGCTCACGGACGCCGAGCGATTTGGCGAGGAGCATGCGGCCGGCAAGACCTTCAAATATAGAAAGGCCCAGGACCACCCCACCTACGCCGCCATGGTGGAATCCATGGATATGGCCGTGGGCACCATTCTCAACAAGATCAAGGCCCTGGGACTGGAAGACAATACCATTGTGTGTTTCTTTTCAGACAATGGCGGCCTGTCTACCTCCGAGGGGACACCCACGGCCAATACGCCGCTCAGGGCGGGCAAGGGATGGCTGTACGAAGGCGGCATTCGCGAACCCGCCATCATCAAATGGCCGGGCGAGGTGACACCCGGTACGGTATCTGATGCCGTGATCACGAGCATGGATTTTTATCCCAGCATTCTGGACATGGTCGGCCTGCCTCTCAGACCGGATCAGCACATGGACGGCAAGAGCCTGGTGCCGGTACTGCGGCAACAGGCCACGCAGGTGCATGAAGCGACCTATTTTCACTATCCCCACAAATCCAACCAGAAGGGTGAACCCTGCGGCGCCATACGCTTGGGGGATTACAAATTAGTGAACTTTTTTACAGACAATACACTCGAACTGTACAACCTCAAAGACGATATCAGCGAAACCAAGAACCTCGCCCAGGACCTGCCCGAGCTGCGCGATGCCATGCTGGGCAGGCTCTATGCCTGGTGGGACGAGGTGGACGCCGCATTCCCCAGGGGATTTGAGCGTCTGCCGGACATCCCGAACAAACGTGCGCCCTAGACCAGGCTGCCTGCCCGACACAGAACGGAGGATATCGGTGTATGATCCATGACAAGATAAAAAAATCGAAATACCTGTGCGTGACAGTCACAGTCCTCTGCACCCTGGCTGCAACCTCCTGTCTCGCGGCAGAGACCTCCTTGCGCACGCGCCCCAACATCCTGTTCATCATGATCGACGATCTCGGCTGGATGGACATTCACACGCAGGGCAATGACAAGTTCGTGACACCAAACCTGGACCGTCTCGCCGCACAGGGCACCCGATTTACCGACTTCTACGCTGCCGCGCCCGTGTGTTCGCCCACGCGTGCCGCGTGCATCACCGGCCTGGCCCCGGCGCGCGTGAAGGTGACGAACCACATCCCGGATCGGTGGAGTTTTTATGACGCCCAGCCTGCGCCCGGTGCGACACCCGACGAGCGCATTGGACGCCTGTGGGGACCTGGCCGGTCCAGGCACGTGCTCGACAAACAATACCGAACCATCGCCCAGCGTCTCAAGGCAGCCGGCTACCGCACGGCATTCATCGGCAAGTGGCACCTGGCCGGTCCGGACTACAACAGCACGGACACGTCGCTGTTCCCCGAGAGCTTCGGCTTTGACCTCAACATCGCGGGCAATGCCATGGGCGGGCCAGGCACCTTTTACGCGCCCATCAACATGCCCAACTACAAGAAGGGCAAGCCTGGCGAGTATCTGCCAAATCTGCTGGCCCAGGAAGCGGTCGACTACCTCGACACGGTCAAGGATGACACGCGCCCGTTCTTCCTCTGCTTCTGGACCTACACGGTCCACTGGCCCATCCAGGCCACGCCCGACCTGTACGCGCACTACACGGACGCACGCAACGCAGACGGCTCGGTCAAGGAGCCGGACATTGAATTGCGATACAGGGCCATGGTCGAGGGCATGGACCTGGCCGTGGGCCGGGTCCTGCGTGCGCTCGACCAGAGGAATCTGGCCTCGAATACGCTCGTGGTGTTCACGTCGGACAACGGACAGATGCCCGGGGCCTCGGTGGCCGATCCGCTGCGCGCTGCCAAGGGCTACCTCTATGAAGGCGGCATACGCGTGCCCATGATCATGCGATGGCCTGGACGCATACGGGCTGGGGCGATTGAATCGACACCTGCGATCTCCATGGACTTTGCCCCGACCTTCCTTCACGCTGCGGGTATCGACTATGCTGCGCAAGAATTCGATGGACAGAGCCTCCTGCCCGTGGCGTCGGGCAGCGGTCCCCTGGATCGCGATGCCCTCTACTGGCACTACCCCCACTACTGCTACCACGGCATGAATGACATGGGATCGGTGATCCGGTGCGGCGACTACAAGTACATCCACCACTACGACAACGATGACCACGAGCTGTTCAACCTGAAGTTGGATATCAGGGAGAGCGTCAACCTGTACAGCACCAAACCGGCCAAGGCCGCGGAGCTCAAGGCCAAGCTCATGGCCTGGTTGCGAGAGACCGATGCCCAGCTGCCGCGCCTGTACGTGGACATCCTGGCTGCAGAACTACCGGGACGTAAACGCGAGGCCTCCGGCCTGTGAGCGTCCGACGGATGAGCCAGGCTCGTCAGTGTTTCTTCAGGGATTTTTTCCCAATGGATCGTACCAGCGTTTGAGCACACCCTGTCCCGTGGTTTCCCTGATGCGGCTGACATGGGTGTCCAGCCAGAGCGTATTAAGACTGCCTCCAGTCTGCACATCATCGCCCTTGCGCACGGCATGCCTGAATATGCCTCGGTACCAGTTCGTGCGACCTGCGCCGGTGCGATAATGGGTCAGATTGACACCTGTGGGGCTTGGGAAAAGCATGTCCGATCTTTCAGCCCTGTTGCCATGTTCCATTCTCGGTTCCATGTGATCGTGCGCCAGGATGACTTCGGAGCAGCGGCGTATACTCGTAATTTTCTCTTTACTCAACCAGCCATTGCTGGCGAATGCCGACGTATAAATGAATCGGTGATCACCACCGTAGAGCAGATCCTGGGCAATGATATCAGCGAAATTCCGAAACGCGGGACAGCCGAATACTTTTTTGTCCTGTACGTAGTCAAAATAGGCAACGCCCCAGTAGGCGCGGTCGTCACTGGGCCGAAGTAGATTCCCTTGATTATCCCACCACAGATGACCATTCGACGCGGAAGTGTAGGTATACATATCCGGCATGCGCTGGTTGCTGTCATCAAGGTACATTCTGATGCCGACACCGACACCCCTTAAGTGGGACTTGCAGACCACGTCTCTGGCCTGATCTCGGGCCTTTTGCAGGGAGGGCACGAGCAGTGCCAGCAAAATTGCGATCACGGCGATCACGACCAGGAGTTCGATCAAGGTAAAAGCAGTTGGCCTGTTCATGTTGAATACACCCATATCATGTACGGGATTACATTCTATAGTGCTTACGCTGATATTGATTATAGAAGAGAATGGAGGAGATGCAACATTGATATTTATTGCAAGCCGCATCCACATCTTGAAGGCTTCGCAGCCTCAGACACGCCGCTGCGCTGACGTGTAAGGCGCTGACATGGAGAATTTTGAAGCAGCCGCCAGTCCCTGGCGTTACTTTTCGGAGTCCGAATCGTCATCTGAACCTTGTGGCACGCGTGTTCGTAAAAAAAACTGTAGACACTTGCTCGAGCTGATGAACCCCATTATGCTGGCGCGGGTCAGACAAATTGAAGTAGGTTATCAGGAGTAAGTCATTATGATCATCGAACCGGTTATTCGGGACAATGTGTGTCTGACAGCCCATCCTCTGGGTTGTGAAGCGCAGGTGCTGGAGCAAATCAATTACATCAAATCCCAGGGGCCGATGACTGGGCCGAAACGCGTACTCATCATCGGGGCGTCCAATGGATATGGTCTGGCCGCACGCATCGTGTCGGCCTTTGCCTGCCGGGCAGACACCCTGGGTGTGGCCTTCGAGCGGCCCGGCCGCGCCAAACGCACGGCCTCTGCCGGGTGGTACAATACCGAGGCCTTTACCCGACAGGCACGAGCATCAGGGCTTGGCGTGTGGAATATCAATGCAGATGCCTTTTCGAACGAAGCCAAGGAAGAGGTGCTTGAGACCATCCGAACCCATCTGGGCCAGATCGACTGGTTTCTGTACAGCATTGCTGCGCCCCGTCGCAAAGATCCGGTTACCGGCGATCTGTTCAGTTCCGTGATCAAGCCCATTGGTGAGCCCTCCACGTCCAAGACCGTGAACTTCCTCACAGGCGAGGTCACAGAGGTCACGGCCCAGCCTGCCTCCCCCACGGAGGTGGAACAGACTGTCAAGGTCATGGGTGGGGAAGACTGGTCCCTGTGGATTCAATACCTGATGGATGCCGGTGTATTGGCTCAGGGTGCGCGCACCATGGCCCTGTCTTATATCGGGCCGGAATGTACGCGTGCCGTGTACCGAGATGGGACCATTGGCCGGGCCAAGGCCCATCTCGAGCAGACGGTGGGTGAGTTGACTCAACGTCTTGAGCCAATCAAGGGCCAGGCCTGGATCAGTGTGAACAAGGCCCTGGTCACCCGTGCCAGCGCCGTGATTCCTGCAGTGCCTCTGTACATTTCTCTACTCTACAGGGTCATGAAGGCCAAGGGGCTCCACGAAAACTGTATCCAGCAGATGAACCGTCTGTATCGTGACTTCCTGTTCGGGACGTCGGTCCCGCCGCCAAAGACCGATGATCAGGGCCGCATCCGCCTCGACGATTGGGAAATGCGGGAGGATGTCCAGGAGGCGGTCAGAGACCTCTGGGATCGTATCAATGACGGCAATGCCCGGCAACTGGCAGACATTGAGGGCTTCAAACAGGAATTCCTGAGGCACCACGGATTTGACATGCCTGGCATTGATTACATGCAGGATCTGGGTGAAGACATTGTGGCATCAAATGCCTTGTAGCAGGATCCATGGCTCTGTCATGGTAGACCAAAACCATTAACATATTCTTTCCAGATCTTGTGATGACGGACTTGTATCCGTTCAATGTCAGTCAGTGATAGATCTCTCGCAGAGTCCTTGAGAACTTCAAGGTTTTTTGTCTCGATTGAGAACATCGAGGGGCCTGGTATCGAAGGAACTCAGGTTGCTTGCCTTTCAGTGAGCTGAAATATGACCAAAAGTGAAACCCCTCAGGGTGTGCGTTCACTTAATGGGTACAAACGGTGTTTTGGACCAAAGGCTGAATTGACTATGAAATGCGTACCCGCAGTATTGATACGTCAGGTCTGTGTATTGGGGTGTCTGTCTGTGCTGGCAGGGCCTGTGTTTTCTGCGGATTCGCCTGATATCGAGTCTGCCCGTCAATCTTTCAGGCAGGGGGATTACGCGAAATGCATCTCAGACGCCAATTCTGCAATGTCCAACTGGGAAAGATCCGATGAATGGGCTTGTCTTCAGATCAATGCCATGATGTCCACCGGTCAATACAAAGAGGCCGCCCTGGCCGCCATGACACAGCTTCGCAACTATCCCCGAAGTCTTTCTGTGCCCTTTACTGCGTATCATGCATTTCAGCACAATGGGCAGGCTGATCTGGCACAGATGATGCTGCAGCAGATCTATCGATCGGCGTCTGTGCGTCAGTTGGCATTCTTGCCTGCCAAGGATCAGGTCTCAGTGGGCCGAACTCTCCTGCTGCTGGGGGGTGAGCCGAAGTTGATCCTGGATGAGTTCTTTACCAAGGCGCAGCGCAAGGACCCCAACGATGTGGAGGCCTATCTGGCCGCGGGTGACCTGGCCCTGGCCAAGCAGGATTACGAATTGGCAGCCACGCAGTTCCGCAAGGCCCTGGAACGCTTCGGAGACGAACCCCGGGCCCATTATGGCCTGGCCAAGGCGTTTTACTACAGTGATCGCAAGGCCATGCTCCTGTCTCTGGACGCGGCCCTGCTCATCAATTCGAACCATGCGGACTCCCTGCTGCTCCTGGCAGAGCATCAGATCGATGCGGAAAATTACGAGGGCGCCGAAGCCCTGCTCAAGCGTCTGCTGGATGTGAATCCGTGGCATCCCGAGGCCTGGGCCCTGCGGTGTGTCATCTCGCACCTGACCAACGACGCGTTCGCCATTGCCCCCAATCGAAGCCGGGCATTGAAATTCTGGAAGGACAATCCTGCCGTGGATCACCTGATCGGGCGCAAGCTGTCTCAGCGGTACTGGTTCGCCAAGGGCGCTGAATATCAGGAAAAGGCCCTGGAATTTGACAGCAGGTATGCGCCTGCACGGGCTCAGTTGGCAGAAGACCTGCTCCGCCTGGGCAATGAAAAGGGTTGGAGCCTGGCCAATGCCGTGTATCAGGCAGATCAATACAATGTCCAGGCCTACAACATGGTCACGCTGCGTGACCACATGGCCAAGTTTACGACCTTGACGGATGATAATCTCATCATTCGGATGGATCCGCAGGAAGCCGGGATTTATGGCGACCGTGTCATGGCCCTGCTCAAACGGGCCAAAACTCAGTTATCGCAAAAATATGGTCTGGTTCTGGACAAGCCCATTACCCTGGAGCTGTTCAAGAACCAGCAGGACTTTGCAGTGCGCACCTTTGGCATGCCCGGTGGGGACGGATATCTGGGTGTGTGTTTTGGCGACGTGATCACGGCCAACAGCCCCAAGCTCGAGCTGCGAAGCAATTGGCAGGCGACCCTCTGGCATGAGTTCTGTCATGTGGTCACACTCAACCTGACGAACAACAAGATGCCTCGCTGGCTCAGTGAAGGTCTCTCGGTGTATGAAGAGCGCCAGCATGATCCAGCCTGGGGCCAGCGCATGACGCCCCAGTACAGAAGCATGATTCTGGGCGGTGATCTCACGCCGATCACGCATTTAAGCAGTGCATTTATGAGTCCGCCGACCTCCATGCATATGCAGTTTGCCTATTACGAATCGTCCCTGGCAGTCGAGTATCTGGTCAGCGAATATGGCATGGATGCCATCAAGGCCATACTCAAGGATCTGGGCGAGGGCGAGGAGATCAATGCTGTGATAGAAAAACACACCACCGCGTTGGATCGCCTGGAACAGGGATTTGCGGCCTTTGCCCGCGCTGAGGCCGAGGGCCTGGCCAAGGACGTGGATTGGGATCAGCCGGCCGAGACCGGGCCGGGCCCGGTCAGTGCCGAGGTGGTGACACAATGGCTGACCGATCATCCCAACAGTTTCTGGGCCTTGACGCTGCAGGCCGGTCAATTCATGGCCGAACAGCAGTGGGAATCTGCCAAGGCCCCGCTAAAACGCTTGATCGAACTGTATCCGGCCTACACGGGCGAGGGGAATGCCTATGCCATGCTGGCACAGGTGTATCGTCAACTGGATGAGACGCAGGAGGAACGTGCCGTGTTGATGCAGTGGATACAACACAGCGCAGACGCCACAGAGGCATATCTTCGTCTCATGCGTATGGATGCAAAAGAGGGGCAGTGGGCCAGTGTGCTCGAGCAGGGGGAGAGATACCTGGCCGTGTATCCCATGCTGGGCGAGGTGCATCGGTTGATGGCCCAGGCAGCCCAGGCCCTGATGCGACCTGACCAGGCCGTGGCGAGTTATGAAAACGTTCTGGCCCTGGACCCGGCAGATCCGGCCCAGGTGCATTATCAACTGGCCCGCTTGCTGGTCGACAAAGATTCCACGCAGGCCAAACGTCACGTGCTGGAGGCCCTGGCCGATGCCCCGCGATTCCGTGAGGCGCATCAGCTGCTGCTCCAGTTGTCCAGGGAGGGGACGCCATGATCAGATTGAAATGGGCGATGGTGATTGCCGTAACATTAGTCGTGGGAGGCACCCTGGCGCAGCGGTTTCCAGGCGGCACGCGTGTGGACCGCAGGGGCGTGCCGGACTGGCAGCCTGATCCTGCGTTTGACCAGGATGTGTTTACCTTTGTGCGTATTGAATACGATTCCGGCAGCGGTTATCGAGGTGGCGGTGGGGGCTTTGACGGTGGCTTCGGCGGCAGGCGTGGCGGTCGAGGCAGAGGCGGCGGAGGTTGGGGCCGCGGCGGCGGCGGAGGTGCCTACACGGACTATCCGGACAGCGACCTCAATTTTTCATATCGCCTGCATCAGTTGACTGCCATGGAGGTCAATCCGGACGGCAAGGTTCTGCGGCTCACAGATCCGGAACTGTTCCACTATCCCTTCATCTATATCGTGGAACCGGGCAGACTCCGGTTCAGTGAAGCTGAGGTGGATGCCCTGCGCACCTACCTGCTCAATGGGGGCTTCCTCATGGTGGATGATTTCTGGGGCGAGGCAGAATGGGCCAACTTCTATTTTGAAATGAAACGTGTGTTTCCGTTGCGTGAGCCCGTGGAACTGTCTGTGGATCACCCGATCTTTCATGCCGTGTTTGACTTGAAGGAAAAGCCCCAGATTCCCAACATCAATACAGCCATTCAGGGACGCAGCCAGGGCATCACCTGGGAACGTCCGGATGCCCAGGTGGTCCATTTCAAGGCCCTGTTTGATGACGACGATCGCATGATGGCGATCATCTGTCACAACACGGACCTGGGTGACGGCTGGGAGGAAGAGGGGGTAGACGAATGGTACTTCCATGAGTTCTCGGAGACCAAGGCGTATCCCATGGGCATCAATATTGTGTTTTATGCGATGACGCATTGATTTAGAGGGGTCAGGGGTTAGGGACTAGGGTTTAGGTTAGAAAGGACGGGTATTTTGGCAACTGAGGCATATGACGTGGAGCGTGAGGCCGTGGAGCAGATCAAGGGGGCACGTGATCGCATGGGTGCGGAACTCTCCAAGGTGATCGTGGGCCAGGACGATGTGATCGAGCACCTGTTTATTGCGGTGCTGGCCGGGGGACATTGCCTGCTGACCGGGGCCCCGGGTCTGGCCAAGACATTGTTGGTGCATTCCCTGTCTCAGTTATTTGACCTGAGTTTCTGTCGTATCCAGTTCACGCCGGACCTCATGCCTGCCGATATCACGGGCACCGAAATCCTGGAGGAGGTGGACGGCCATCGCAAAATGGTCTTTGTCAAGGGGCCGGTCTTTGCCAACATGATCCTGGCCGATGAAATCAACCGAACGCCGCCCAAGACACAGGCTGCGCTGCTGGAGGCCATGCAGGAACACCACGTGACTGCTGCGGGCGTGACACACAGACTCCAGGAGCCGTTCTATGTATTTGCCACGCAGAATCCCATTGAAATGGAAGGCACCTATCCCCTGCCTGAGGCCCAGCTCGACCGCTTCATGTTTAACGTGTTTGTGGACTACCTGTCTGAAGAAGATGAGGTGGCTGTGGTCTCGCAAACCACCGCACGTGTGCCTGAGCCGATCAAGCCTGTGTTTACAGGCGAGGAACTCCTGGCCTTTCGTGACGTGGTGCGCAAGGTGCCCATTGCCCAGGACGTGGTGCGCTATGCCGTGCGCATTGCAGGCGCGTCCCGTCCCGGACCGGACAATACCTTGAGCTTCGTGAACGACTGGGTGACCTGGGGTGCCGGCCTGCGCGCCTCTCAGTACATGGTGCTCGGTGCCAAGGCTCGAGCGCTGCTTGTGGGCCGATCCCATGCCAATTACGAGGACATCCGCACCCTGGCGTATCCGGTGCTGCGTCACCGTATCCTGATCAACTACCGTGCCGAGGCCGAGGGGGCCACGGTCGAGCAGTTGATCGGCCGCCTGCTCGAGTCTGTGCGGGAAGGCCAGTAATCATGTGTGCCCGCACGTCCCATGTCCCCTATACCAGAGCCTCTTCGGAGTTGATCGATCCGGTGTCTCTGATGCGCATCAAGTCCCTGGAGATGCGTGCCAAGGTGATTGTCGAGGGGTTCTGGAAGGGCATCCATCGCAGCCCGTATCACGGCTTCTCTGCGGAGTTCACCGAGTATCGATCCTACAGCCCGGGCGACGATCCGCGTTACATTGACTGGCATCTGTATGCACGTTCGGACCGACTGTACATCAAGCGATTTGAAGACGAAACGAATCTCAAGTGTCACCTGCTCGTGGATCAGAGTCGGTCCATGGGCTACGGCAGTACCCCCTACACCAAGGCCCAATACGCAGCCACACTGTGCGCGACGCTGGCCTATTTCCTGTTTTCTCAGGGTGACGCCGTGGGCCTGATGACGTTTGATGAGAAGATCGAGACCATCCTGCCCCCGCGGCATCGTCCCACGTACCTGCATCAGTTGATGGCCGCGCTGGAGCAGCCCCCGCAGGGCACGGCCACGGATTTGCGTCTGCCCATCCAGCAGATCGCACGCATGGTCACGCGCCGCGGGCTGGTCATTCTGATCTCGGATTTACTCACCCCCATTGAGTCTCTGGAAACCGACCTGGGCCTCGTGTGTGCAGGCGGACATGATGTGGTCCTGTTTCACGTGATGGATCCGGAAGAACTCAACTTTCAATTCAACGAACCGGCCCTGTTCAAGGACATGGAGTCCGGTCGGCAATTGTATGTCGACCCGGGTGTGGCACAAGCGTCCTATGCGCAGCAGCTCGAGAATCACCTGGCCCGGGTGGACACCGTCTGTCGCGGCCTGGGCATTGACTATCACCTGTTTGCCACAGACCGTCCTTTTGATCTGGCCCTGCTGGACTTTCTCCAGCATCGGATGTGGCGGCGCAAACAGGTCCTGCGCAGGCAGCGGGGGGGTGCAAAATGAGTTTCCTCTATCCCCTCTTTCTAGCAGGGATCGCAGCCGTGGGCGTGCCCATTGTCCTGCATCTGATTCGGCGCCACACGCGCAAGCACGTGACATTCAGTTCCCTCATGTTTCTGTCGCCTTCCCCGCCGCGCCTGCGTCACCGCAGCCGCGTGGAGCAGTGGCCGCTGCTCCTGCTGCGGTGTCTGATGCTGTGTCTCCTGGCCATGATCTTTGCACGGCCCTTCTGGGGGCAGGCCGCAGACAGCCAGTCAAGCGCGATCTCCAGGCGACTGGTCCTGCTGGTCGATACCAGCGCGTCCATGCAGCGGGAGGATCTCTGGGGTCAGGCCTTGACGCAGGTCAGTGATATCTTGGATACCGTGACCGACACGGACCGGGTGTGTCTGATCCGCTTTGACGGACGCCCTGAGATCCTGGCCGGATTTGACACCTGGGCCCAGACAGACCCGTCTCAAAGACGTGCCCTGGTGACACAGGCGTTAAAGGCCTGTGTCCCATCCTGGGACAGCACCGCACTGGGTCAGGCCTTGGTCGTGGCCGCCGAGACCCTGGAAGAAGATCGGTTGAACGACACCCAGGCACTGGCCGGACTCGGTCAGGTGGTGTTGATCAGCGATCTGCAGCAGGGGGCCGACCTGGAGGCCCTGCGCAGCTATGAGTGGCCCCAGACCGTGTCGCTGGTTGTGAAGACGGTCACCCCGGCAAAACCCTCCAATGCCGCGGTCCAGCGTGTGGCTCAGTCGGATCCCCAGACCGTGACACTTCGTGTCACCAACACGGAGGTATCCGCACAGGATCAATTTGTGTTGACGACCTCGCAAGATCCGCTGCAGCGCACCGAGGTGTATGTGTCTGCCGGGCACAGCACCATCGTGTCCCTGCCTGCCTCTGCGCAGGCCTCAAGCGGAACGCTGCAGCTCAGTGGGGATGACCAGTCTTTTGACAATACCCTGTACCTGGCGCAGCCGTGGGATCAGCAGAGGACCCTGTTGTATCTGGGGCCCGATGGCCCCGATGATCCACAGGGCCTGCTCTTCTATCTCAACAAGGCCCTGGGCAGTGACACCTCGAGGTCGTTCCGTATCCTGTCGAAACGAGCCGGGGATCCTCTCACAGACGAAGACCTGTTGCAGGCCCAGGTCGTGGTGGTCGGTGAGGTATTGTCTTCGGACAGACAGGCCTGGCTGGCCAGGGCGCTGGCAGCAGGGCGTATGGTCCTGGTGGCCATGACGTCTCCTGCCCAGGTGGCCACGCTCAATGCTGTGACCGGCAGTACGACCGGTCAATCCAGCCGGGTGACGGCCAAGGGGTATGCCATGCTGTCACGTCTGGATTTTAAGCATCCTGTACTGGCGTCTTTCATGGCGCCCCAGTTCATGGACTTTTCGCGGATTCACGTGTGGCAGTATTGTCGCGTGACACCAGAGGATCTGCCCAATGCCCGGATTCTCGCCTGGCTGGACGATCGCGATCCGGCGTGGCTAACGCTGCCTGTGGGACGCGGCCTGCTGGTGGTCAGCACCTTCACCTGGCAGCCGGACCACAGCGACCTGGCCCTGTCGTCCAAGTTTGTCCCCTTGTTATACGCCATGCTGGATTACGGCGGTGTGCTCACGGAGCAGAGCCCCGATTATTATGTGGGTGATTCCGTGGTCTTGCCTGCGCAGGCCAAGGTGCTGAGCGTGCAGCTGCCCGGGGGGGACACTGTGGCCGTGGCATCCGATCAGTCCGTCTTTACCCAGACCGGGGAGCCGGGTCTGTACCGTTTGGTTACAGAGGCCGGGCCGCGTGTCTTTGCCGTGAACCTCGATCCCAGGGAGTCCCGCACGGCTCCCATGCCGGAGGAGGATCTGGAGCAACTGGGCCTTGCCCTGAATCCGGTGACGACTGAGGCGGATCCCGGGATGGAACAGATCAAGCGTCACGCCAGCGCCCTGGCGATGGAGCGCGGGCAAAAATTCTGGCGCACCCTGTTGTGCGTCCTGTTGGTGGTATGTTTCATGGAAATGGGACTGGCCGGATGGCTCACCCGATCCGGTCCTGTGTCATCAGGAGAACAGCCATGATCGATAAAGCACTTCGTGACTATTTGAGACCCTTGGTGCGCAGACGCCTTCGTCTGTTTTTGGCCTGGCGTCTGGCGCTGTGCTGGCTGGCCCTGGCCGGTGTGGGGTTGATTGGGCTGGGCCTGAGCTGGGCCATGGCATGGCCCACGACCGTGTTGTTCTGGGGCCTGCTCGCGGCCGGTGTCCCGGTCACCCTGTGGCTGGTCAATCACGCCTCCAAACAGGGGCCCGATTTTCAGGCCCTGGCCAGGTCCATTGAAGAAACGCATCCCGATGCAAAGGCCCTGATCCAGACGGCCGTGGAGCAATCCCCGCAGGCCCTGGGCGAACCCTTGAACTATCTGCAGAAACAGGTCATTCGAGAGGCCCTCATGCATGCCGCGCAGCATGATTGGATGCAGAGCGTGCCGGCCAGGACACTGTTCCTGTCCGAACTGGTTCGGTACGGGGCGCTGGCCATCCTGGCCATCGTGCTGTTTCAGACCGTGCCGCGGTTTTCGTGGCTGCCTGCGCCAGTCCAGGTGGCACCGCAGGTTCAAGACACGGTGTTGATGGTGAGCCCGGGTGACACGTCTGTGGAGCAGGGCAGCCCTGTGGTGATTGTGGCCCGATTTGAAGGACCGGTGCCCGACGAGGCCATGTTGGTCTACTCGATTCAGGATGAGCCCACCCTGCGCGTGGCTCTGAGCAAGACGCTCAACGATCCGGTGTTTGGCGGCATGATTCCGTCCGTGGTCTCAGATGCGATATACCACGTGGAATACGCTGACCTTCGTTCACCCCAGTACAGCATCGCCGTGTTCCGTCATCCTGAGCTGGAGCAGGCCGATGCGACCATTATGTACCCTGAGTACACAGGGTTGTCAGACAAGCAGCTCAAGGACACCCAGCGTTACAGTGCGGTGGAGGGGTCGCAGGTGACTGTGACACTGACCTTGAACAAGGCCGTGGCTTCGGCCAGGTTGACACCCAAGCAGGGGACGGAGCCCGTGCTCACGGTCGACCCCACGTATCCCAATGTGTATACCACGGTGATCACCGCGGCCAAGAGCCAGCAGTTTGTCCTGGCCCTGACCGATGCAGAGGGACGCACCAATAAAATACCGCCGCGATTTCAACTGGACGTCCATCAGAACATGCCCGTGACGATCACGCCCAAGTTTCCCAGTCGTGACGTCCAGGCCTCCCCCCTGGAGGAACTGGCCCTGGAGGCCGAGGTGTCGGATGACTATGGCGTCCTCGGGTTTGGTCTGGTTTATGGCATGGCCGGGGCTCCGCCCAAGACCGTGACTCTGGGCGGCAACACCGATGCCGGCGACAAGATCATGTCACACCATGTGCTGGCCCTGGAGGACGTGAATGCCCAGCCGGATCAACTGCTCAGTTATTACTACTGGGCCGATGACCTCGGACCGGACGGCATTGCCCGGCGCACCACGAGTGACATCTATTTTGCCGAAATCCGTCCGTTTGAAGAGATCTTCCGTGAAAGCGAATCCTTTATGGATGCCCAGGCTCAGGAACAGCAGGCCCAGGAGGAATCGCAGGATCCCAATGGTCAGCAGGAGCCGCGTCTTCAGGGGGACCAGTTGGCTCAACTGCAGAAGCAGATCATGACGGCCACCTGGAATATCAAGCAGCGCACGGACCTGGGGGCCGATGCCAATGCCGTGACAGAAGACCTGACGCTGGTGCGTGACTCCCAGTCCGATGCCCTGGCCAGCGGCAAGGGCGCCCTGGAAGAGGCCGAGGACGCCGAAGCGGCTCGCTCCCTGGCTGCGGCCACAGAGGCCATGGATACGGCACTGGGACACCTGTCTCAAGCGGTGGAGTCCGGGTCGGGGCAGCCCTTGCCGGAGGCCATGACCGCAGAGCAGTTGGCGTATCAGGCCCTCCTGGAATTGCGTGAACGGGAGCACCAGATTACCCAGTCTCGAAACAACAACCGTCAGAGGGCGCAGAATTCGCAGCAGTTTGAGCAGCAGTTGAATCAGTTGGAACTGCGGCAGCAAGAGGATCGCTACGAAAGCCAGCGCATGGCCCAGAATCAGAATCAGACCCAGCAGCGGGAAGACCTGCAGGTCCTCAACCGCCTGCGCGACCTGGCCAAGCGACAGGAAGACATGGCCAACCGTCTGCGTGAAGCCGAGGCTGCGCTGCAGCAGGCCCAGGACGAACAGGCCCGCGAGGAGGCACAGCGCCAGTTGAAGCGTCTCCGGGACGAGCAGATGCAGGCCCTGGATGACATGGACGAGTTGCAGCAGCGAATGAACAGCGAACAGAACCGTCAGCGCATGGCAGAGGCGCAGGAGCAACTGGACCAGACGCGCACCCGTATACAGCAGTCCACAGAACAGATGGAGCAGGGCCAGGTGTCCAGTGCTGCCAATTCCACCACACGTGCGCAGCGCGAGCTGGAGGCCGTGCGCGATGACTTTCAGCGCAGCACGTCCAGCCAGTTTGAGTCGGAGGTCAGAAACCTCCGCGAACAGGCCCGTGACCTGGATCAGGCCCAGCAGGCAATTTCCGAGCAGATCCGTGAGCAGACCGAGGCCCGTCAGGCCAGACGGTCTCTGTCGGATTCCAATGCCGTGGCCTCTCTGTCCGAACAGTTGACAGAGCAGCAGGACAAGGCCCGTGAGTTGATTGACGACATGAAGGAGGTCTCCGATGCCTCTGAGGCGTCAGAGCCCCTGCTTTCGAGAAAACTCTACGAGACCCTGCGCAGGACAGGCACGGACAATCTGGATCAGGCCCTGGAAGTCACAGAGGAACTGGTGCGGCGTAATTTTCTGACCGAGGCGCAGCGCATTGAACAGCGTGCGTCAGAGGGGGTCCGTACCTTGAGAGAGGGCGTGGAAGAGGCCGCGCAGAGTGTGCTGGGCGATCCCACCGATGCCCTGCGCCAGGCTCAGGAACAGCTCGATACGCTGATTGACCAGGTCGAAGAGGAGGTGGCTCAGGCCCAGTCGTCACGGGCCGGCCAGGGCACGCCGTCGGACAGCAATCAACCCGGCCAGGGCCAGGGCGCCCCAGGCACGCAGCGCGCGCAGTCCGATCCCATGACTCAGGGGGCTGAACGCGCCCAGGCCAGTCAAGAGGGCCAGCCCGGCCAACCCGGTCAACAAGCTCAGCAGGGCCAGCCCGGTCAGCAAGCTCGGCAGGGCCAACAAGGTCAGTCCGGTCAACCCGGCCAGGCCGATCAGGAAGGTCAACGGGCCCGGCAGGGTCAGGACGGGCAAGACGGTCAGGCACAACGCAACAGGCCCGGACAAAATGGAAATCGGGGGGGCATGACCGGCCCGTTGACCGGTGAGGAAAATACCAACTGGGCCACCTGGTCGGACCGTCTGCGCGATGTGGAAGAAATCCTGGATGATCAGGACTGGCGAAATGAAGCGGCCGGTATACGCGACCGGGCACGCACGGTGCGGGCCGAGTTTGTGCGTCACGGTACTGAGCCACAGTGGGATCTGGTGCGTCAGTCCATCATGCAGCCGCTGGTGGATCTGAGAAAACAGGTGAAGGACGAGTTGGCTCGACTGCAAAAGGATCTGGCCCTGGTGCCGATCGATCGTGATCCTGTACCGGGCCTGTATGAGGAACGCGTGAAACGCTACTTTGAAACATTGGGGGCCGATCAGTGACCATCCTGGCAGCCAGATTAACCGTCTCCGCTTCTGTCTGGGGTTGGATCGCCCTGGGCGTGACAGTCACAGCCCTGGTGATCCTCATCTGGGCCTACGCCCGAGTCCGGTCATGGGACATGGCCCTGCGTCTGGCGTTTGTCCTGAAGCTGCTGGCGTGTCTTCTCTTGGCCCTGTGTCTGGCAGAACCCCTGCTCCACAGCACACGGGCCAAGCCCGGGGCCAATGCCTTTGCCATTGTGGCGGACAACAGCCAGGGCATGACCATCCGTGATCCTGGTGCCGCGGGCTCACGCGGCGAGCAGATGAAGACCCTGCTCACGCCGGAGACGGCCCCGTGGCTGGCCCAACTCAAGGACCAGTTCCTGGTCAGGCAGTATACCTTTGATACGCGATTGCAGCGACTCTCCGAGGTCGGAGACCTGACCTGGCAGGGCCGGGCCTCTGCCATGTATACGGCGCTGGATACTCTCAATCAACGGTATCAGGGGCGTCCCATGGCCGGAGTGCTGCTGTTCACGGATGGCAATCCCACGGATATTCCGACTGTCCAGGCCGCCCCGGGTGTGCCGGTGTATCCTGTGTTGACCGGGACAGCCAAGCAGCCCAGGGACCTGGCCGTGACTAATGTGTCCGTGACCCAGACCGCGTTTGAAGATGCCCCGGTCACCCTTATGGCGGATGTGGCGGCGTCCGGGTATGCAGGCAAGACCGTGACTGTGACCGTGACCTCGACAGAGGGGGCCATGGTGTCACAGGACACGTGGGATGTGCAGGCGTCCGAGGCCAAGCAGGTCTTTCGGTTCAGGCTGCATCCGGATCAGACGGGCGTGTTGTTTTACACCGTGCAGGTGACTGAGTCTCTCAAGAATGACGCGGTGGCCCCCTTGACCGAAGCCACGCAGGCCAACAATCAACGCACCATCATGGTGGACCGGGGTGAGGGGCCGTATCGCATCTTGTATGTGTCCGGTCGGCCCAACTGGGAGTTCAAGTTTTTGCGTCGGGCCCTGGAAGAAGATCCCCAGGTCCAGCTGGTCGGCCTGATTCGCGTGGCCAAACGGGAGCCCAAGTATGACTGGCGCGGGCGAACCGGGGAGCAGACCAATCCGCTCTACCGAGGATACGACCCGGATGACCCCTCCCTGGCAGAGCAGTATGATCAGCCTGTCCTGGTGCGCCTCAACACGCGGGACAAGGATGAACTCAGTGAGGGGTTCCCTGCCAAGGCCGAGGATCTGTACCCGTATCATGCCATCCTTCTGGATGATGTGGATGCCTCGTTCTTTACGCAGGACCAGATGGAGTTGATTCGCAAGTTTGTGGCTGAACGCGGGGGCGGCCTCATGATGCTGGGGGGCAGCGAGTCCCTGGAGCGAGGCGCGTATGACCGCACCCCGATTGGGGCCCTGCTGCCTGTATACGTGGACAAGACTTTAGATGCCGCTGCGTCAGGGCCCGTGCGCATGTCACTCACGCGCGAGGGCTGGCTCGAGCCCTGGGCCCGACTGCGTGACAATGAACAGGCGGAAAAGGACCGTCTGGCAGACATGCCGGCATTTCGTGTGGTCAATCAGATCCGTCGCGCCAAACCGGGATCGCGCGTGGTGGCTGCAGCCAATGAAGACGCGCCGGCCATGGTGGTGCAGTCCTATGGACGTGGACGCAGCGGGGTGTTGACTGTGGGCGACGTGTGGCGATGGGGGTTGAGCCGCCCGGATTTGACAGCGGACCGCAACAAGTTCTGGCGCCAGACCCTGCGATGGCTCGTGGCCGACGTGCCGGAGCGTCTGGACCTCACCATTGAGCAGGCGGGAGACCAGCCGGATCAGGCCGTGGTGCTCAGGGTGGAGACCCGTGACAAGGATTTTACCCCGCTGGATGACGTGACTGTCACCCTTGAAGTGGCCCAGGGGCAGGATGAGCCTGTCACGCTGCAGGCCGAGCCAGACCTCAAAGAACGCGGTGTGTACCGTGCCCTGTTCAGGCCCAGGACCAGTGGTGCGTACCTGGCCAGAGCCATGATCTCGCACGGCACGGAATTGCTCGGCACCGTGGAAACCGGTTGGACCGTGGATTTTGAGGCGCGTGAATTTCAATCCGTGCAGGTCAATCAGACCCTGCTCAAAGAACTGGCTCAAAAGACCGGCGGGCAGGTGGTTCAGGCCCGTGACCTGGATCAGTTTGTCAAGGCGCTGCCTGCCAAAACCGCCCCGATCACAGAGACGCTTGTCAGGCCTCTATGGGACCTGCCCGGTGTATTGCCGTTGTTGTTTGGTCTGGTGCTCGTGTGCTTTGCCCTTGAATGGACATTGCGACGCTGGAGGGGGCTGCCATGATTATTAGGGATCAGGGGTCAGGGGTCAGGGGTCAGAGGCTGCGATACATCATCTTGGTCTTGGTGGTGTGTTTTCTAAGCATTGCAAGATTACCAGCGGGGCAGACGGTGGTGGTGGTGACGGGTGCGCCGGGGAGTGCGGAGTTTGGCGAGAAGTTTTCGGCGTGGGCCGGGCAGTGGTCCAAGGCCTGCGATCAGGCCGGGGTGGACTGTGTGCAGATCGGTTCAGGCACCCATGATACGTCGGACCGTGACCTCCTGAAAGACTATTTGTCGGATCCCAATCATCAGCAGGGACAGGATGCCCTGTGGCTTGTGCTCATCGGACATGGGACCTTTGACGGCCGGGCTGCCAGGTTCAACCTGCGCGGGCCGGATGTCACGGACCGGGAACTTGGCCAGTGGGTATTGCCTGTGACGCGTCCCCTGGCCGTGATCAACACCACGGCCTGCAGTTCGCCTTTTTTAAAGGCGTTATCAGGGGCCGAGCGTGTGGTGGTGTCAGCGACCAAGAGCGGCTTTGAAATCAACTTTGCCCATTTCGGCGGCGCCCTGGCAGAGGCCATGGTATCCCTGGAGGCAGACCTGGACAAGGATGGTCAGGTGTCACTACTGGAGGCCTTCTTGACGGCTTCAGATCAGATCACGGCCTGGTACACCAGTCAGGGACGCCTCAAGACCGAGCATGCCCTGATCGACGACAATGCCGACGGCCTGGGCACACCCGCAGACTGGTTTTCCGGTATTCGCCCGGCCAAGCAGGCGGCCCAAGGGGCCAGTCTGGATGGCTACAGGGCCCATCAGTTCTGCCTGAAACCCAGCGACATTGAGAAGCAAATCCCGGATGACCTGCGCGCCAAACGCAATCAACTCGAACTTCAGGTCATGCAACTGCGTGACAGCAAAGCCACACTCTCAGACGACGAGTATTACATCCAGCTTGAAACCCTCCTTGTACAAATCGCAGAGATTTACGAGTATATCGACTAGCCGATCGTGAGATTCTCCATCGGCCTGTCACTCACCGAGCTCTGTCAAGACCAGGGCGTCCAGGAGGATGTTGTCCTCTCGATACCCGATTTCCAGGACATGGGTTCCTGCTGGGAGTGTAAACACCACAGGTTGGTTGTCATCGTCGCTGCTGAACACCGGGTTCCACTGCCAGTCCGCGCCTTTGACCACGCCGTTCCAGCGAATCCATCCGCTGGCATGATTTGCGGTATTGGTGGCTGCACCCAGGATGCGGACCCAGAAGGAATCTGATTCCCCATTGGAGGCAATCGTCCGGCAGTACAGCTTGTAGGTGCCGCCTGTCACAGTCAGGCTGTATGTCGCGATCCCCGTACTTGGCGGTTCGCCTGTGCTTCGGTTGCCGGGCGGGACGGCCAGGTATTGCTCTCCTGAGGCCGTGGGATCCGCGGCACGGACCGTCATGGGTTCCGTGATCTGGCCAGCCTCTGCTTCGATCAACAGGACGGCTGTCTCGTGGACCGCCGGCGGTTTGGTCTTGACCAGGGCGATATCGTCGAGGTACGCCACGCCGGATGCACCGGTCCCTTGCATGCCAATCACGAGTGAAGTGACAGCCTCGAGATTCGTATTCAACGATCCCAGGTCTACGCTCATCTGTTTCCACAGGCCCCAGTCCAAGGGTGTCACCAAGTCTGAATCCCTATCCAGTGTGACCTGTTGGCCATTGACCTTGACGTAAAACGTGCCCGGTGTGTCGGCCCGGTCATTGAAATACAGTGTCAGGGCCTGAATGCCAGACCGGTTCCAGTTTTGAGGCGGATCAAAGGTCCGGGTGATTTCTGACACGGATTTGTCCGTGTTGTCGTAATAAAACGGCGCAGATTGCTCGCCGCCATGGACGAGGGTGGATTCCATGATACTGGCGTTGAAGTGTTCACTCGTTGGACTCCAGATGTCATGGCCCAGCGCAGCCCCCGTGCCATTGCCAGGATTTCCCGGCGCAGGGTTGGAGAATCCGTAGCCATCGATCCAGGTCTGAAACACGCGGTGAGGAGAGCTGTTGCCATAGGATTCAAAGTCTTCAATGATCAAGGCCTGCGGTGTGGAAAAGGTCCATAGATCGCCTGTCCACAGGCTCGGAATTTCTGTGTCGTTGACCTCGTCCACGCGCCACGTGTAGGTTTCGCCCAACTGCGGATTAAATGCCGTGGTATCGTAGTGACTGTCACTGACCTCATCGATCAAGGGCAGATCATTGATATCCGTGCCCAGGTAGACGCGATGGATTTCAGCCTGTCGCCCGGCGCGCCAGCTCAGTGTGAGCTGCGGGTCGGACACTGCAGATCCTGTGGCAGGGTCAGGGCGTCGAGCGCGGATCGGCAGGACCATGAAGCGCACTTCACTCAGGCCAAACTGCGGCACGAGTCCCTTCCAGTTGCTCTGGGCCGTCATTCGAATGGCCTGGGCAGCGACACCTGTCAAATCCACGATCGTGTTGGCCGAGTGTCCCGGTTGTCCGGAGGCCTGCTCGAACACATGGGTGTCACCTGCCGTGACCCAGGTGGTGTTGTCCAGGGAATACTCGATAGTCACGTCCTTCATGCCAAAGCCGAGGCTTGGTTCCAGAGAGGTGTTGTGATTCCATATCCAGACTTGATCCAGGGCGTAGGGTTGGTCAAAGGTGTACTGAATCCAGGCGGGATCATCCTGCACGGGCTGGCTCAGCCACATGTCGGATAGGGTGTTGGAGTGGCCGTCTTGGGCGTCCAGTCCTGAACCGTTGATCGTGTTCTCGGGGCCTTCCGCGTCGCTGTTGGACCCGGAGGCCGTGGCCGTGATGCTTGCGGCCGGCAGGACAAACGACACCGGTTCCACGGTGAACTGCCACAGATCGCCTTGAAAGACTGAATTGCCCTTGACGCCATCCACGCGCCAGAAGTAGGTCTGCCCCAGGCTCAGTCGGTCCAGCAAGAGGGAATTGGCGTCCTGCTGGCCGACAAACAGGTCAGAGTCCGGTGCGGCTGTATTGACGTCCTCAAAATTCGTGCCCAGGTACACGGCCTGCTGAGTGACTGCCTCACCGGGTGTCCAACTGAGCGTGAGACCGTCTCGCACCGCGTCAGTGGTCCCGTCGGCCGGCACCGGCGCAGAGGCCTTTTCCGGATTGGGCCTGAAGGCCGACGTGATAAAGGCAATATCGTCCATGGTCACGTACTGATTCATGACGAAGTTGACTGACACGATGCCCTCGCCTGCAGGGGCCGCAAAGCCGACAAACGTATCCTTGTTGCTGGGGGAGGCACTGTCTCCCACCATGTCGGCCGTGGCCGTCACCGTACTGCCGTCCGTGAAGGTGGCTGTGACTACGGGCAGGGTTTCACGGTCGTCTCGTTCCAGCAATGTCGCGCCAAAATGCGTGATCCTTTCGCCGGGCTCCCCCCCCGTGACCTCGTCGAGGGTAAACGAATAATTGCCTGTACCACTCTTGGCAAAGCGATGGTCTCCGGACGTGGGCAGACGGTTGCCGCTGCTGGCCCCGCTGCCCAGCGACAGGTTGCCGCTGGTACTCGCCACAGCCACAGACTTGGTCTTGCTGAGCCCGAACAGGGCCACGATGATGTCATCGGCAGGCAGGCTGTCATCCGGGCCTTCACCGCTGACCACGCCCCCGGCATCGGTCTCGAACGCCCGCGCGACCATCGCCTGAAAATCGGTGACTGTCAGGACATTCTCCGGACCCGCATTGCCTGTGTGGCTGTCATAGGTCCCGGACTGGTCCACCTGATTGTGGTGGGGGGCGTCCTCGGGATCATAGACGCCGACCGTGTCGAAGTCGCCCAGGCACACACTCATCTGTATCAGCACAAGGCTTACGGTCAAAAGGGTCTTCTTCAACATTTCAGTCCTCCTTCAAGGTGATGTGAGCAAAGTTCAGGCATGACAGGGTGTCGTCATGATTCTCATGCGGCTTTATTTCTCCATGGCTCTGTAGAGAAAATGGGAACATACCTCCACCATTTCAGGCAGATCTTTGGCCGGAGTATGCTTCGCATTGACAATGGGGTACAGGAGATGGTCCACGCCCGCTGCTGTCAGTTCTGCAGCCAGGGTCTGGCTCCAGGCATACGGCACGGTCTGGTCTGCTGTGCCATGGACAATGACTGTGGGGGGAAACTGAGGGTGGATGGTCATCAGCCGGTTCTCCGGGGCCGGGCTGCCCCACAGATCGATCAGTGCAAACAATCCGGGCCTGTGGCTGGTGGCTGCGAGACTGTTTTCCAGAGCGGCCATGCTGACCGCGATCATGCCGCCTGCCGATCCCCCGCCCAGGGCGATGCGATCGGCATCCACGCCCAACACGCGGTGGTTGTCTCTCATCCAGGCAAGCGAGGCCAGACCGTCTTCCACGGCGTCCTTCAGTGTGCCCCGCATGTCGTCACGCGGCGATTGGCGGGTGCGATAATCCGGCGCTGCGCACACGTAGCCGCGCCTTGCAAACGCCGTGGCCATGTGGACGATGTACTTTTGCCGCTTGTCATTGCCGGGCCTGAAGCCTCCGCCATGAATCCAGAGAATGGCGGGGCGGTTGTCGAACGTATCCCCCCGCGGTCTATAGACATCCAGTGTCAACTCAACGAGATGACCTGTGTGATCGCGGGTGGTTCGAAACAGAATGTCCTCCTGGCAATCCACATCAGAAAAAACAGGTTCCAGATAGCGGTTTTGGAGTTGGACTGTCACTGCTGTGTGCGCCCTGGTCCATGCCTTGACATGGTCAATCAGCAGGGGAAATGCCCCTTGCGGCATGTTGCCGTGGTTAAATCCCTGGACCTCGTACAGCTCGGTCTTGTCATGTCCCGCCACCTTCATCATACGATACATGTAGGCGTTTTCCTCGTATCGTCCCAACATCTCCAGCTCTCGATCTCCGGTGATCAGGACGAGCGGCGGCGCATCGGCACGCACATGATACAGCGGCGCAAACTCGTCAACGATCGGCTGGGTGCCTGGAATGTCACGTTCCTGCCTGATCGTAAAGTGCGTGATCGTGTGTCCGCTGAATGGAATGAGACCTGCGATCCGATCTGCATCCACGTCATGTCGGGCCAGCCAGCGTTTGTCCAGACCCACCATGCTGGTCAGATACCCGCCTGCAGAGTGACCGGAGACAAACACAAGATTCGGGTCGCCGCCATAGGTTTGAATATGCTTGAATACCCAGGCCACAGCCGCGGCCGCATCCTCGATGTAGGCCGGGCAGGTCACACCCGGGTTCAGACGATAATCCACAGTGGCCACGGCCATCTGTTGATTTTTCAATGCCTCCGGGATGTCACGTTTGCCGCCTGTGAGTCCGCCGCCGTGAAACCAGACAACCGTGGGGAAGCCCGGCGTATCGGCCGGATAATATAAATCGAGACGGCACATCTTCTTTATGTCATCGGTCAGGGGTGCTTCTGTACTGTCCCGGTAAAGAATATTCTCGCGGAGTTTGTACAGATCCGGGCTTTGGGTGACGTTCAGGGCCTGAACCATTGGGGAGATCAACAGAACCACGCACAGGCTTCGAAGATGTATCATGCAGCTAACCTCCTCTGAGAAAAATACTCATATGACTAATATGTGAAGGAGACAACGGTTGCCATGCTCTGATTATACGGTTTGACGTGGCATGATTCAAGAGAGGAGCCTTGCACCCACAGGTCACCGCGTTTGATGTGAGACAGTTCGTGCAGCAGTTGGGATGATTTGATGTCATCATGGCCGCCCGCTGGCCGGCACGTCATCCTCCACCGATTCACTGTGACAGTGGCTGCAGGACCCAGTGGGTCACGTCTCTGTCAAAAGAGGTCAGGGATGCGTTGTGCAG
>JAIPFM010000094.1 GCA_021736645.1 Phycisphaerae bacterium | reverse complement strand
CTCGCTTAAATTGGCCTTTAAGCAGGAGGATAAGTGACAGATTGTGATGTGCTTGTGCACACTCGGGATCCATCTGGAGTGCTGTTTCAAATTCAGTTTGTGCGTCATCAAACCGCGAAAGTTCCATGAGAGCCGTACCTAGGTTGTTACGGGCCTCTATATAATCAGGTTGGATGTCAATTGCTTTTTGATGTTGCAGCGCAGCCTTGTCAAAGAGTCCCTGCCAATTATAAAGTGCACCAAGGTTGTTGCGGAGTTTGGGGGAATCCGGTTTTAGGGTCACCGCCTTTGTCAGAGCGGTTTCTGCTTCGGACCACTTTGCCTGAGCCATCAGTGCCATGCCGAGATTGCTCAGGGCATTGGTATAGGTATCGTCGATACTCAGGGCCTGCCTGTAGGCATCGATCGCTGAAGGCAGGTCACCATTTTGCTTGTGAGCCAATCCCAGATTGTTGTAAGCCTCTTTATATGTGGGTTTGAGAGAAATTGCTTTTTGGCAGGCGGCAATGGCTTTCTCTGATGTATCCAACTCTAACAGGGCGGCAGCAAGGTTATTGTAGGCCTCTGCAAAATCGGGCCGAATTTCAATAGCTTTCCGAAACTGAGGTATAGACTCCTTGGCTTTTCCTGCCTGTCTCAGGGCAGCGCCCAGGCCGCTATGCAGTTGCGCGTGACCTGGGGCATACTGAATGGCCCGGCTTAGGAGTTGGGCAGCCTGGTCATATTGACCTTTCCGGCTGAGAATGCCTGCCAAAAGTTGTAAGGCGTCCGGCTGTTCAGGGATATGAGCAAGAACTTGGCGGCAAAGTTCTTCTGCCTTTGCATCATGATTGGAACGATAAGACAAAAAAGCCTGGTCCAGAACTTGCGTAGCAGTCATGGATGGGACAGCAGTTGATTCCTCCAGAGTCTGTTCACTATGATTGTCTATAGCCATCCAAATTGCTCAAAAGCCACTGAAGTCAAAAATCTAAAATCCCAGATCAGAAAACGAATCATGCCCATTTTATCCAGGCGGGATTCAGATCCTGAAGGATTTCATTGGTGGGGCGCACCCGGACATTCATGCGTTGCCTGCCAACGCCCTGAAGTTTGGTGCTGCCTGTGTAGGACGCAATAGACCCTTCCTGGTTTTGGAATGTCAGGGGCGTGACCTGATACTGGCCGTCAAACTCATAGTACATTTCAACAGAGACCATGTCTCTGTGGGCCTGGCCAAGATCGATCTGACATGCGGCTTCCAGGGTTTCGGTGTCCAGCAGTCGCTTGCGGGTGTCTGCATTCGTGGTACAGGAGACAAAATGGATGTCTGGCCACAGTTCCTTGAGCGCCTGCTGTTGGGCGACCGACTCCCTGAGCAGGTGATACTCATGGCCGGCCAATTGTGTGGAGCGACCCAGGGACGGCGTATAGAATTGGTTCTGATAGTCAATCAACACACGATTCATATTCACAAAACGACTGGTCGTACAAATGGACTCCTTCATCATGTGCACCCATTTCTCAGGGATGCCCGATTCATTGCGATCATAGAAAGAGGTCGTGATTTCCCGTTCCAGAAGATCGTAGATCTGGTTGGCTTCCGCCTGTTCCTTTAACTCGGAGTGCTCGTAGAATTGTCCGGCCGTGATTGACCATCCATTTTTTCCGTTGTACACTTCGGGCCACCAACCATCCGGGACACTGAGATTCAAGACGCCATTAATCGCAGCCTTCATGCCGGATGTCCCACTGGCTTCCATGGGCCGAATCGGATTATTGAGCCATACGTCAGCACCCCAGGCCAGATGACGGGCCACATTGATATCGTAATTTTCCAGAAACAGGACACGATCCTCCAGGCCATTGTCCTTGGCAAAATCGATCACCGCCTTGATCATGTCCTTGCCCAGTGTGTCCGCAGGATGCGCTTTGCCTGCAAATATCAGTTGCACTGGCCGTTCCGGATTGCTCAAGATTGCGATCAGACGCTTCTGATCATTCAGAAGCAGGGTCGGGCGTTTGTATTTGGCAAACCGTCTGGCAAAGACAATGGTCAGGCGATCCGGGCTCAGCAGGCGTCCGAGGTTCTGGCTCTTGGAGTGGGTAAACCCCTGCTGCACCAGATCGTTCATGAGCTTATTGCGTATGAAGATAATAAGGTTGTGTTTGCTCTTTCGATGCGATTCCCAGATCTGCTCATCCGGAATATCGTTCAGCGTGTTCCACACGTCACAGAGACCGGTCTGATGCACAAAATCCGGTCCAATGTATCGAGTCAAGAGGTCTGTAAAGGGCTCACTAAGCCAGTGAGAGTGTACCCCATTGGTGACCGATGTAATGGGGATCTCAGCCTCGGGATGCTCTGGAAACAGATCGGCCCACATTCTTTTTGACACTTCCCCATGCAGTTTGGAGACGCCATTGATATACCTGGAGAACTTGATGGCAAAGGCCGGCATCCAGAAAATAGTCTTGTCCCCACCCACGACTCCTTCCTGGGCCAGGGTCTCGAAACTCAGGCCCAGCGCCTCGGCTTCAGGCTCAATGTATTTTTGGGCCAGTTGAATATCAAAATTCTCATTGCCCGCAATGACCGGCGTATGTGTGGTAAATACGGACGACGCACGAATCATGGCCTTGGCTTCGTCATATGAGAATCCCTTCTCATGCATCAGTTCCCGCAAACGGGCCAAAACCAGCAGGGCCGAGTGCCCCTCATTGATGTGATAGATCCGAGGCTGGATACCCAGAGAGCGCAGGGCCAGGGCACCCCCCACACCCAGAACAAACTCCTGTTGAAAGCGTTTTTCACGGTCAGACACGTAGAGCTCATCTGTAATATTACGCAAGTCCGGGGCGTTTTCTTCCAGATCCGTATCCAACAGTATCAAAGGTATTTTTCCGACCCTGATGCGCCACAACCGAATGACCAACGGATTCTGACCAATGTTCAAATGAATGCGATGCTCTCCACCCTGATCGTCTCTGATCATTCGCATGGGAATCTGGTGATTGTCAAATTCCTGAAACTGCTCTTCCTGCATGCCGTGCATATTGATTTTCTGGGTAAAATACCCATATTTGTAGATCAAGCCGACACCCACAAATGGCATATTCAAATCAGAGGCGGCCTTTAAAAAATCGCCCGCCAGGATTCCGAGCCCCCCGCCATACACGGGAATGCACTCATGAAGCCCAAACTCCATGGAAAAATAGGCCACAGTCTGGTCAGATTTCAAGGTCATGGGATTGTCGCCGTTTTGCGTCTTTTCATAGCTCATGTACTGCCGACATGTGTCCCAAACTCGCTCCATTTCAAAGAGAAATCCCGAATCATTGGCCAGCTCTTCAATGCGTTCTGAAGGGAGATTCAGGAGAAGCTTGACAGGATTGTGATTCATCTCTCGAAAGCGGCGTGCGTCAATGCGGTAAAACAGATTCACTGCATCATAGCTCCATGTGCACCAAAGATTGTAGGCGAGTTTGAACAGAGGTTTGAGATGGTCAGGATATTTCGGGTAAATGAAGAGATCTTTGAATGCCATTACGCGTCTCCCTGTGTTTCATGACACTGCGGATGAACAGGCATCATGCCTGCCACTTTCATTATCATAGGCATGGGGTTGTTCTGGAGTCAACGACCGTTTTTCTTAATTCACAAATTAAAAGAGCCACAAGGCAGTGGTTCACGCACTGCCTTGTGGCGTCACAATCTGAAGGAAATGACAATCCAAGACACTCCCAACCTAGCGAGTGATTTGAGGTACGCTCATGTTGTCCACCTGTTGATGGGGTGCAAAGCCTGCCATATTCAGCATTTCAGGACGGACATGAATACCTTGAGTCCCGCCCGTGGGATTGCCATAAGTGACTGGCTTCTGGGCCTGAAGTTCAGGAAAACGCGACTCAAGACTGCTGTAGAACTGCCTGGAAATGGAACGCTTGAAAATCAATCTGGGCGAATACCGGAAAGCCTCTGCACTAATGATCGGCTTGCCCTTGGCTTCGGTGATGCCTGACGACAGGCCGCCCAACAATGACAGTGAGTAATTCGTTTGTGAAAATCCAGCGCCACCATTGGGAAATGAAGAATTGGAACCCACTGACACACCCTTCATCCCACCATCAATGATAATGATATCCACATCCCAGGGCAACATCTCTGCTATCGTAGCGCAGTAGACCTGATCCCAGTTTCTATTCTGATGGCCCTCAACGCTGACCTTGCCCACATAAGCATAATTGGACATCTTGAAGACCCGTCGATCAATATCATTTTCATATAGCACCATCAGAGGCTTACCCATAGGACGGCGGTCACGCACGAGCGAATTGGAAATCTGAAAACCTCGCCCATGGTGATAATTATCTGCCCCGCCGAAAACCAGACCGATTTGGTTGAAAATGCCCGGAATAATACTCAAGAGTCCACGATAAGGAACCGCTTCAAGGGTACTTCTCAACTGATCCATGTCTTCAGGATCTCTGGGATTAAATGAACGCTCATATACGGATTTGTCCTCAGTCGGCCCATTGGCAAAGTAGTCGCCAGACAGACCCCAACCTCCGTGATTCCAGTAAGGCAAATAGGGTGTCTGAGGGGATACAACGCCGGTTCGAGCCCTGTAATTCACATTCACGGACGCACTGGACGCGGCGTCGCTGTCTCCGCCCATACCGACTCCACTACCCCCGGCACCGCCAGAGCCACCATAGGCTGTCGAGGACCCGCCTGTGCCTCCATAGGCTGTCGAAGACCCACCTGCGCCACCATACCCAATTGAAGAGGAATTTGAATTAGAATTGGAACCATCAATGTAGTTCGTGTTTTGGTTGATCGGGGATTTGTTGGCAAGCCCAATATCAAGACTGTTGTTGCCATTGTTGTTGATTGTGCCTACCGAAGAACCTCCCATGAGCAGATTGTTCATCTGTCCGGTGGTATCTCCTTGATTCACAATCTTTTGCGTGTTTGTTGTGGTCTGAGATTGCGCGGCAACCACCAGACAGAACGTACACCCTAGTACTCCCATTACTCTTTTCATCATTGCACTCCTTTTACAAATGAAGAACTTGTCTTGACGTGGCAAACTACCATCGTTCACCTATAGTCGTCTATGTATGTTAACCCCACATCCGTATGCTGGCCAAAATTTGATCCATAGGCAGTATTACCTCAAAATAGAATGATAAAATAGATAACAAAGTGGTGTGTCATAACGAGATTCCTTTCCTTGGTGACCCATCCTCCTATGACGAGCTTTACCAATATGCATTCATCTTATGTATTGTGATATACAATCCAAGAAACGATGTCAACTATAAAAAGGCTTTCTTTTCCAGGTTCCCCAGAAATGTATTTTCCGTGGAAAGGTGCATTTCTCAGGGTACCCCCTTGCGTACCAGGCCAATAAGAGCTAATATTATAGGTTTTGGTACGGGGTGTAGCTCAGTTTGGCAGAGCGCCTGGTTTGGGACCAGGAGGCCGTAGGTTCGAATCCTATCACCCCGATTTTTTTATGCGCCTCCACGCAGCACTAAAATACATCCTTCAGCTTTCGCCGCCGGGCAAATTCCTGCACACTGCCGGCTCTCAAAAACACATTCGACAGCTTTTCCTGTCCGATCGTTGAGTGACACAACGGTGACTGCCTGGCCAGCCTTAACTGCTCGCGAACATGAACATTGTCCGGCTCGATCGTCAGGGCAAATTCCAAATTCTCTACTGTATAGTCATGACCGCAGCACACAAGTGTCTCGTCCGGCAACCGGGCCAGACGCATTAACGACTCATACATCTGCGCCCCGGAACCCTCAAGCAGCCGCCCGCATCCCCCGATGAACAGCGTGTCACCTGTCAGCGCTACCTGTTCTCCGTGTCCCTCAGTGCCGCAGTAACACACACTCGTTCGCGTATGCCCGGGCGTGGCCATCACCTCAAATCTTGCGGAGCCAATCGCCACACACTCCCCATCTCGGACGATTCGATCCAATCCTTTCACGAGGGATGCCTCCGGCCCAATGACCTCACACCCAGTGTGCTCCTTGAGTTTCAACACGCCGCCCACATGATCCCAATGATGATGCGTCACGAGCACGGTGGTCAGTTCAAGGCTCCGTGACTTCAAAACATCCATGACTGCCTCGTACTCCCCTGGATCCACCACCCACGCCTTGCCAGCTTCATATTCCCCCAGGTGGATAAAATTGTCCTCAAACGCCTTGACCGTAATCATGCCACTTCTCCAACGATAAACTCTAGGACACGCGTCTGACATGCTGTTGTGCCAGCCTCAAAATGCTACTCTATCGTCCTTGATCCTGAGAAGCAATAGAACTATCAAAGCCCGTCCTCCGGCTGGAGCCAAACACTGATAAAACTGAGAAGCACACCAAATAACGCGAAGGCCCTTGTCTTTTCACATACCTGGGCGTGTTTCGTCGTTAAATAAAAAGGAGTTGGCAGTTGAATAATGACCTGAAAATAGTCTTCCCGTTGTGTACAGTTAGAAGTACAGAGCGTGGCAGGCCCGGAGACACTCTTTTTTTTTCACAATAACGTAACACTTGATATATTCATGCGTCTTACATAGTATACTCTGAAGAGCCCAGAGACTCTTTTTACTGCCTGCTTGAGTTTGCGGTCATCGTTCTGCATTTTGAAGTCTGCCGATCCCGCATTGCGTCTATTGAAAGGTTTTGTTGTGAAGAAATCGCGTAAGTGGATGATTGCAATCGTAGTGCTGCTGACAGTGGGAGGGTTAATCTACACAGGTTGGAGGCAAAGGGCAAAAAATTCACAAGCCGCCACATCGGTTCGCCTGGAACACCCCAAGCTGGATGTCTTGATCGAATCCATCAGCGCGCCCGGCGAGATCGAGCCCCAGACCAATGTGGAAATCAGTGCCAAGGTCGCCGCACGCATTTTGGCCCTGCCCTTTGACGAGGGAGACCGCGTCACCAAGGGAGACCCCAATGCCGTACCTCCCATTCCTGCGTCTGTGCTCGTCCGTCTGGATGACAAGGATCTGAAGAGCCGGCTGCAGTCCGCTGAAGCCAACCGTCAGGCCCAGGCCGCTCAGATCAAGGTGGAAATGGAGCGCGTGAACGGCCAGTGCCAGAGCCTCGCAGGTCTTGAGCTGCAGCTCAAACAGGCCGAGCGGGATCTTGCACGTCAGGCACAATTGCTCGAGTCTCAGGATGTCAGTCAATCGGCCTATGATCAGGCGAAATTGAAATTCGATGAACTCCAAACGCAGGTCGAGGGACAGAATCACTCCTGCACAGCATCCCAGTTGAATCTGGAGGTGCTTCAGCATCGTCTGGATGCAGCAGATGCAGAGATTGAGCAGGCCAAGGATGCGCTGGGGTACACCACCATCACCTCCCCGATTGACGGGATCATTACCAGGCTCAATGCAGAGGTTGGTGAAATTGTCATGACCGGCACCATGAACAATGCAGGCACCGTGATCCTGGAGATCGCGGACATGTCACGCATGCTGGTGGTGGCCCAGGTGGGCGAAGCGGATGTGGGAAAAATGCGGGCCGGACAAAAGGCCAAGGTGACCATCCAGGCGTTCCCTGACGATACTTTTTATGGAAGCCTGGATACCATTGCCTTGAAGCATCGCATGTCAGCCAATGGCACCAAATACTACCGCACAGAGATCCTCCTGGAAAGCGACCCCAATGTGGCCAAGCTGTACACAGGGCTCACCGCACATGTAGAGATTGAAACGTTCACACATGAGAATGTCCTGATCGTACCGAGCCAGGCGGTGTTGGGATATACGGTGGATGACCTGCCTCTTGAAGTCCGGGACCTGCCTGAGGTGGAAAAAGACAAGACCGTGACTACGGTGGCGTACCGGTTTGTGGATGGGAAGGCCAAGGTCACGCCAGTGACCCTGGGCTCAGGTAATCTCACACACAGAATCATTACGTCCGGACTGTCAGAAGCGGATCAGATTGTGGTCGGCCCCTATCGGGTCCTGGACAAGCTCAAGCATGACCAACCCCTCAAGGATGAAACACTGGATGCCTCCAAGGACAAGGCAGATCTCAAGGACCCCAATGGCAAGTAATCATGTCATCATTACATTGCAGGACGTCAGGCGTGAATACAATCTCGGCGTGGAGTGCATCCACGCACTGGACGGTGTGACTCTGGAACTGAGTGACAATGAGTATGTCGCGATCATGGGCCATTCCGGATCGGGCAAGAGCACGCTGATGAACGTGCTCGGTTGCCTGGATCGTGCCACCTCGGGATCGTATATCCTGGACGGTGAAGATACCACAAAAATGAGCGACGCGGCACTGGCCAGGGTACGCAATGAACGCATTGGCTTTGTGTTTCAGTCCTTTGAACTGCTGGGCCAATTGTCCGCGTGCCGCAATGTGGAGATGCCTCTGATCTATGCCAACAGCGGGTGGTTGTCCAGACGTAAACTCGCCACGGAAGCCCTGGAACGTGTGGGACTCAAGGGCCGTATGCGTCACAAGCCCAATCAACTGTCCGGGGGTGAAAAACAACGGGTCGCGATTGCCCGTGCCCTGATCTGCAAGCCCAGCATCCTGTTGGCCGATGAACCCACGGGCAATCTGGACACCAAAACAAGCCGGGAGATCATGGATCTGTTCCGTCAACTGCACAACGAGGGTCAAACCATTATCATGGTGACACACGAAGCAGATATTGCGTGTCACGCTGACCGCATTATCCGCATGCAGGACGGCAAGGTCATTAGTGACCTGCCCACCGCTGAAGATCCGGCCAGCCAGCACCTCAAAGCCACACACACGAAGGAGGCCCAGGCATGATCCATTTAAAACGGGCCTTCTATGCAATCCTACGCTGGATTCTGGGTTTCTTTCGTGTGCTCTACCAGAGTATCCACCTGGCCCTGAGCCAGATCTGGGCCAACAAAACCCGGGCTGTACTGACCATGCTCGGTATCATCATTGCCGTGGCTTCGGTCACCGCAGTGATTGCCGCGTTGAGCGGGTTGAAGGCAAAGATCCTGTCCCAAGTCAAAACGTTCGGTACCAACACGATTTTTATCATGCCGACCCGACCCGACGAGGGGCCCAAACAACATGCCTCGTGGTGGGAGATCCGGTTCGAACCGGAACAATTTGACGACCTGATGGAACACTGCCCGTCCATCTCGAAGCTCGGCAGGCAGTCGTCCGGTGGACGTCACACGGTCAGTTTCCGGGACAGATCCGCAGAAAACGTCAATGTCAATGGGATTGAGCCGGACTGTTTCCAGATCGAGTCCCGGACTTTCTTACTGGGCCGTCCTCTGTCGCTCATGGATGAAATGCAAACCCGTCAGGTCTGTATCATTGACCCAAGGCTGCAAAACGAACTGCGTCTCAAGCGAGACTGCATTGGTCAACAGATCCTGATCGGGCACAATGCCTTTATTGTGGTGGGCGTGATTGAGCCTCGTCCCAGTTCACCCTTTGGCGATACGGGCAGTGAGAATTATGAGATCTTCATCCCCTTCAAGACCAACCTCAAGCTGCAGCCCTATCCCTGGATCTACGCCATTGCAGAGAGCCGGTCCGCAGAGGTTTCAGAGGACGCCGTCGCAGAGCTGCGTTTCTTTTTCCGGCGCACACGCAACCTCGAGCCGGGTGAGCCCGACACCTTCCGCGTGGAATCCCTGAAGAGCGCTCTGGAACAGTTCAACCAAATCGCCATTGTGGTCACCATGGTGGCAGGCGGCATTGTGGGCATTTCACTCCTGGTGGGCGGTGTGGGCATCATGAATATCATGCTCGTGTCTGTGTCTGAACGTACCCGTGAAATCGGATTGCGAAAGGCCGTAGGCGCGCGCAGGTCCGCGATCCTCACCCAGTTTTTGATCGAATCCGTGGTGCTCTGCTTTATTGGGGGGCTGATCGGGATTGGCATTGGCTATCTGCTCACACAGGCCATTGCCAATATTCCCAAGGCAGAGTTGGACATGGCACACATCCCATGGCAGGCAGTGGCCATCAGTTTCGCCTTCTCAGGTACAGTGGGTATCTTTTTTGGCATGTTCCCTGCGATCAAGGCAGCCCGCCTTGATCCCATTGAGGCGCTCAGACATGAATAAGAAAAGAGTTCTTGTATCGCTCACACTCATGCTCGCTGTTTTGGGCTGCACGCGGACCCCCTATGTGGATCCCCTGATCTCCCCCGAGACGCAGACGTCCATCAAGACCATTGATCCGTTGATCCTGGAACCCAGGCCTGAGCCCAATGAACCTGCGTCAGCAGAGCCCAATGCGCCGGAACCGGCCACACAGGTCATCACGCTGGAGCAATGCCGTGCCCAGGCCCTGGAGGGCAACCTGGAACTCAAGGCCCAGCTCATTGCCCCGACACTGGCCGCAGAATCGCTCAGCCAGGAACGCGCCAAATTTGAAATGGCATTTTCTTCCAACATTAATTACAGCAAGAGAGACCGAGCCTCTTTCTCTGGTCTTGAAGGCAATCAGGATGACTACTTATCCTTGTCCAACAGCATTCAAGCCCCACTGGTCACGGGCGGCACAGCCAGTTTTGATACACGCGACAACCGACAGCATTCAGACAATCCGTGGAATACCTATGATCCGATCTATTCGCCCAGCGCGTCCATGTCACTGAGTCAACCCCTGCTCCAGGGGGGAGGGCAACAGGCCACCAAATATTCCATCCGGATTGCGGGCCTGAATCATGCGCGCACAAAGGCACAGACCAAACTGGAGGTAATTCGTATTGTGGCTGCCATGGACCGCACCTATTGGCGGTTATATGCCGCTCAAAAGGTCTTGGATGTGCGTCAGCAGCAACTGGTGCTGGCCGAAGCCCAACTGGCTCAAGCCCGGCGACAGGTGGACTCTGGTGTCAGCGCCCAGGTGGAGATCATCCGGGCTGAAGCCGGTGTAGCGCAGCAGGCAGAGGCCATTATTGTGGCCCAGAACGATCTGGCAGACCGGCAGCGTGAACTCAAACGCGTGATGAACAAGGCAGGCATGACCATGCAGAGCCATACCCGACTGATCCCTGCGAGCGAACCTGTGCCTGTCCCCTACATCCTGGACCCCAATATCATGCTGACCAGTGCATTCGAGCACCGCATGGAACTGCTGGAGCTCGAGCTCCAGTTGCTGCAGGATGATCAGACCATTGACTTTCGGAAGAATCAGGCCCTGCCTGTGGCCACCATGAACTACACGTACAATGTGAGCGGCCTGGGTGAAACCCGAGACGAGTCTTATGATATGCTCAGAGAAAGTCGATATGCAGACCACACCATGGGTCTGAGCATGCGAATCCCCCTGGGTAATGTCGCAGCCAAGAGCCGGGTGCGGAGTGCCAGATACGAGAAGTATCAGCGTCTCATCAATCGGAAAAATCGAAAGTCACTGATCGAATACGAAGTGCTCAATGCCCTGAACCAGGTGGAAACGAATTGGGAGCGCATCATCGCCAGCCAGCACAATACCATCCTCAACAGCCGTGTATACGAAGCGGAAAAACGCCAGTTTGAACAGGGCCTACGCACCTCCACGGATGTGCTGGACGCACAGACCACCTTGGCCAATGCCCAGTTGTCCGAGCTGTCTGCCCTGGTGGAATATCAGATCGCCCTGGTGGACCTGGCCTATTCAACCGGCACACTGCTCGGCGCGGCTCAGGTCGAATGGGACCCGATCGTGCCGACTATTCAGTAGGCTCTGGCTGGATAGGAATCTCAGACGGCTTCTTTTGAGAAGTTTGTCGCTGGGTTTGCGCTGGCTTGGGCTTGGCCGGTACGGGTTGTCGAACGCGGTTTTCCTGCAGCAGTCCCATGAGTTGTTTTTCGTACTTCTTCCACTGTTTCATCTGATTGGCTTTCAGCACAGCGGCAATGCCCTGGTTCATGTGTTTTAGATGCTGATTGATTTGCGGGCGCGCCTGTTTTCGAACCTGTTCCAGGGAGTCCACACACTTTCGAAGCATGGGTCTGATCTGATCGGCCTGAGGCTTGCTGAGCTTGAGTTGAGAGTTCAATTGGCGCATGACCCGGTTGACAGTCATTGTCTGGGACGAGATCGACTTGGGCTTCTGACTTGAAAGCCACATGAACATGCCCGAGGCCCCGATCGCCATGCCGGCCAGCAGGATAATCACTGAGAAAAATGCCATGCGCCAGTAGAGCATGCGTTTGAGCATTACTGTAGGATTGGCGAAGTCTTCATTGGTTTTCATTGGACTGCCCATGATATGGAGTTGGCCACTTCCAGCAAGGGATAATCCGCGGCAAAATACTGCAGGATGGCAATCGCTGCCACAGACAGAGCCACCGTCGAGGCAATCGCTGCAAACCATGCCAAGGGCCGCTGCATCAATACCACTGCGGCCGATTCATTGGAACACAACAGGGCCATCACCTGATGGGTGACATTCACCGTAGGACAGGTTTCATGCCGTGCCTGATCCCGTAATGCATCGAGTTGTTTAATACTGATCATAATGTCCTCTCGAGGCCAGATTTAACTAATTTCTCCAGTTTCTTTTTGGCACGCAAAGACTGAACCTTGACCATGGCCTCAGACCACCCGATTTTTTTTGCAGTCTGAGCCACGTCCAATTCTTCAATATATCGAAACGTCAACACCAGTCGATCCCGAGATGGCAGTTGCGACAACAATCTGTGCAACAACTCACCCGCATCAAAGGCATCAATGTTGAAATCCGCCTCTGCAATCTGGGACCAATGCTCGGCAGTCAAACTCTTCTCTTTTCGATAACGAGCCTCCTGCTTCCAGAATCGATACCCCACACGGACGGCAATCCGACTCAGCCAGTGCTCAAACGGAGCCTTGCCCTGATACCCTCTTAAATGCAAATAGGCCTCGACGAAGACATCCTGGACCAACTCTTCATGGACAACAGGGTCGCGACTGAAACGCCACATCAATCGCGTCACCTGCCTCTGATGTCGGTCCACAAGGTGTTGATACGCCTGTGTATCCCCGGAACAGATCTGCTGCACTTCGTCCCAGTCTTTTGACGCAGCGTCAGATAAACCTATGTGTGTCCTGATTTCCACATTCCCTACAAGTCTCAATGCCAGTCAAAATAGACTGTCGCCAAGCGTTCAGTCAGGGTAAGAGTAAGCATTGATCAGGGTTGAAGCAATGATAAACCGCGTAAAGACATAAAGAACTGAACTGACCCTGCGAGTCCACTCCCCACAGAGCCTCTCATTCACATGGCAGATCACTTGTTTTTCTTCGCACCGGTGCGAGCCTTTTTCGCCCCCTGTGCCTTCTGGACCCTGGATTTTGCCTTGGCAGAGGCGGCTTTGGGCTGAGTCTTTCTAACGGCATCCAGCTTATCCCGCTGCGTCTGGGTCAATTGGCTTCGTCCGGCCTTGATAATATTGGCCTTTTTAGACTCCTTGTTAACACCATTTTGTTGAGTTTATTGATGGCGCGTGGGCCATGTCTGCATAAAAAGTGTATAGACGCCCTGGCCAGCGTTACACCTTCCGCAAAGTTTTTTGAGGCTTTATCCATCCCAAAGAAGCCCGATAAAAATCCCATGTGATCACGATATTTATGTTTTTTGACTTTTCACGTTGCGCAACGGCTTGATTTCGTGACTAAATTAAGTTAAGGTCGGACCCTTAATTTCATCTCTGATCACGACAGGTTTGGCACGCGTGTCGATCTGATGGCAAAGAATGCAAGGATGATTGATTTGTTCCCGCATCACAAACCTCTAAACTCAGGTCTTCGAACAACCGAACTGTATGTGTGCAGGGCACGGCCCTGTTGAGGCGAAATCGCGTTTCTGTTTTGGCATAAAGCTGCTTATCAGCACAAATAAGGCTCGTTCGTAAGGCATTTACAGCATGACAACCGAAACCAATTATGACACCCTCTTTGGTAGAAATGCCGTGGATCAGGGTCTCTGTACGAAAGAGGAACTGAAATATGCCATGGAAAAGCTCAAGGGGCGTGCCAAAGAGAACCCTGTCATGCTGAAAGATATGCTGGTGGCCCTGGGATTTGTCACCAAATCACAGGCCAAGCGTCTGATCATCCACATCAAACAAAACAAATCGGCTGTGCAGCAGATTCCAGGCTATAAAATCCTCGGAAAGATAGGGGCCGGGGCCATGGCCTTTGTGTATAAAGCCCAACAAATCAGTCTCAATCGCATTGTGGCCATCAAACTGCTGCCCCAGAGATTCAGCGAGAACCCCGAATACGTGCGTCGCTTCTACAAAGAAGGCCAGGCTGCAGGCAAACTGCACCACAACAATATTGTGCAGGCCATTGATGTGGGTGAATCCGGGGGGTACCACTACTTTGTCATGGAATTCGTGGAGGGCAAGACCATTTCAGACGATCTGGTCGCAGGCCACGTGTATGGAGAGCAGGAGGCCCTGGACATCATTATCCAGGTGGCCCACGCCCTTGAACATGCCCACAGCGTGGAACTGGTGCACCGCGATGTCAAACCCAAAAATATCATGATCACCAGTGAAGGCGTGGTCAAACTGGCTGACATGGGTCTGGCACGCGAAACCACGGACATTGAAGCGGCTGAGAGCGAAAAGGGCAAGGCCTATGGTACGCCCTACTACATTGCGCCTGAGCAGATTCGCGGCGCAGTGGATATAGACGGTCGTGCCGACATCTACGGTCTGGGTGCCACCTTCTACCACATGGTCACAGGACGCGTGCCCTTCATGGCAGACGATTCAGCAGGCATCATGAAAAAGCACCTGCGAGAGCGTTTGATCCCGCCGGATCACATCAATACCTCCCTGTCTGCAGGCCTGTCCGAAGTCATTGAGGTTATGATGGCCAAGGATCGTGAAGACCGGTACAAAAACGCCAAAGAATTGCTGGTTGATCTGGAAGCCCTGCGTCGAGGCGAAACACCTTTGCAGGCACACAAGCGATTTGATATGTCCATGCTGGAACAGCTTGAGCAGGGTGAAAATCTTGAAAGACCTGACAATGAATACACCGAAGAAATGCTCAACAAATATAAAACCCTGGTGATTGTGCTCGGTGCGGTCTCAGGGATTTCTATCCTGATCATCATCCTGATGGCAGTCATGTAGGTGGTTTGGGGATCGCAGATCACGGATCGCAGATCGCAGTTGTAAAATACAAAAGCCCTCCTGAGATTGTCAGGAAGGCTTTTTTGTGTTTTGTCGTCAATCAATCAGATTATTTTTTGGTAGGCATGACAGGGTATCGGGCGGGCAGTTCTTTGCAGACCTTTTCCCGCACGATCTTCTTGAACTGTTGTTCTACATCCGGGGCCATGACATTGCCGGCCACACCGCCGAGTACACCACCAATCACACCGCCGGCGACTCTGTCGTTGGTGTCACCGCCGCCCAGCACAGCACCGGCAGCAGCGCCTATCGCAGCCCCGAGGAAGGTGCTGGCTGTTTTGCCTGTGCTGCCCGAACCGTCACCGGCCCACAGAATAATGCCATCTTCCACGCGAACCAGCTTGGCTGTGACACTGATCTTCTCCTTAAATTCAGGCACTGAGACTATCATCACGACAGGCACATTCAAAATGCGCCCGGCCTGAGCCGCTTCAACGTCACTGGTAATACCTGACGCCTGGAATTCCTGCTCCTTGAGGACACGCTGGATCTCAGTCCGCTCCACACAGGCATATCCCTTACGCATCAATTCCATCTGGAACATATTGGCGATCTGGTTTTTAACCGCTTCATTGTACACAGTCCCGGTCGGTGCCAGCACCGCGACCTTGGCTACGCTGGAGAAATCATACCCGGGCAGGACAAAACTCTCGCCCCTCTGCGAGGCACAGCCACTCACCATCAAAACCGCAGTCAAACCCAGTACATATAGCGTTCTCATAAAGTACCTCCATATTCTGATTCAGTGCTCTTGGTCAAAGCCTAATAGCTAAACCATTTTTCCCAGACCTGTCAACTCAATTCACCGTGAAATCATGTGTTCTAACAGGTATAGGCATGACAATCCGGAAACGTCACACAATATCCGGAGAATGACGATTCGGGTGCTTTGGGGGCCGACTTTTCTCCCTTGCCCTCCGCGTCCAATCCCGTTACGATTCCTCGTATTGAAAACACCCTGGACTTTATCTGTAAAGTCCATCGTCGGCCCGAGAGCGAGCATTTTTTTTGGCTGAAAAGACGGCGAAGCAGGTCCCCAGGGGATCGATGGAGTAGGATGCAGCCAGGCAAAAAAAGACCGCTCGAAGCCAGAGCGACTATTTAAATAGAGTCCCGTTTGAAAGCGTATGGCATGGAACACTGGTGGCAACAGGACAAAGACACCGTCGCAAAGGCATTGAATTCACACCTTGACAAGGGCCTCACCACCCAGCAGTTGCTTGAACAGCATCAGAAGTACGGTCCCAATGAACTCCAGCAGGGCAAGTCAGAACCGGCCTGGAAGCTCTTTCTCAGTCAATTCACCGGATTCATGGTATGGGTGCTGTTGGGCGCAGCCGTGATCTCCGCCTTTTCGAGGGAATGGGCCGATGTCGGTATTATCCTCGCCATTGTCCTGCTGAACGGCATTCTGGGGTTTGTCCAGGAATTTCGTGCAGAGAAATCCTTGAACGCACTCAAACAACTGGCCAGCCCCATGTCCAAGGTCATACGCAATGGGCGTCACCATGTAGTGCCCTCTGCGGAACTGGTGCCTGGGGACCTGATCGAACTGGAAGCCGGTGACAACATCCCTGCAGACGGTCGTGTGGTCTGGCTCACATCCCATTGCGCAGTGCAGGAGGCCAGCCTCACTGGCGAATCCACGGCCGTGTCAAAGTCGGTGGCGCCACTGCAAAGGGACGCCGCGCTGGCAGACCGTGTCAACATGGTCTACATGGGCACGTCGGTCTCCAATGGCCGGGCCAGAGTCCTGGTCACGGCCACGGGCATGGACACTGAACTGGGCCGCATTGCAGAGATGATGGACAGTATCGAAGAAGAGATGACGCCCCTGCAGAAAAAACTGGAACACTTTGGCAAGGTGATTGTGACCGTGTGTCTGGTACTGGTGGCCATGGTATTTGCCCTGGGCATGTACCACGGAGAAACGTTCAAGGAAAGTCTGATCATTGCCGTGAGTCTGGCCGTGGCCGCCATCCCGGAGGGACTGCCAGCCGTGGTGACCATTGCCCTGGCCCTGGGGGTGCAGCGCATGGTCAAACGTCACGCACTCATCAGAAAACTGCCGTCCGTGGAAACACTGGGCTGTACCACCGTGATCTGTTCAGACAAGACCGGCACACTCACCAGGAATGAAATGACCGTACAGAGCCTGTACACGGGCCATCAATGGTTCCAGGTCACGGGCACCGGGTATCAACCTGAAGGCCAGTTTCAACAACACGACCAGCCCATCCAACTGGATGCACACCCGGATCTTGTGCGCACCCTGCACATTGGCGTGCTCTGCAACGGCGCTCAGCTCATGTACGACAAGGGCCAGTATCAGATCATGGGCGACCCCACGGAGGGTTGTCTGCTCACAGCCGGGGCCAAGGCAGCACTGCTCAAAAAAGACCTGGACACCGCGTATCCGTTTGTCGATGAGATCGCCTTTGATTCTGAACGCAAAAAAATGACCGTTATCCGGCAGGATGGACACCAGCGAGTGGCCTATTGTAAAGGGGCGCCGGATCAGTTGATCAGAGACTGCTCCCACATTCAGTGCGACGGTGTGGTCCGTCTCCTCACGGACCAAGATCGTGAGACACTGCTTGGGGTCAATAACGAACTCGCAGATCAGGCCATGCGCGTGCTCGGCGCAGCCTATCGCCCCCTGGATGATACGATCACGGACTATACGGTCGAGCACGTGGAAAAGAACCTGATCTTTGCAGGATTGTTTGGTGTGATGGACCCGCCCCGAGAGGAAGTCAAGGTGGCCATTGCCCAGTGCCAGCGCGCCGGCATCCGGCCGGTCATGATCACAGGCGACCACAAGAACACGGCTGTGGCCATTGCCAGACAGCTCGGCTTTTTTGACGATTCAAGCCTGGCCCTGTCCGGGGATGAACTGGACACACTCAGTGACGAACAGCTCAAGGAAACCGTGTCAAAGATTGCCGTGTACGCCCGTGTCACACCGGCACACAAACTGCGCGTGGTCCGGGCCTGGCGTGCCCTCGGACAGGTCATTGCCATGACAGGGGACGGCGTGAATGACGCGCCGGCCGTGAAAGAGGCCGACATCGGCGTGGCCATGGGCATCACGGGCACGGATGTCACCAAGGAAGTGTCGGACATGGTCATTACGGATGACAACTACGCCTCCATTGTGGCAGCCGTGGAAGAAGGTCGCGGCGTGTACGACAACATCCGCAAGTTCGTGCATTACCTGCTCTCGTGCAACACAGGCGAGATCCTGCTCATGTTTGCAGCGTCTCTGTTCGGCATGCCCGCGCCCCTGCTGGCCATTCATATCCTGTGGGTGAACCTCGTGACAGACGGCCTGCCTGCCCTGGCCCTGGGTGTGGAAAAGATCGACGCCAATCTCATGAACCGCCCCCCCAGACCCCCTGCGGAACCCGTGGTGACAAAACGAGGCGGCCTGCTCATGATCGCTCAAGGGCTGCTCATGGCGACCTGCGCCTTGATCACCTTCTATGTGGTTCTCAACAGCAACCGGGAGGACAATCTGGCACGCGCACGCACCTTCGCTTTCGTGACCCTGGCCTGCAGCCAACTCTTCCATTCATTCAACTGCCGCAGCCTCTCGCAATCGCTCTTCAAGATTGGCCCGTTAGGCAATCCGCAGCTTATTATCGCCACCTCCATCTCATTCCTGGTACAGGTCGCAGTAGTGCATGTCCCTCTATTGAGAGGATGGTTCAAGACCGAAGCCCTGTCCCTGCAGGACTGGGCCATCATCCTGGCCATTGCCTCGATCCCCCTCTGGGCCGTAGAAATCGGCAAACTAATCAAAGGCAGATTCCTGATCCCAGACCCCTGACCCCTGAAACCTAAACCAACCCCATCTCACAAAGATCGGTCTTGCCATAGTTTTCGTCTTCCAGGAGATCGGGCCGCAAACCGGCACCATTGGCCAATTGATCGCAGCGTTCGTTTTCCCTGTGGCCTGCGTGTCCCTTGACCCACTTGAAAGTCACCTGATGTTTTTCACAGATGTCCAGGAGTCTGGCCCACAAATCCGGATTCACGGCCTTGTCGGTTTTGTTGCGCATCCAACGGTTACTCCGCCACTTCGCAGCCCAGCCCTTTTCAATACCATTGACCACATATTGAGAATCCGTGTGCAGGACCACCTCACACTGCTCTTTCAGGGATTCCAGGGCCACAATACTGGCCAGCAGTTCCATGCGGTTGTTGGTTGTCAGCCGATACCCAGCGCACAACTCCTTGCGATGCGAACCGCACATCATCACCACACCATAGCCCCCGGGCCCTGGATTGCCCAGGCACCCGCCATCCGTATAAATCGTAACTTTCTGCATAACCGCCCTGTAAAATCGATGTTCATCAAGTTGAAAGGTCAATGAGAGTACGCATCATAGCCAAATGAACTTGGTTTACAAGGAATTTGTATTCCTATATCAACCGCAACAATATATTTATATATACTGTCATTTAATGACAGTTTCAGGAAAATTTATATATAAAACCAACGATTATGACGATAAACTGTCATAGTATGACAGTATCATTAATATAAAAGGAAATCAGGTGACCAGGTTAACAGAGCTTGTTTTTCATTTAAAATCACCCATTTTCACGACGCATGACATTGCCAATCTGCTCCCTGGAAAAAGTGCGGACAGCCTGTACGGTCTGGTCAAACGTGCCATTGCCTGCGGAGAAATCCTTCACCTGCGAAGAGGCCTGTATTGCCTTGCTCCCAAATTTGGCAAGACAATCCACCCCTATTCAGTGGCTCACGTGATCTACGGCCCTTCTTATATCAGCCTTGAGACGGCCCTGTCTTTTCACGGCTGGATTCCAGAGGCCGTCTATACCATCACCTCAGTCAGCAGCAAAAAGTCTACAGGATTTGACACACGCTTGGGTGTGTTTTCATACACACGCGTACCGCAACACATTCTCTATGAAGGTGTCAACTTCAGCTCTTCCTCAGAAAGCTATCCCATGCTCATGGCCAATCCATTAAAGGCCCTATGTGATTACATCTATGTACATAAACAGAACTGGACCACCGTCTCACCTCTGGTCAAAAGCCTACGTATGGACTGGCAGAACCTTGAAGAAATCCAGGCAAATCAAATCAACGATCTGATGGAAAACTATAAAAGTCGTCGCATTCAACAGTTTCTTTCCGGACTCAGAAAGGATTTGGGGCTATGAGTATCCAGACCATTCAAGACAGGCTCAGTACCTACCATTGTCAATCGGCCTTAGATGAGGAACATGCTCTGCGAGAGATCACACAAGAGGTCATGTTGGCTGGCCTGGCGCGGTCTGATTTTTTTACACAGGCTGGCTTTCAAGGCGGCACGTGTCTCCGTATTTTTTATGGCCTGAATCGCTTTTCAGAAGACCTAGACTTTGCACTGCGCGCGCCCAACAGAACCTTTGATCTCATGCCTTACCTGAACCATGTTCAATCTGAACTCACTGCCTTTGGGTATCATCTGGAGATCCAAGACAGATCCCATACAGACAGTGCCGTCAAAAAGGCCTTTCTCAAGGATGATTCTGTGGGCAAGGTGCTGGACTTGAATCACCTCAAAGCGGACCGATCCACTAAGAAGATTCGTGTGAAACTGGAAATTGATACCAACCCGCCCAAAGGGGGTCTCTTTGAAAGCAAGTACCTGGATTTCCCTTTTGTGAGTTCTGTGACAGTGCATGACCCATCCAGTCTGTTTGCTGGAAAACTCCATGCCCTGCTCTGTCGTGAATACACCAAAGGCAGAGATTGGTACGACTTCATCTGGTACACCAGCAGACACACGTCCATTAATTATGTCTTACTCCAATCAGCACTCAAACAACAAGGCCCCTGGCAGGATCAGAATTTGGAGATTGATCTGGTCTGGCTGACCCAGGCTGTTCAACACAAAATCAACACCACGGACTGGGAACAAGCGGCCTCTGAAGTACAACGATTCGTCAAGCCCAATGAATGGCCCTCTCTCAAGCTCTGGAGCCAGGCATTGTTTTTGGCTCAGGCAGACAAGCTCAAATAAAGTC
>JAIPFM010000093.1 GCA_021736645.1 Phycisphaerae bacterium | reverse complement strand
TGGGTCAGATTGGGACGCGACGATTGAGTGAAACCACAGGCGTAGTTGTGCTACGTTGAGGATTTCGCGATTGAGGCGCGATCCCAAGATGGCTTGAAGATGAGATGGGAAATGTAAACTTTAATTCTTGACGGGGCCTAACGGTTCATCCATGTGGCGGCGGCGACCCTCTTTGGTGATGATCTACCCTCATGCCGTGTGCTCTGAGCCTTGCTTTTCTCTTCCCCTGTTTGTAATAAATCTCCCTGGGATAAAATTTTGGTGTCACTTCTTGACACATTGCGACACCCATTAGGTAATGGCTTGGCGCAAACCAAAACCAAAAATAAGGTCAGTGTTTGGGTGTGCATGACGGGCTCGATGAGGTGTCAATGTGTTTATCAGGGTTGTATCACTTTTTAATGGCAAAAGGAAACCTGGTCATGAAAATGCCTGAGTATAGGGAAATTGCTTTTGGTGTGTGTCTGGGGTTGATGATACTGACAGGCTGTGAACAGCGATCGGATGAGCCTGCCTCTGAAAATAGGCCTGTGAGTCGGTCGCTTCGAGAACCACGAGTGAATGCTGCTTCTTCCCGGGCCTCTCAGGATGACAGTCTGTACAGGCAGATTGTGGAGACCATGCAGCAGGAGAACAAGGCATTGAAGCAACAGGTCCAGGAGACCGCTGAAAAGTGCGCCCAACTGGAGACCCAGCTCAATGACATGAAGCTGGAGCGGGATGTGGCCTTTAGGGCATATCTCAAGGTTTCGGAGTCCATTAATTCCCTCAAAACAGATGCCAGCAGCAAGGATAAACGTATTCAGGAGTTGGAGCAATCGAACTTGATCCAGCAAGAGACCATCGCGCAGCTCAATCAGCAACTCGCGCAGTTACTGTCGGAATTGAGTACGACTGGACTTGGCACGAACACGGTCAATGACCCCAATCTATAGGTCAAGACCTTTGCTTCTCCACCTGCAGGATCGTTGTCACGAGTCCCGGCCGAAGTTCCTTCTCCGGCCCGAGAGTCCCCACAAAAAAACGACGCCACCCCGGTAGAGGGTGGCGCCGTGCCTGTAGTCGTAAAACCTGAAGTCAGGTTTTATGGAGATTGGTGCTGGTGCCTGGTTCTATCTCATGAACAGCATTTCTGCATAACTGGGCAGGGGCCAGAGATCCGCATCGACAATCGTTTCGAGTTCATCGGCTGCGGCCCTGACTGCATTCATGGCCGGGATCACATCATCCCGACAGGACTCAGCCTGTTTTTCAACCTTGCCAATGTTGTTGGCCTTGGTCTTGGCTGTTTCGAGGGAATCAATGGCGTTCTGAAGGTCTGTGATCAGGCCATTGACCCGCTTTAACAGACTGACCTGGACTACGGGGTCCACCCCCGCACCATTCACCGCAGCCACCGCATTACCGAGGCGTGATGAATAGTCAATGCAGGATGGCATGATCTGACGTTTGGCCATACTCAATGTGGTGCCCGCCTCAATATTGATCTGCATACTGTAGACTTCGAGCAGGATTTCTGTACGGGCCTTGAGTTCCGCAGGTGTCAACACGCCGTGTTTCTTGAAGAGCTGACAGTTTTCCTTGGTGGGAATACCTTCAATGGATTCCACTGTGGAGCGGATATTGGGCAGACCCCGTCGGGCAGCTTCCTCAGCCCAGTCACTGGAGTAGTTGTCACCATTGAAGATGATCCTGGCATGATCGGTGGCCAGTCGCTTCAGGATCTTCTGGGTCGCCTGTGTCACATTCTTGGATTTCTCGAGTTCGTCGGCAATGTTGCACAGGGCATCGGCCACGATCGTATTGATCACGAAATTCGGGCCTGCAATAGACTGGGTGGAACCGACCATACGAAACTCGAATCGGTTGCCTGTGTACGCAAATGGACTGGTCCGGTTGCGGTCTGTACAGTCCTTGGGCAGGGGAGGCAGGGTCGAAACACCCAGTTTCAGTTCGCCGCCTTTCTTACTGGATTTGGCGCCTGCACCGGCGAGCTGCTCAAAAATATCTCCAAGCTGATCTCCAAGAAAGACCGAGACGATCGCAGGGGGGGCTTCATTGGCGCCGAGACGGTGCTCATTGCCCGTGTTGGCCACACTGGCCCTGAGGAGCCCGGCATGTTTGTCCACAGCACTGATCACGGCACACAACATGGTCAGGAAGATCATGTTTTCGTGGGGCGTGTCACCTGGATCGAGCAGGTTGATGCCGTCGTCCGTGACCATGCTCCAGTTGTTGTGCTTGCCTGAACCATTCACGCCGGCAAAGGGTTTTTCGTGGAGCAGACAGACAAAGCCGTGTCTCTTGGCGACCTTCTGCAGGGTCTCCATGGTGAGTTGGTTGTGGTCCGTGGCCACATTCACCGTGGCAAACACAGGCGCCAGTTCGTACTGGGCAGGCGACACTTCATTGTGTTGGGTCTTGGCTGAGACACCCAGTTTCCACAGCTCGACATTGACTTCGTGCATAAAGGAAGCCACGCGTTCATCCAGAGACCCGAAGTAGTGGTCATCGAGTTCCTGGCCGCGAGGCGGTTTGGCACCGAACAGAGTGCGGCCGGCCAGTACAAGATCCAGACGGTCCTGATAGAAAGAACTGTCTACCAGGAAGTATTCCTGTTCCGGCCCCATGGTGGCTGTGACGACACTGGAGGTGGTGTTGCCCAATGCCTTGAGAACACGAATGGCCTGTTTGCTCAGGGCATCCATGGAACGCAGCAGCGGTGTCTTCTTGTCCAGGGCCTCGCCTGTGTAGGAGCAGAAGGCCGAGGGGATGTACAGGGTGGTGTTGTCTCCGTCCTTCTTGATAAAGACCGGGCTGGTGCAGTCCCAGGCCGTGTAGCCGCGTGCCTCAAATGTGGCTCGCAATCCGCCGGACGGAAATGACGAGGCATCCGGTTCACCCTGCGCCAGCTCCTTGCCGCTGAAGACCATAATGGTCTTGCCGTCCGGCGTGGGTGAAATAAAAGAGTCGTGTTTTTCAGCCGTCATTCCGGTCATGGGCTGGAACCAGTGACAATAGTGTGTGGCGCCCTTTTCAACGGCCCAATCCTTCATGGCATTGGCAATCACGTCTGCGGCAGAGGGGTCGAGCGGCTGCTTGCCGTCGAGTGTCTTTTTTAGGGATTTAAAGACTGCTTTTGGTAAACGTTCCTTCATGGTCGATTCGTTAAAGACATTGCTGCCGAAAGTGCCCATGACAGATTCGAGGTGTTCAGACATCTTGGTAATCTCCTGGTAAATTTGGACTACAAGGCTTTGTTTTATCCTGGCCCAGCGCCCGGATATTTAATAATCTGGCAGTTTAGAGAAAATGTTCACTGCCGTTTCTTCTACAATGCTCTGCAATAAATAACAATACAAAAAAGGTATTTTAAACGGTGTCTTTTGTTAGATGGCGTCATTACCCCTTTCTTCAGTACGGATACGGATGCACTGTTCCAGGGGGGTGACAAAAATCTTGCCGTCTCCGATCTGTCCACTGTCGTGTTTGGCGGCCTTGAGAATGGCCTGAATGGCAATTTCCACGAAATCGTCATTACACGCAATGTCCAATCGGATCTTGCTCACTAGGGCCGGCGCGATCTCCTGGCCTCTGTAGAGATCCGTCTCTTCGGCGCGGCCACGACCTGTACAACGGCTCACAGTGATACGGTAGATTTCCGCTTCTATCAGTGACTCACGCACTTCATCCAGCTTATCAGGTTGAATAATGGCTGTGACTAGCTTCATGGTGAATTCCTCGTTCTTAGTTTTTTTGTGGATTAGTTCAGGTTGAGCAGGCCGTATCCATGTTCACTATGGAGACTGTGGTCCATACCGGCCATTTCATCTTCTTTCTTCAATCTGAATCCGAATACCTTTTCGACTAATACACAGAGAATCAAGGTGCCAATTGCCGCGTAGGTCATGCTCACAAGCACGCCTTCAATTTGGTACCAGAGTTGAAGGCCGAACCCATGGTCGGGCACCGACCTGAGGAAGAAGGTGAGGCCCACAGCCCCCACAATCCCTGCGACACCATGAATACCCAGTACGTCAAGTGAATCGTCGTAGCCCAGCTTGGATTTCAAGTTGATGGCACCATAGCAGATAATTGAAGCCAGAATGCCAAGCACAATGGCACCGCCCGGCATGACATCTCCGGCCGCCGGGGTAATGACCACCAGTCCTGCCAGAATACCGGATACCAGGCCGAGTGATGTGGCCTTTTTGTGAAGCAGGGCTTCCAGTACCATCCAGGTCAAGGCGCCGGCTGCGGCAGCAGTCTGCGTGACAGTCAGGGCCTGTGCGGTCAATAGGCCGCTGCTCACTGAGCTGCCTGCGTTGAATCCAAACCAGCCCACCCACAACAGACCTGCGCCCATCAATGTCATCACAAGATTGTTGGGTGTCATGGTGGCCAGAGGATACCCTCGTCGCTTGCCCAGATACAGGGCTGTCACCAGGCCGGCCACGCCGGCTGAAATGTGAATGACAGTCCCGCCTGCAAAATCAATGGCCTTACCAGTGAGAAATCCGCCGCCCCAGACCCAGTGGGCCAGGGGATTGTAAACCAGGAGGCTCCACAAGGCAATGAAGATGCAATAGCCTCGAAAGCGAACGCGCTCAGCAAAGGCGCCGGCAATCAGGGCGGGTGTGATGATGGCAAATTTGCCCTGGAACATGGCAAAGACCAGGTGCGGAATGTATTTAGTCGCGCCATTCACTTCAATTTGGTAGTAGGCATTCGGCCCGTGGTCAATGCCGCTGAGCAGAAAAAAACTATTGTCCCAACCGATCCAGCCACGGGTGGCTCCGAAGCACATGGCATAGCCGCATACGACCCAGAGCACGCCAATAATCGCCATGGCTGCAAAGCTGTGCAGCATGGTGCCCAGCACGTTCTTGGTTCTGACCAGACCACCATAAAACATGGCCAGGCCGGGCACCATGAGTAATACAAAGGCTGTTGAGGTCAACATCCAGGCAGTCGTACCAGTGTCAATCGGGTAGGTTTCCGAGGCCCCGGCCGTGGTAGATCCCATGACTACCAATCCGAAGAGTGCACCCAGTGGTCTGTGAAGATTCCATTTCATTATCATTCCTTCATTCCAAAAGCCAGGTTGATCAATACTTGAGCAATAGTGTAAAACCTACAATAAATGTGCAATTCTCGTGCCAAGCAGTTTTTGTTCATATAAGTACTTTGCTTTAAGGATATTATGTGCTTTTCCAGAGAAGGTGGTTTCGTTCAAAACAAGACAATAATGAAACAATAAACAAGTATGAGACAAAAATGTTACAAAAACACCGGTCGTCATGCGAAAGTGTAGGACGACGCTGTTCCGTGAAAAAAATCACATATTAGCCATTTCTTGGTTTGGTTAGGTGCAAAAAGTGACGATTTTAGGTTGATAGCTTGGCCCTTACCGGTTATAATAAGTGAAAATATTCACAGGTAATAATGAAAAAGAAACTTTCGATTCCAACTATTACGCGGTTATGTATGGTGTTCCAGCAGTGCGATGAACTCCAAATCATGGGTATTCTCCGTGTCTCTTCGACTCAGTTGGGCAAGGCCATTGGTGTGCCTGCCCATACGATACGAAAGGACATTAATTGCCTGGGTGAAGTTGGGGACACTGGTTCGGGTTATGATGTGGCCAGACTCAAGGCCCACCTCAGGCGGGCCCTGGGGTTTGATCAGATTCGCAGGGCCTGCATTGTTGGGCTGGGCCGCTTGGGCTCTGCGCTTATGGACTATGAGAAGTTTGGGGCCAGTGGATTTTCTGTGGTGGCAGGATTTGATTCCAGTGTGAATCGAATTGAAACCATGCAGACGCGAATGCCGGTCTATCCGGCCTATGACATGAAGGAAGTGATTCAACGTGAGGCAATTGAACTGGCTTTGCTGGCCGTACCTGCTCCGGTTGCTCAGGCCACAGCCGATGTCCTGGTGGCCAGCGGTATCAGGGGGATTGTCAATTTTTGTCCAGTGGTGATCAATGTACCTGAGACTCAAGTACAAGTGCGTAATATAAATGTGATTAATGAAATGCGTGTGTTGTCGTCGCTTATGACACTCGGTGAGTGATAAAAAAACCCAAGTTCAAGGAGATTCGTTATGTACAGAATACAGACGCTGAACAAGATTTCGTCGATTGGTCTGGAACTGTTTCCCCGCGAAGAATATGAAATTGCCTCTGAAATCCCCAATCCTGACGCGATCGTACTTCGCAGCTTCAAGATGCATGACATGGAACTACCTTCATCGCTCAGGGCCGTGGCACGTGCCGGGGCCGGCGTGAATAACATTCCGATCGACAAGTGCACGCATCAGGGAATTGTGGTCTTTAATACGCCCGGTGCCAATGCCAACAGTGTCAAGGAATTGGTGTTGATGTCCCTGTTCATGTCGTCCCGCAGGGTCGTGGACGGTATTGCCTGGGCCAGATCCTTGAACGGACAGGGGGCCGAAGTGCCCAAGCTTATTGAAAAGGGTAAGTCTGATTTTGAGGGCCCTGAAATTAAGGGTAAGAAACTTGGCGTCATTGGCCTGGGGGCCATTGGTGTGATGGTGGCCAATGATGCGGTGGCCCTGGGCATGGAGGTCACTGGCTATGATCCATTTATCTCTGTGGACGCGGCCTGGGGCCTGTCACGTGCTGTGAACAAGGCGGTGAGCCTCGATACATTGATCGCGGACTCTGACTATATTACGATACATGTGCCCTTGAATGACAAGACCAAGAACCTGCTCAATAAGGACAAGTTTGCGTTGATGAAAAAGGGGACCCGTCTGCTCAACTTCTCACGAGGGGGGCTGGTCAACAATGAAGATCTCAAGCAGGCCCTGGCTGCCGGAATTATTGCCCTGTATGTCACGGATTTCCCGGATGAAGATCTGCTCACAGAACCCAATGTTATTCCCTGCCCGCACCTGGGTGCATCCACGCCTGAAGCAGAAGACAACTGTGCCACCATGGCGGTGTCTCAGCTTCGCAACTATCTGGAACTCGGCAATATAAAGAATTCAGTGAACTTCCCGGAATGTGAAATGGCGGCTTCGGCCAAGTATCGTATTGTCGTGGCCAACAGCAACATCCCCAACATGGTGGGGCAGATCACCACGGTTCTGGCCGGCGCCGGGATTAATATCACTGACATGCTCAACAAGAGCCGCGGCGAGGTAGCCTACAACATCATTGATGTGGAGAGTGAAGTCACGGACGAGCATCTCAATGCCATCCGAGCCATTGAAGGCGTGATTATGACGCGGTTAATCCAGATTGGATAGATCCTTCTTGCCAATCCCTGGCTCTTTCTGAGCCAGGGATTGGAATTGTTTTCAGCATTTATCTTTCAGCCATTAGCCGGGTTGAATTGCCGGCCGTTCAAGGCTTCCAGCCCCATAGAACCCCCATCAGCCAAAGCCGTGTCTTCTGTTCAGACCTTTTCTTGCCATTTCCTCTGAGACCGGTACAATAACAGGCTTATATGCATGAGTCAGGTCAGGATATCGCAGTTTATCGAATTAGAAGCGCGATTAGGCAGGAATAGAGGTATTATGACGCAGGAATTAATTATCAGTGTGAGTGGCGTGCGCGGCATTATTGGTGAGAATCTCACAGCGGCCCTGGCTGCGGAGTATGGGTGTGCATTCGGGTCATTCTTAAGAGATCAGGCCTCTGGCCACAAGAAGCTCAAGGTGTGTATGGGGCGGGATTCCAGGCCCAGTGGTCTCATGCTGGAGGCGGCTGTCAGTGCCGGGCTGTGCAGCGTGGGCGTGGATGTGGTGACTCTTGGCATTGTGCCCACGCCTACTGTCGGGGTGATGCTTCGCGAACTGGAATGTGATGGCGGTGTGGTGATCACGGCCTCCCACAATCCAGTGGCGTACAATGGGATCAAACTCCTGCTGGGCAACGGCATTGCACCGCCGCCTGCCATGGCCCAGGCCATCAAGGACCGTTTTCTGGAAAAGCAGTTTTCCCTGAGCGGATCAGTGGACTGCGGTCACACTGCAGCCAATACCGAGGCCAATGACAGACACATTCACAGGGTCCTGCCCATCGTGCAGCCGAAAACCATTGCGGCCCGGCAGTATCGTGTGGTCCTGGACAGTGTCAACGGCGCTGGCGGTGCTGCCGGCACGAAACTCTTGGAGCTGTTGGGCTGTGAGGTGGTGCTGGTGAACGGTGAACCCACAGGGTTGTTTGCGCATGAACCCGAGCCCACTGCGGCGCATCTGACCTCGCTCTGCGGCATCGTCAAGCGCGAGCAGGCTGTGATTGGTTTTGCGCAGGACCCGGATGCGGATCGCCTGGCCATTGTGGATGAAAACGGCACGTACATTGGCGAGGAGTACACGCTCGCCCTGGCAGCCCGGCAGATCATGTCAAAGCAGCAGGGCAAGGCCGCTGCCAATCTGTCCACGTCGCGAATGATTGACGATATTGCCCGGGCCGTGGGTGCAGAGGTGATTCGTACACCCGTGGGCGAAGCCAATGTGGCGGGTGCCATGATTGAAAACCATTGTATCATCGGGGGGGAAGGCAACGGCGGCATCATTGACCTGCGCGTCGGACCCATTCGTGACAGTCTAGTGGGTATGGCCCTGGTCCTTCAACTCATGGCAGATACAGGCATGACCATCAGTCAACTGGTGGCGGACATGCCGCGTTATTCAATGCTCAAGGAAAAGTACGCGGCCAATGCGGCCCAGGCCCAGGCGATCATCCAACTGGCCCAGGCGGCCTGGCCGTCGGCAAAGATCAACACGAGCGACGGTTGTCGTTTTGACTTTGAGGACAGTTGGGTCCACCTGCGAGTGAGCAATACTGAGCCAGTCATGCGCATGATTACCGAAGCCAGAGACCTGACCACGGCGCAGCGCTACGCTGATACCGTAGAAGAAATCCGAAACAAAGTGATCGGGTAGGACACAGAACATAGAATTTAGGACATAGGACTTAGAACACATAACTTAGCATTCAGCTTCCTAACCCCTAGTCCCTGAAACCTGACCCCTGAAAAATGAACGACGAGAAAAACAGAACAGCCAGTCGATTGATCAAGTCCCTGACCTGGTGGAGTCTGGTCACCAATACGCTTTTGTTTTTGTTGAAGATTGTGGCGGGGTGGGTATTCGGATCCATGGCCATGGTGGCAGATGCGCTGCACTCGCTGTCCGATTCTGCCACGGACCTGGTGGTGTTTGTGGGTCATCACCTGGGCTCCAAGGGCCCGGACAAAGAGCACCCCTATGGGCATGGCCGTATTGAAACCTTTTCGTCCGGCATCATTGCCCTGGTGCTGGTGGCCGTGGGTGTGGGCATGATCATCCACGCAGGCCAGGACATTGCCGCGGGCCATGTGAGCGAGCCCAGGGTGGTGGTGTTGATTGTGGCCCTTGTGTCTGTGGTGGTCAAGGAACTCCTGTACCAAGCCACAGTGCGGGCTGCCAAGCTGTCTCACAGCTCTGCCCTCTACGCCAATGCCTGGCACCATCGCAGTGATGCCTTCAGTTCCGTGGCCGTGCTTCTCGGCGTGGCAGGTATGTACTTCCAATTCAAGTTCGGCGATCAGGTCGCTGCCATCGTGGTGGGTCTTATGATCGTCACTGTGGGCTTCAAGGTCCTGGGTGACTGTCTCAGCGAACTGGCTGAAAGTGCGGTGGATCATGAGACCCTTGAACTCATTGAAGGGATCATCAAGTCCCAAACCCAGATTCATGACTATCACAAGCTCCGCACACGCTCGGTCGGCCGCGAGATCTTCCTGGACCTGCACATACTGGTGGACCAGCACCTCAATCTCAAAGATGCCCACGACATTGCCGAATCCCTGGAAAAAACCATTGAAGACAGTCTCACCTGTCCGGTCAACATCACCATCCACGTGGAGCCCGACCTGCCTGAACTCCGGTTTTCATAAACCACCCGCCATCATCAGTACTCTGCCACATCCGGCACTGTCCGGTCTGCTGAGGTGACCTGGAAATAATCCCGGGTTTCGAATCCGAACAGACCTGCGACCACATTGCTGGGGAAGGTCTCGCATTTGTTGCGGTAGTCACGCACATTGCCGTTGAAAAAGCGGCGTGCCGCCTGGATGCGGTCTTCGGTTTGTGTGAGTTGTTGCTGAAGGGCCAGGAAGTGCTGGTCGGCCTTGAGCTGGGGATAATTTTCCACCAGGGCCAGCATCTGCTTGACGGCCAGGGCCAGTTCGTTCTCTTCGAAGGCGGCCTGTCCCTTCTGGTTGAGATCTGTCATACATTTGGAACGCAGGGCCGTGATCCGTTCGAAGATCTCCTTTTCATGGGCTGCATAGCCCTTGACCGTGGCCACCAGATTGGGGATGAGATCGTGACGGCGTTTGAGCTCCGTGTCGATGTTGGCCCAGGCGTCACGGATGTGGTTGCGCAGGGCCACCAGTGTGTTGAAGGTCAGGACCACAAAGAGTATGGGAAATCCCAGGACAATGAGCGAGATTACGAGTGCCGGCATCAGGCATTTCCTTCCATGAGATAGTCTGGTAACAGGTTTCTGAGTTGAATCAGGTGGTCAAGATTCGGCTCAATGAGTTCGGGCTTGAGACAGCGGCTGAAATATAAGGCCATGGCCCGGTCTTCGATTTCAACGACCAGATCCTTGTTGGCCAGGAGATACTCAATCATGCGCGCGTGGCACACATCATAGGCGAATTTCTTGTCCCTGGATCGCACACAAAACTGTCTGGAAAATTCGTGAGACTCAAAATCAATGTCATCATATCCCACGGCCTGGGCGATCTTGGAGAGGAATCCTTCCGGGCCAATGGTCAGTTCCGGACAGGACACGGGCAGATGCAGAATGAAAAAGGAAAAGTAATGGTGATGGGTTTCGCTGTTCCCTTCTGAATCCGAAGAGTGGGTCTCGTAGTGAAAATCAAAGACCGCGACGGGGTGGCCCTGGTATGTGCCGCTGAGCACATTGAATGCATATCGATTGGACCCGCTCCGTAACTTGTCCAGGAATTTGTACTCGTTGGCCAGATGGCGATCGCGGTCCGGATTGAACCTCAGGCCCAGGCGTGTTGCCAGGGCGATCATGGCTTCCCTGCGTTTCCGCTTATTGATGGCACTGAAGATGGCACCCACAATGAACAGTCCCACAAAAAGAATGAAGATTACCACTGGATGCATTTTGTTGACCTCTCATCAGACCATGCCAAAAGGGTCCTCTAAACTGGGCTTAGTATAGCGAATGAACTGGAAAAGGACAAATGAAACCATGTGTTTTTGGTTGCCATGCCATGATTTGAATGGGTATAGTGGGCTTTTGCTGTAAAGGCCTTTGAGTCTCTGTTCTAAAAGTGAGGTGACCATGAATCGTCGACAATTTCTGAAGAGTATCACAGCAGGCACTGTGGCGTTTTCCCTGCCAGCTTCCATCATGGCTGTGGAGGGCGCCCGTGGCAGACCCAACATTGTCCTGATCATGGCGGATGACCTGGGCTGGAAGGAACTGGGATGCTATGGCCAGACCAAGATAAGAACCCCCCACATCGATCAACTGGCGCGTGAGGGCATGAAGTTTACACAATCTTATTCCGGTTCGGCTGTGTGTGCACCCACACGCTGTAATCTGATGACCGGCAAGCATGGCGGTCATGCGTACATTCGTGACAATGGTGAGATCAAGGATGCTGTCCCAGGGATATTTGGCGGTCAGACTCCCTTGCCCAAGGATGAACCGGGCATGGCCAAGGCGCTCAAGGCGCACGGGTATGCCACAGGATGTTTCGGCAAGTGGGGCCTGGGCGGCGTGGGCACCAGCGGCGATCCCCTGAACCAGGGATTTGACCGGTTCTACGGATACAATTGTCAGCGCCATGCCCACAATCTCTTTCCCAAGTATCTGGTGAGCGACAGGGAGAATGTGCCCCTGGAAGGCAACACGCGGGGATTGACCGGCAAGACATTCGCGCCTCAAAGTATTGCTGACGAAGCGCTCGAATTTGTCCGTAAGCACAAGGACGGCCCCTTCTTTTTGTATTACCCCACCGTATTACCCCATTTGGCCCTGCAGGCCCCGGAAGAAGAGATTGCAGCCTATCGAGGCCTGTGGCCGGAAACGCCCTATACAGGGACAAGCTATCTGCCGCATCCCACACCCAGGGCCTGTTATGCGGCCATGATCACCTTCATGGACAAGCAGGTGGGACGCCTGATGTCATTGCTCAAGGCACTGGATCTGGACGATAATACGATGGTCCTGTTTGTGTCCGACAATGGCGCCACCCACCTGAATCCTCAGGTGGATGTGGAATTCTTCGATAGTGTCGGGCCATTGCGAGGTCTCAAGGGATCTCTGTATGAAGGGGGGATCCGTGTGCCCCTGGTGGTACGCTGGCCCGGACGGATCCCTGCGCACACGATCTCGGATCTTCCGGTCTGTCACTATGATATGGCAGCCACATTGACCGATGCAGCCGGCACCACCTTCGACAAAAAAACCGATGGTATCAGCATACTCCCCACACTCCTCGGGCAACCCCACAAGCAGAAGAAACATGACTATCTGTTCTGGGACTTTCCCGGCTATGGGGGACAGATCGCCGTGCGTATGGGTCAATGGAAGGGCATCAAGCAGGATCTTCGAAAGACACCTGACGCGCCCCTCGAGCTGTACAACATCGAAGAGGACATTAGTGAAACCACCAATGTCGTGAAAGAGTATCCGGCCATTGCCCAAAAAATAGAAGACATCATACGCCGGGAACGCACCACGCCCGTACTCGAGAAGTTTCGTTTTGGCACCTATGACGAGAATGCTACTCTGTAGAGAATCGATACAGGGTGGTGGACTGATAGACCTCGCCGGGATTCAGCACGGTGGTGGGGAAGTTGGCGTGATGCGGGGAGTCCGGGAAGTGCTGCGTTTCCAGACACACGGCAGACCTGGGCCCGTAGGCCTTGGCGCCCTTGCCGATATCAGTGCCCTGGCCGGTCAAGGAATTGGCCGTGTAGACCTGCAGGCCCGGCTCCGTGGTAAAGACCTCCATCACACGTCCTGAATCCGGTTCCGACAATCTGGCGGCCAGGGCCAACTCACCCTCGGCCTTGTCCAGCACGAAGTTGTGATCATATCCGCCGCCAAAGGTCAGTTGTTCGTTTTCGATATCAATGTCCCGACCCAGGCGCTTGGGGGATGTGAAATCAAATGGCGTACCCTTCACTGCGAGGAATTCACCTGTGGGGATGGCTGCCTTGTCAGTGGGTGTGAACTGTTTGGCATTGACCCAGAGTACATGATCCATCACGTCGCCCCGTCCTTCACCCTTGAGGTTGAAAAAGGCATGGTTGGTGAAATTGATGACCGTGGGCTTGTCCGTGGTCGCCGAGTATTCCAGTTTCAACCCATGGTCCTCTGTGACTGTATAAATCACCTTGACTGTCAGATTGCCGGGAAATCCCTGGTCCCCATCAGGGGACACGTACGACAGCCGCACAGAGGATTCATCAAGCTGCACGCCGTCCCACACCACAAATCGGAATCCCTTTGTGCCCCCGTGGATGGTATTCTCACCATTGTTTTTGGGCAGCACGTACACCTGGCCGTTGAGCTCAAACTGGCCGCCTGCAATGCGATTGGCATAACGGCCCATGGTGGCCCCCAGAGAGGCTGTGCCATGGATGTACGTATCTGCAGAGTCATACCCGAGATTGATGTCACCAAGACGGCCATGTCGATCAGGCACCAGGATGGAGACAATCTTGCCTCCGTAATTGGTGAGCTGAACGGTCATGCCTTTTGAGTTCTTCAATGTGAACAGATCCACCGGTTTGCTGTCGTGCTCCACCTGAAACGCCTTGCGCATGATTGGTACCACCTCTGTCTGTTGTTTGGGGTGACATGAAACACATGTCATCAGCACAGCCATCACACAGAAAACAAAAAGGGTTCGCATAGGTCTATCCTCATCATCAAGATATCACGATTTCTTCGATCGTTAACCAACTGGGACGCATTGTACCCACAGGGCGAGCGTGCTTCAAGTGAAGAAAATGCCTGTGCCTGTTTTAAGGCGCCCAACTGTGCAGTGTCGGCAGCCAGTCGACTGGGTCCTGCTTGGGGAAATACTCCACACCGAACCAGCCCGGGTACTGGGTTTTGGCGATCGCCTGGATGATGGCAGGGTAGTGGATTTCACCGCAGTTCAGCTCGTGGCGCCCCGGATGGCCTGCGGCATGGAAATGGCCGATGCGATCCATGTTTTTCAGGATCGTGGGGATGAGATTGCCCTCCATGATCTGCTGATGGTAAATATCATAGATGACCTTGACCTGCGGACTGCCCACGGCATCCACAATGTCAAAGGCCTCGGCTGACTGGGTCAGATAGTATCCAGGATGATCCACCCGTGTATTGAGCGGTTCGATGACCAGACACACACCGGCTTTTTCCAGCATGGGGACACAGGCGAGAAGCCCCTGTACGAGACTGTCATGTTGTATCTGACGCGGCACGTCCGGTCTCTCATTGCCGACCTGGGAAATGAGTGTGGAGCAGCCCAGGGTCTTGGCGATGGCCAGGCTTTCGCCAAGGCCATCCAAATATTCGCTTCGGCAGGCCGGGTCCACCAGACTGACGAACTTGGTGCAGCAGGCTGTGGCTTCCAGAGCCAGTGACTGTTTTTTGTCAATCAGGGCTGGGATATCCTTGTCCCACCAGGTCCAGAATTCAAACCCTTCAAAGCCGAGCTGTTTGATCACCTCCAGGCTTTGGCCCATGTCCTTGCCTTCAAACACCGCATCAACGCAGATCGAATATTTCATTTGCCCAGGTCCCCAGTATCCATAGTCCGTTTCGAATGGTAAGGGTCTTCTCTGTCCTCATCACATTGAGTGCGGTCCGATTGCCCCGTACCCGGTGGTATGATAGGCTCCCCAGTGCGTCATGTCAACGTGGTTCGCTCTATTGGGAAAGCCCCAATCGTTTTACAGCCGGAGAATTCGTGTGTTGATCCATACCGACTTGAGAACTATTTGACACGCTATTGCTCTCTGTCGTACTATGCTGTATGGCAGATGATACGGAATGTTGACATACATGAAAGACAGAAGCATGACCCGAAACAGAACCACCCTAATTTTCGTGACACTTTTTTTGGCTCTCAATCTCCAAGCCCAAAATTACACGCCCCCTGACCAGATTGAATTTGTCAGGCAGGGCGTCCGGAGGCTGATATTTGATCAGGATCAGGCCATTCCATTGGCCAGCCTGATACCCTCTGAGATCATCGGGATGGACACCATGCACCCGGTTCATGTGGTTACGGACAGCAGGCCTGATATCTCCATAGAGCAGGATCTGCTGTTGATCAAGTCTGACATGCAGACAGAAGCGAGCCTGTGGTTTGGAGGCTTCAATCCCTTCGCCACCTACACCCTGGATTTAAACCTCTTTAGAGGGACCGGGGCCATTGGTGTTGAGTTCTCTGACCGTGATAAGAAAGAACGGTTTATTGTGGCAGTGTCATTCAAGGACAATCGTCTCACTGATGCCCGGCTGAGGATTGTTAAAGGGGGAGAGACTGTCACACACAAATCCATTTTGACCGGGTCCCTTGAGGGACAGTCCATCCCCGGTAAAATCATCATCCAGATGTTGGGCAGTGGATTATGCCTCTTCAGCCAGGACAAGGGCCTGCCCATCGCTATCGGGCAGAGCGATTTCAGCCAGGTATTGGATCTTCGGGAAAAACGCTGCCTTCAATCATTCCAATCCAGCCTGTATTGCCAATTGGACAATGGAGCCGTGTCTCTGCGCAGCGCAAAATCCGCAATCTCCACGGGCATTGGTCAGGCAGACATTCGGGCCATGACCTATGAAGACGGATCCCTGCTACTGGATCAGGGGAGACTGTGGTACACGTTGTCCATTAGGGGCCGGGCCCTGCCTCATCACATCCAGGGCGTGTTCAGCATGAGCCCATCTGTGTTTGACATCAGACTGGAAGGGATTGTTGTGTTTGATCGCGATGACGGTTTGTTAAGAAATGAAATATCATCGCACATATTTTATGATCGACCCAGCAAGGTCTGGCGAGGCCTGACCACAGGATTCACTGCGTATGCCAATATCAAAGAAGAGAAGAAACAGATCCTGGCCATTGAAAGCCACGAAGACCCGAGGTTTGGCTTTTCCATCATGACAGCCAGGCCCATGGGTATGGTGGGGGACATTGAAGACTCGCACATCCTCTTTGATACAGATGCGGAAAAGTGGCGTTTACTCACCTGCGAAAACCACAAGGGCTATAAAGCCGTCATATTGGAATCAGACCACTGGGATCATGGGTATCAGCGTATTGCCGGGCCTGTCGAAGAAAATTCTACAGGTACGTCCATTCAAAAACTGGGCGATACGCGTTACTGTTTTTCCGGGAGCAGTGCCAGGGACATCTTCATCTACTCCTACCCTGATCTGGACAAGGTTGGCACCCTGAAAATGGATTTGCCCCCGTGGAACGAGACATCCGGCACACGGGTCTGGCCCAATGTGGTGTGTCTTTCCCAGGGCAGTACCTTCAAGTATATTGCACTGATGATGGATCGATACAACTACCCAGGATTTTCCGGGCCGCACTGGAGCTATGGTGCTCTCTATCTGTACTATGGCTATGATTCAGATTAACGCTGTGTTTCAGGCATTATGCATCAGCATCTCCATTGCCCATTCATTGAAAAATTGCTTTATTAGTGCAGGTCAATCCAGTACAAATGTCTGCTGGGTGCCCAGTGGACCAGGGTACTCAGTGGCTGGATGTTATACGAAATGTGTCAATCTTATTGGAGACTGTATGAAAACTCGAATTGCCTGTTGTATGATCGCTGCACTTGCCTTGCTCACCTCATGTGCTCCGCTAAACTCCAAAGGAGGCGGCCCCAAGCGAGTGGCCTTGTTTGATGGTCAGACCCTCAATGGCTGGACTGTCCTCAAATGCGAGGCCACTGTGGATGGCGGCGACATCCTGATCCAGTCGGGTAATGGTTTGATCCAGACAGAACAGCAGTATGGCAATTTTGTTCTGGAATTTGAATGGAAAGCGCTGCGTGACAACAAGTGGGACAGCGGAGTATATTTCCGGTACGATTCCGTGCCTGAAAATCGTCCCTGGCCTGCCCGTTACCAGGCCAACCTGCTGCAGGGACAGGAAGGCAATGTGGCGTCGCTCAAGGAGGCACGTTCCACGGGCCTGATCAAGGCCGGTCAATGGAATCAATTCAAACTGACGGTGTCAGGGACCAAAGCGTCGTTGATCTTGAATGGTCAAAAGGCATGGGAAGCCGATGGGCTGGAAGGGCCCGAAACAGGATTCATTGCACTGCAGGCAGAGGTCCCCGGAGGCGGACAGCACCGTTTCAGAAACATCTATTTGACCCGATTGGATTGAGAGGGTCACACGGAATTGTCACGGACCGTTGTGGTTTCAGCCAATTTGAGCCTTGGCATATTGCACTGCGGCAATAGACACAGAGAAGTCCGATCTTTGACCTGGGTCAGCGGATGGCATCTGCATCCGCATCGGCGTCTGCGGTTGCGATACTTATCGGTGTCGGGCGGCTTTCCAGCAAGGGGGATCCCTTGCGAATGGTCAGGACCACATCAAGGAAGCCTGAGTTGTTCACGAACCAGTCGACGTTCTCTTCGTTCATACCCAGTTCAAGCTCACCGGCCTTTGGGACTCGGAGGGTGAACTGCGAGCCTATCTTGAATACTGCCCCGTCCAATCGGCCCTGGAGGTAGAATCGATCGCGGAAGCTGCCCCACTTGTCCTTGCCCGGCCCAAGGCCTCCGTCTGGCCCGGCAAGGATCTGGGTCGAGGCCCACCACTTACCGTCGGCTGTGATGTCAATAATGTCCCCCGGATTAACCTTGAGTATTTTTTGCCAGGGCTCTCGGGCAGACACCTTTACGCGGAGCAGTTTTTGATACGCGGGTCTGGCCAGGCTGATCTCAATCCATCCTGCCTGGTTGTCGGGCAACAGCCAGTATCCGTCCTTGTAGGTGGCCGAGGTCGTGATTCCGTCAGTGACTCTGGCTGACGTGGTTTGCCTGTCCACTGCGGCGCTCGCTCGCGTAGGCCGGTGGAGTGCGACGTTCTTCCCTTCCTGCCAGATCTCGATCTCTGCCAGTCCCCCTGCGTACCCGTACCACTTGATGATCTCGACACGCACGGTATCGAATTCTGTGGAGGGCACCTGGACAACCGCAAAGGTGTCCTTATCCTGTTCCCAGGGCAGATCGACCTTGTTGGATCGCCACACGGGTCGGCCGGCTTGAGAGAGCACCACATTGCATTGCAGAGTACCACTGGTGTTGAATCGGCTGTTATGAGTGTTCCAGATGACGATCCTGCTGTCCTGTCTGCTGTCGCGACGGGCGAAGTAGTCACCCTCCGTGGCAATCGACTTGAGATCCACACCCGTGGCTGCCAGCGCCTGAATGGTTTCTTTGTCTTGCGGCGTCAATGCGTAGATGGCCTTGAGGATCTCGACGGTTTCACCCAACTTGCCGGCGGCTGCCAGGCGGGAACTTAGTGTCGTGAGCTCATTGACTGCCGCGGTCTTCGCCTCCGCTACCATCTCGGCCCAGGTCGATCGTGCCTTTGACAGTGTTTGCTCGTAGCGTTTTTCTGCTGCTTCGATGTCTTTAGCGTACTGGTCGTCGGCATCTTCGATAGCCGCATCTTTTATGCTGAGGATATGCAGCAGCTCCTTCTTGGCAGTGTGTGACGCCCTGGTGTCTGATGCACTGGTTTGCCCAAGGCACGGCGTCAGTGCCATGGTCGCCATGATAATGAGCGTCGTCGCCAGAGATGTCAGACGCGGCTGGACGATCCATGCGAATACTTGTGGCTTCGGGTCGTGTTTGGGATACTTGTTATACATGTATTGAACCTCTACGGTTTGCCAGAACACGTTGCTTTCCTCTGTACATACACATTTGTCAAATCTGTGTATTCAGTTCATCCACAGGTCCTTCAGGAACAGTTAATCCTGATTTTTACATATGTACAGCCTCGCCCCAATTATCGGAAGAGTGAATGTCATGGACTCAGAGATAGTCCTAAATCTAATATAAAATTGTCCGATATAAGTTGGGCTGCCCCTTTTAAATACATTACGACAGTATCAGAAAGTATATGAATAAAGCGATAAACTCGATAATTGATCCCCCAGAAAGATCCTTATCATTCAACGGAAATAAAGATTGCGGGGCGAGGTATTGTTCCGGATGATTCGATATCGGACGTGTTTTTATGAGGGAGTGTCTTTATAAGAGCCAGGAATCTTATGGTGACATGGTAATGAAAAAGGGTCCCAGTCAAACTGGGACCCTGTCATGTGATCACTATAATCTGTACTGGTTGAAGGTTGAGACTCTGCTGCAGGGCTATCACCTCATTATTGGCAACATGGACAACAACATGCGTTCTGACCAGGCACACGGCCCTGCCTCTGTCCACGCATCATGGGTCCCATACCGCGACCCTGTCTTGTTCCTCCCATCATGGGCCCCATACCGCGGCCCTGCCTCTGTCCACGCATCATGGGTCCCATACCGCGACCCTGCCTTGGTCCTCCCATCATGGGTCCCATACCGCGGCCCTGTCTTGGTCCTCCCATCATGGGTCCCATACCGCGGCCCTGTCTTGGTCCTCCCATCATGGGTCCCATACTGCGACCCTGTCTCGGTCCACGCATCATGGGTCCCATACCGCGGCCCTGTTGTTGTCCGCGCATCATCCGATTCATTCCGCGATCCTGTTGCTGCCCACCTGCCATGGGCCCTGCACCACGACCCCGTCTCTGTCCTCGCATTCCAGGGGCCTTGCCGGGAGTTTGTTGGTCTGCACGACCTGTGCCTTTGGTGTTCTGTTCACCTGAATCTGCATTGGCCATGCCGCGGCCCTGCCCCGGTCCGCCCATCATACGGCCCATGCCAGGGCCTTGTCCCGGTTCACCCATCATGGGCCCCATGCCGCGTCCTTGTCCTGGTCCGCCCATCATGGGTCCCATACCACGACCCCGTCCTGGTCCGCCCATCATGCCGCGGCCCTGTCCTGGGACGAATGGACCCCCGGAAGCAGGGGGAGTGTCCCTGTCACCCTGAACATTCGCTTGGGCTTCGTCCTGTACTGGTTGGGCACCTGCGTTGATCGGTGACGCAATTACAAACATTAATATGGCCAGAATAATGGCTAAAATCGCCTTTGTTCTCATTCTTGTTCTCCTTAGTCAAACATGATTGTGAATGGTTGTTGTTCAGTGTCTAAATGCTCTAATCATTTTGTAGAACGCTGCCAGAATGCTTTGCATGCGATAAATTTTGGAAAATCCTGACAGTCAACACATACATAGTTGCGCGCGAGTGCCTCGGGGTTACAGGATTGTCCACACACGCATTGAAATTGGGGCATCACCCCAGAAACCCTCTAATTGAAGCCAGCTCCAAGGTGTGTAATCAATCGATTGGGCGGGAATCCGGGTTATTGCGGTGAGTGCGGGAGCAGGGTATAATGCCGGACCGCCCGTTGGCGTTTACCTGAATTGTCATCTGTGTATGGCGTGTCGTGTTGAATAACCCTTAAAAACTGGAGAAACCAATGAAACCACTGATCTGCAGTCTTCTTTTGGCAGGCCTGTTTGCAGGCTGTGCCACCACGAAATCCCGTCAAATCAGCAATAAGGACACCAGGATCGTTCATTCTGTGTTCTTTACACTGCAGCACCAGGCTGGATCGTTCGAAGAAACCGTCTTTTTCAACAAAGCCAAAAGTCTTGTGGCCATCCCCGGTGTTGAAAACTTTCAAGTGCTCAGGGAAGTCAGCCCCAAAAATCCATACACCTATGGTTTCTCCATGGAATTTGCCGATCAGGCCAGTTATGACAGCTATAACAACCACCCGAATCATGTCAGCTTCGTGCAGGATGCATGGGTACGTGAGGTTGTGGCATTTCAGGAAATTGACTACCTCGTGGCAAAATAGCCCGTTCGAAGACTTTTTTTGGGTTGTCTATACACCCGGGGGAAAAGCATGAAAAAGATACTGCTCATAGGTTTTGCTGCCGTCATATCGTGGTCCTGTGTGCCAGAAGAAAACGTCAAGTCTGCTGAAATCCATGAAGACAGTGTCATTGTGGATGTGAGAACTGCTTCAGAGTATGAGAGCGGTCATCTGGAAACTGCCTTCAACATTCCCTATACGGAGATTGCTGCACGGATCGCAGAGCATGTCAAAGACAAAGAACAAAGGATCGCGGTCTATTGCAGAAGCGGCCGCAGATCCGGCATCGCAAAGAAGACGCTGGAAACCATGGGCTATACAAGTGTCACCGATGCAGGTGCTTATGCAGCACTCAAGGCGCAGGAAGACTCGGCCCGGATGAACAGGCACCAGAGACTCAACCAGATACAGGTCGTGGGCAGCCACAACAGTTACAAGCAGGCCATTGCACCGGCCCTGATGAACATCATTGCACAGGACGATCCCCAGTTGGCCAGGAGTCTGGATTACAGCCATGTGAGTCTGACGGAACAGCTCGACCTGGGCCTGCGCAGTCTGGAACTTGACCTCTTCCATGATCCGGAAGGGGGACGCTACGCAAGGCCCTATGGGCTTTATGGCGTACCAGGCATGACACAGCCTGCCTCGCCTGACTATGATCCTGACAACCTTATGCTGCAGCCGGGATTCAAAGTCCTGCATGTCCAGGATATTGACTTTCGAACCAACTGCCTGACCTTGAAGACAGGCCTTCAAGAGATCAAGGCGTGGTCCGATGCCCACCCCAAGCATCTGCCTGTGATCATCACCATGAACACCAATGATGCCGTGATTGACAGACCCGGCTTTACCCATCCAGTCCCGTTTGACAGTGACGCGTATGACGCACTGGACAGGGCATTG
>JAIPFM010000092.1 GCA_021736645.1 Phycisphaerae bacterium | reverse complement strand
ACTTCAGAATTGAACAGGCAATTTCCCCATCTTGAAATCCTCAGACTGCTCGGGCAAGGGGGCATGGGTGCCGTATACGAGGCCCGCCAAACGCACCTGGACCGCTCGGTCGCCCTGAAAATCCTGCCGCCCCATATCGGCCAGACGAAGGCCTTCTCCGAACGATTCCTGCGTGAAGCTCGTTCTCTAGCCAGGTTGAACCACGCACGCATCGTTTCGATTTATGACTTCGGATTGACGGATAACAACCTGTATTACTTCGTGATGGAATTTGTCGATGGCATGGATTTGCGCCGAATGATTCAAACCAGACAACTGTCAGTCTCTGACATACTTGGCATTGTCCCACAGATCTGCGAGGCCCTGGCGTACGCGCATCAGGAAGGGGTCGTGCATCGTGACATCAAGCCTGAAAACATCCTGTTGGACAAAAAAGGACAGGTCAAGATTGCCGACTTCGGATTGGCCAAACTGGTGGATAGATCTGCCGCGGTAAGTACTCTGACGCAGGTCGGTCAAATGATGGGCACACCGCAATACATGGCCCCTGAGCAGATCGAGCGTCCCGATGCCGTGGATCACAGGGCGGACATCTATTCCATGGGTGTGGTGTTCTACGAAATGCTGACAGGCGAGTTGCCGCTGGGCCGGTTTGCGCCCCCATCAGAAAAGGCACACACCGATATCCGGCTGGATAAGGTGGTACTGCGAGCCTTGAACAAGGAGCCTGACCAACGATACCAGCAGGCAGGCGATGTCAAGCATGCAGTGGAGACCCTCTTGTTGAGTCAGTCTCGCGTCACAGTGCACGAGCCTTTTGCCGACGAGGACTTGAACAGGATTCAAAGAAGCCTGCGAAAACCGGCCGTGGGCCTGAAGGTCGCGGGACGCATCAACTGCATCACCTCCCTGCCGCTGCTGCTGGCCTGGATGGCCTTTGCAGCGACCGAAGGCGCCAGGTCCCATGGGTCGATCATCTCAGGCACGATCGGACTGACCTGTGCCATGATAGGCCTGCTGACCTGCGTGGGAACCCAGAGAATGGTCCGCATTCAGTCGTATGGACTGGCTGTGAGCACAGGCATCATCCAACTCATCCCGAGCCCCGGATTCCTGATTGGATCGTGGAACGGCATCTGGGCCCTGATACTGATATTGCAGCATGACGTACACAGGGCATTCATCAATGAGACCAGGCCCAACCCCGTTAAGGTGGAGGGCAAGGTAGAGAAGATCACGCTGTCAGTCCTTGCCGCGGCAGCGACTTTTGTCCTGTTCTTTGGATTCCTGCAGTCACTGAGTCACGGCCGATTCCCCTGGCTGCTGTTTCTGTTTGGGCCACCCGTGGTGTTCCTGGACGCCCTGATCCTGGAATGGTACACAGGCCGAGCAGACCTTGGCCCAAAACGCCTGTGGGAACGGGCCAAGGCGAGGGTCGACAGGATCATAGGCAAATAGTCTATCGGTATCAGTGACAGCATGCGGGGTCGATATCGACAAGAGGCAACACGTGAGCCATATGAAGCAAAAGGGTGGTTCACGGTGAAAAAGGTGTACCGTTCACAGTTTCTGGTAGATAAAACCGGGTTCCTCAGAAAAAACGAGGAACCCGGAAGCTGGCACTGTCCTTATTCGCCTTTCTCTGTCTGATACAAGGCTTCCAAGGCCTCGGGCGTCAAGGCATGATCATAAATGCGTACCTCGTCAATGACGCCCGTGAAGAAACTGCTGTCGTTGTTCCAACGATAGCCAATGACCATGGGGGTGACCAAATCATCCGGTGAATAAGCGGGATTTACGGTTTCCGAGAAGAACTGGACACCATTCATGTACAGACTGCACACACTGCCGTCAAAAGTCATGGCAAGGTGTGTCCAGGTCACAGGGGGAATATATCCGCCACTATTGTTCCAATTGCTGCCACTACTGAAACTGCTGCCGATCATAGGCGAAACCTCGCCGGGATTGTCCGTCGGACGGTTACGAATCAACCAGCCTTTACCACTGCCGTCAGTAGCCCACTTCTGAATAATGTGAGAGGCGACGTCCACCGCGTCATTGCCAATCCACAGAGAAATCGTACAACAGGGATCCGAACCGAGATAGGCGTCAAACCAATACTATTCAGCCCTGAACAGAATCACGTCATCAATAAAGACCAGACCGTCACTGCCAGCAGTTCCATCACCTACACCCATGGTCAGTTCCCTGACACTGGCCAGGTTCACTGTTCCCGCAATGGCTGCCAGATCAACCTGGCCCAAGGCCCAGCCGTTGCTCACAGTGCCGGCCGGATCGAGCTCGACCTCAACCTGCTTGCCTGCAGCGTCTTTGATCACGGCATAGAGCCGTTCGGGCGAGTTGACCGGGTCGCCCGTTATGGCTGCCGACTGGGTAAACGCACCCGACGCCGTATTGCCCGTCACAGCCACATTTGAAAAGACCGCTTCGCAGGCCGCGACGTCACGACCTTCATGCGAAGAGACGGCCATCCCGATGTAGATGTCGTCCGCAGCGCCTGTGAAGAACACGGGTTCCGGGATGCCCAAGGGGGCCCAGGTCTTGGCGTCGGCAGACGTAAAGGCGGACAGGTAATCACCCTCGCGCACCAGCTTCACCCAGACCGGTGCCTGGAGGCCCTGGAGCGTGGCACTCTGCGAGTCACCGTCTGCCGAGGCACGCACTACAAACGTGACGCCGTTGCCTGGTGTCACGGCCACGAAGCCGTGGACCCCGCCTGCGTTCAGCCCCTGCCTGACCATGACCCCGGCCTTGGACCACGGGTCCACGGGATCGACGCTCTCGACCCTGGCCACGATCTCGCCGTTGCCCGAGAGCTTCTTGTACACGAACTGACACGTGTCCTGCGTCCCCCAGATATCCCCGCCCGCAGAGGTCACCGAATACGTCTGATCTGAACTGCTGAAACTGAAGTCACCCACGGCACTGAATCCGAGCGTCCAGACGCCCAGGGCATCCACACCGTGGCCGGTCCAGTCCTGGGCGGTCGCAAAGACACGAGTCGTCTCCGAGACGAACGGGGCAGTGCCGTTGCTGTAGTAGAACGGCATACTCTGATTGCCGCCGTGGCGAATGAACCTCTCCATGATGTCGCCCTCAAAATGCGGGCCGCCCCAACTCCAGATGTCGTGGCCGATACCTGCACCCGTGCCATTACCTGGATAGGTCACCGGAAAGTACTCATCCGCTGAATATCCATACCCGTCCACCCAGGTCTGGAATGGCCGATCCGGTGAAAGATTGTTGTAGTCTTCAAAATCATCGAGGGTGAGGAATTCGACAGTGCTGAAATCCCAGAGTTCGCCGGGCCACATCGCAGGGGCCTCAGTCTCATTGACCTCATCCACACGCCAGTAGTACACAGAATTGACGTTCAGGTCCATGGCCAGATATTGGGCCTCGGTCAGGGTGACAGGCGACACTGCCCCATCCATCACAGCCTGCTCATCCTGGCCCAGGTACAACACGTGCTGAGCTGCATCACGACCGGCACGCCAACGCATATGAATCCCGGCAGCAGGATCCAGGTCAACGGACCCGGACTCGGGCTGTGGCAAACGGGCCGCTGTCGGAATGACCATAAAGCGAACCTCACTCAGACCGAACTTGTTGATCAGGCCGCCCCAGTTGCTCAGGGCCTGGATCCGAATCCGGCCGGCCACCACACCCGTGAGGTCCACCACCGCACTGGCCGGCGTCCCCGGCTGACCGGTGGCCCGAGGCAACTCAGTCACACCGTCCACAGGCGTCCAGGTCGTGCCGTCCGCGGAATACGAAATCTCCACGTCCTTCATACCGAAGCCGAAACTGGACTCATTCAACGTGTTGTGGTTCCAGACCTTCATGTCGTACATCCTGTAGGTCATGTCGAACACATACTCTATCCAGGCGCCGTTCGGATCCTCGCTGCTGAGCCACATGGTCTGCGCCTCCACGCCATGCCCGCCGTCTGTGTCCAGACCCGAACCATTGAGGGTATTTTCTGCAATCTGTATGGCATCTGTAGAACCGGACGACGTGACTGTTATGTGTTCAGACATGAGGTCAAAGGCCACCGGTTCCGTGGTAAAACTCCACACCGACCCCTTGAAGGGGCTTTGAGGATTCTGAGCATCGACCTCGTCCACACGCCAGTAATAGGTCCGGTCCAGGGCCAGCCTCCCCAGCGAAACACTGTTGACGTCCAGGGCCGTACCCAGCAGGACACCGCGTGCATCATCCACGGTCGCGTCAGCCACATCCGAAAAGCTGGTTCCGAAATAGACCGTGTGGGAAGTGGCTGATTCCGGTGCATTCCAGGACAGGACCACATCGGTGGCCACGTCCACGGTATCCTTGGCCGGACTCGGTTTCGTGGCCTGGGCCGGGGCCTCCAGGCCCTGATCGCCGTCCCACCAGACCTCATCGAAATAGATCTTGTCCGCCTGGCTGGTACCGCTTGGATTGGACAGGATCATGCCGACCAGGGGTTCCGTGGTGGCCACCGTAAAGGAAATATCGGCTGCCACAAGGTCTTCAGGGTTGGGCAGCGCGGCTTCGCCCGCCGGACCTTCGACTTCACTGATGTACAGATCAAAGGTGTCAGCCACATTGTTGACCACCATCCACATGTTGTACCACTGCGAACCGCGTGACAGACCGGCCTTGAGCACGGTGGCCTGATCAATGGTGGCGATGTCAAATCTGTCTGAATCCACATGGACCAGACTGAATCCCGCCGGGATGCTCATGGGATCATTGGTGTTGGCGCTGTTGATGGGATCATCACTCGTATCTGATATCAATCCCATAAAGGTACGTGTCTCCCTGCTGGTGGAACGGACTTGAAACCGGAAGAACAGGATACCGGTTTCGGTGTTTTCAATGGTGTTGGTAATACCATTAAACCCAATAGCGCGACCATTGCCGCCGCTGTGGCCAAGCACGCTGACGCCCCGACTGCCGTCCTGAGACACGAGGTCGATATTTCCAGTCCCATTGGACTGGGTATCCCAGGTGCCGCCCAGGACACCGGAACATGCCTGGTCATCCGGGGATTCCCCCACCAGGCTTTCAAAGTTTTCCACCAACTTCAGGTCCGCCCTGGCAGCGCTGCCAGCCAGAGCCAACACCAAGATAGAAAAAACAAGACAACACAGTTTCTTTGACATCACAGGATTCCTCACAAAAGTATTTACGCGAATTTGTCTCTTCGCGGCAGTGCCAAAGGACAGGATCTTGAATATCAGCTTCGACGCACGCTACCGTTCAGTCGGACAAGTTTTTTATGATCAGCGAAGGGACCTCCACCATGTATTTTGGATACATCGACATGACAATACACCCGCAGCAAACAACGACTCCTCATCACCCGGGATGTGCCGTCTATGCACCTTTCCAGGCCATCTCAGCCATACAGCCTGACAAATCGCCTGAATACGCACCGTAATTCAAGGTATCACATCATACCATCTTTTCAACGCCAGTGTCAATCGCAGGCAGGTGTTTTTGTGCAGGACCACCAAATAGAGCCAAACGCAAGCTTCTTGTCTTGAATCGGCCTGTGCCCGGCTGTATACTTTCGTAAGTATCTCCCGAAGCAGCATTGTGAAAGGATAATCCATGAACCTATTGACAAGACGTGAATTCATATCCGGACTGACAGCCGGCGCAGCCGCGGCGACACTGGCCCCGGCATTGACATTGGCCCAGGGACAGACGCGCAGAAAAAACGTGCTGTTCATTGCAGTGGACGATTTGAGACCCCAGTTAAACTGTTACGGCCAGACACATATCATATCACCCAATTTTGACCGCCTGGCACGCGAAGGTGTGTTATTTGAGCGTGCCTATTGCCAGCAGGCCATCTGCTCGCCATCGCGGATCAGCCTGCTCACCGGCCTGCGACCGGATTCTACGACCATCTATGGCCTGACCAAAAAAGTGGAAGATGTCCTGCCCCACCACACCACACTGCCGCAACTGTTCAAAACAAATGGATACGAGACGATTTCCATTGGAAAGATCTATCATCACGCCACAGACGATTCCAAAGGGTGGAGCAAGAAGCCTGTGCGCACAAACGATGAGCTTAAGGGCCGGGGATACCTGACAGACGAGGCACTGGAGGCCATGTCGGACAATGAGGCAATCGGCCCGGGTAAAGACGGACGCGGCCCTGCATTCGAGGCCGCCGATGTCCCGGACAATGCGTACGCAGACGGCATGGACACGGACCTGGCCATCCAGGAACTCAATCGGCTCAAGGACAGGCCGTTTTTCCTGGCACTGGGATTCCACAAGCCGCACCTGCCGTTCTGTGCCCCGAAAAAATACTGGGATATGTACAAGTCTGAGGACATCAAACTGGCGGACAATCCGTTCGCACCCCAGGGTGTCACCCGATATTCGATGAGTAATTTCGGTGAACTGCGGAATTATGCCGACATGCCGCAAGGCAAAGAGCCCGTGTCGGATGAGGATGCCCGCCAACTCATTCACGGCTATTACGCCTGTGTGACATATGTGGATACCCTGCTGGGACGTGTCCTGAACGAATTGGACCGCCTGGGCCTGCGTGACAACACGATCGTGGTCCTCTGGGGCGATCACGGATGGAAACTGGGCGATCATGGCAGTTGGTGCAAACACACCAATTTCTACAACGACACGCATGCACCGCTGATCATGCGCGTGCCCGGTGCCAGGGGCGCAGGCCGGAAGGTGACGGCCCTGACCGAATTCGTGGACATCTACCCCACACTGGCCGAACTGTGCGGCCTGAAGGGCGTGCCCGACAACCTCGAAGGCTGCAGCGTCGCCCCCCTCCTCGACGCGCCGCAGCGTCCCTGGAAGACAGCCGCCTTCAGCCAGTATCCGCGTTCACGCGATGACGCGGATAAAATCGTGATGGGCTACAGCATGAACACGGATCGTTACAACTATATCGAATGGAAGCACGTAAAGTCTGGGACTATCCGGGCAAGAGAACTCTACGATCACCGGACGGATCCCAAGGAGAATGTCAATGTGGTTGATGATCCAGCCTATGGTGACACACTAAAGACACTCCAAACCATGATGAAAGGCGGCTGGAAGGCTGCATTACCCAAATAGGCGTCATTGATTTGACGCCGGGAGACACCCGATGAATACAACCAGACGCGAGTTCCTATCCATGGCCGCAGGCAGTGCTGCAGCCTCCATCCTGGGATTATCCCGGACATTCGGCGCCACGGATAAGACATCGCCAAAACCCAACATCCTGATCTACATTGCGGACGACCAATACCTGGCCAGCGTGGGCTGTTACGGTGCCGACCCCAGCCACACGCCGAATATCGACGCCTTTGCCGGACAGGGCCTGAAGTTCACGAGTGCCTACACCAATTCAGCCATATGCACGCCCAACCGTGCGGTCCTGCTGTCCGGCCTGTACCCTGTGAAGAACGGGGCCCACCCCAATCACTCGGGGTTCAAGCCCGGGATCCGATCCCTGCCCAATTACATGAAGGACCTCGGGTACCGCACGGCCCTGGTGGGCAAGGACGGCATCAAGTTCAAGAACGCGCTCTACAAGTGGGACGCCACCATCCAGAAGAGTGACGAGCAGGTCCCGGGTGCAGACGAGCCAAAACATGAACGCCACAAGAAGACCGATTACACGGCCATTGAAACCTTCATCCATGAAGACCCGTCAAAACCGTTCTGCCTGGTCCACGCGGCGTCACTGCCCCACGGCTCTGTGCTGAACGCCTTGCCCAACGGCCTGTCAGGATACGACGCGTCGAACTTTTACGGCGATTACGAATTCGGCCAGGACCTGGCATTGCTCAATCGTCTGGGCCTGGACCGGCACACGCTGGTGGTCTACGTCAACGACAATGAGGCCCAGATTCCCCGATCGAAATACTCACTTTACGACACGGGTATCCATGTGCCCATGCTCATGCGATGGCCCGGACACATCGAGCCTGGCTCGACCACCGATGCCATGGTGAGCTTCCTCGATATTCTGCCCACACTCATCGAGGCGGCAGGCGGCACGCCGCCGGACCACCTGGACGGCAGGAGCTTCCTCAGCGTACTTGAGGGCAGGACACAAGCGCACAGTGACGAGATCTATGCCAGCTACACGGGCGTGATCGTCATCGAAAACAACTGGCAGCCCGTGCCCTATCCCAGCCGTGCGATCCGCACACGCAGATTCAAGTACATCCGCAACCTCAACCACACGATTCCGCATCCCGTGCTGCAGGGCAAAAAAGGCGACGACGGCATGCGCCCCTATGAAGAACTCTACGACCTGGTCAATGACCCCAAGGAATTGAACAACCTCGCCGGGGTCGAGGCCTTTCAGCCGGTCAAGGCTCAGTTGAGCGCGAAGATCGACGCGTGGATGAAACAGACGGGCGACCGGGGCATCGAAGGGGAAAAGGAAGCGCTGACGTATTTCGATCCCAAGAAGAAGTCCAATTGGGCCAGGGAGTCCAAAATTAAGCCTTAGAGACGGGACAGAACGAAGGGGAGTACAGACCATGAAGATCTCAATGGGATCCACACTCATGATTGCCGCTGCGGCATTATCGATTTTCTCTGTGGGGGCTTCCTCTGCAGACTCACAGAACTCGAGCCCTTCAGAGAGCTTCACCATGATCAAGGATTACGGATTGAAGCCCTATGTTCGTGTATCCAAAGACCTGCCCCATGTGGAGGACAAAGCATGGAAACTGGTGTGCACCATGCCGTACAACTGTCACTTTCAACCCTGGATCGAGGTCGAAGGGCCTGAAGGCAGTGAGATCCGATTCAACTCCAGCAATCCGCTGGTCCTGTATCTGACGCCCACAGAGACAGTCACCACGAAATTGGGGGAACACATCTACGAGGCCAAGAAATGGGTGAGCGGCGAAGGCGCCGTGTACACCATTCCCGCAGGTGTCACGGTCAAGGCCGTACAGTATCGGGAAACCGGATACAACACGGAATTTGCCGGGTCGTTCCAGTGCAATGACGAGGACTACAACATCCTCTGGAAGAAGGCGGCCAGGACCGCCTACGTCTGCATGAGAGAATGGTTCTATGATTGCCCTGACCGGGAACGCGTGGGATTCTGGGGGGACGGCACACCGGAGCTGAATAACTGCTTTTATATATTTGACCAGAACTCCCATCGTCTGTGCAAGGAACTGGTCCTCAGGAAACTCCAGCCGAAATTCTACCCGGGCCAGCACCTGGAGTTCCTCGGGGAATATGGCCTGTGGTTCTACTATCTGCAGACCGGCGATCTGGACTCCATGCGCACGGTGTATGACCAGACCCGGACGTTTCTCTTTGACACCTATGAATTCGGCAAGAAAAACACGTGGTTCGATTGGGGCAAGGACCTCAAGGACACGGCCGTGATGGAGACCTGCTTCTATGTCATCTGCCTGAAGACCCTGAAAAAAATGGCGATGGTGACAGGACACGAAACCGATGTCCCGCTCATTGACGAGAAACTCCAGGCCATCAAAAGCACCTTTGACAGCCTGTACTGGAAAGGGAGTTACTACATGTCGTCCCAGGTGACCACGCCGGATGACCGGGCCAATGCCATGGCCGTCAATGCAGGCCTGGCAGATCCTTCAAAATGGGACGCCATCTATGACAATGTGTTGACCAAAAAAACCTATGCCAGTTGCTTTTTCGACAGATGGGTCTTTGAGGCACTCTGCACCATGGGCAGGCAGGAGTATGCCATGCTCAGGATGGTGACACGATACAAGACCATGATCCCGTGCACATTCACCACCCTGTGGGAGCACTATGACCGATGGTGGGCCTCGTGGATCGACGCGTATGACGATGCATCGTCACTCAATCACGGATGGAACCCTCCGGCCCTGCTCCTGTCGCAGACCATTGCAGGTGTCACGCCTGTGGCGCCCGGCTGGACCGAATATCAGGTCCTGCCCAAAGAGGCCTTTCTCACGGACATCAAGGTCGTGGTCCCCTCCATCAAGGGGAACGTCACAGTGGACCTGAAAAAGACAACGTCTGACTATACCATCGGCCTGGTATCCCCGGCACACACGACCGCCATCGTAGGCATCCCCAAGGGCTCCTTTACAACCCTGAACTCGATCACAGTCAATGGCACTGCCGTCTGGAGCGGTGACTACCGGGGTGGCGTCCAGGGCGTGACCTGGGCCGGCGAGGATGCCGACTATGTCAAGTTCAAGGCTGCGCCCGGCACCTGGACATTTGCCGGTCAGGGCACCCTGTCACTGGCCTCTCCCAAGGCGCTGCCCGCGCCGCCGTCTCAAGATACACCACTGGACAAAAAACACTGGACCGCGTGCGCGTCCGTGCCGGACAGTTCGTTTGCCTTCAGCGGTGCCAAGATCCCCATCGAAATCCCGGCCGCCAATGCCCTGGACGGAGATCACTGGACAGGCTGGCGTGACATGACCAAGACCCAGACCCCGGGACAGTGGTTCCAGGTCGACATGAAACAGGCACAGACCTTTGACAAGATCGTGCTCGACACGACCTGGGCCCTGTGGGATACACCCCAGCAGTATGCAGTCTCGGTCTCCAATGACGGCGAAACCTGGAGTGATCCCATTGCCACAGGGTCCGGAGAACTGGGCATCACCACGATCACCTTTGCCCCTCAGACCGCACGCTACGTGCGCATCACCCAGACCGGAGCCAATGCGACCTACCACTGGTCCATCTACGAACTGAACGTGTACCGACGTGAACCGTGAACCGTGAACCACACTTCGGCCCTTTGGCCAAAGTGTTTTAAAAGAAGGACTCCCATGAAATCCATCCTCACAATGACGTGCGCCCTGTTGTGCGTGACAGCCTGCCACGCAGACACAAAAACCGACTTTGCCAACCCTCCCCTGACCTTCAGGCCCAGGCCGCTGTGGTTCTGGAACAACACGGATGTCACTGCATCAGAGGTCGAGGCACAATTGCAGGGCAATCGTGATCAGAGCGGGTATGGCGGTCTGGCCCCCCTGCCCTTTGGCAAGAACTTCACGCCCACCTATCTCAGTGAGGACTATTTCTCTCTATACCGCACAGCCGTGGACAAGGCCAGAGAGCTTGACATGTCCCTCACGATCTATGACGAATACGGGTTTCCCAGCGGCAGCGGCGGCGCCAACATGGGCGACGGCATCCCCCGCTTCAAGAACAAATACCCGGATGCTACGCTCAGACGCCTGGACAAACACGAAGACGATGTCACCGGACCGGGCGACTACACCCGACAGGTCCCCCAGGGCACGCTCATGAGTCTGGTGGCCATGAATGTCCACACCCAGGAACGTGTTGACCTGACTGAAAAAGTCAGCCAGGGGTCGATTTCCTGGAAGATCCCTGAAGGCAGATGGAAGATCATGACGTTCGTGTGCGTGCTGGATGGCGATGCCAATGTCGATTACCTCGAACCTGAACAGGTCGCCAAGTATATCGACATGGTGTATGAGCCGTACTACGAGCACTTCTCAAGGGATTTTGGCAAGACCATTGCCGGCGCGTTTTACGATGAGCCCACCCTGTACCGTGCTCAGGGCCGCGTGTGGACGGACCGGTTCAACGAAAAATTCGAGGCCGTCCACGGCTTCAGCCCCACGCCCTATTACCCGGCGCTCTGGTACGACATCGGCCCCGAGACCGAGGCCGCACGCAACTATCTCTGGGGATTCAGGGCGGAACTGTACGCCGCAGGCTATATGAAGACCATTCAGGACTGGTGCAGGACGCACGGCAACATCCCCCTGCTGGGGCATCAGGACCAGGAAAACATCAAAAATCCTGCAGGCGTATCAGGCGATCTCATGAAATCCTATCGCTATCAAGACGTACCCGGCATTGACAAGATCGGCTGGGACAATGACCCTGAAGCCTATTACAAGATCGTCAGCTCCGTGGCCTACAACTGGGACAAGGCCCAGGTCATGACCGAGACATACGGGGCCATGGGCAACCTGAGCTGGGATCGGCTCTACACAATCGTGATGGAGCAATACGCCAAGGGCATCAACAACTTCATTCAACACGGTGTCTGGTACAACCTTGACGACATCACCTATCGCCCGGAACTGTCCTATCGCAGTCCCCGCTATGCAGAGGGATTGAAGGCATACAACACCTACATCGCCAGGCTCAATGTCCTGCTCCAGGATACGGGCCGGCACGTGGCTGATATCGCAGTACTCTATCCCATCGCCACGCTGCAGGCCGGGTACTATTTCGATGGCCCGATCATCCCCTATTCCGGAGGTGTACCTATCCCGGAAGCCGACTATATATACCTGGGCGAACTGCTCGCCACGCAGGTGTGCCGCGACTTCACGTTTCTCCACCCCGATGCACTGGATGACAGATGCTCGATCCGTGGTGACCAGGTGACACTGGACAACGAGGTCAACCATGAAGCATACAAGGTCATGATCGTACCGGGCCACAAGACCATACGCTGGAGCAACCTCAAGAAGATCAAGGCGTTCTACGACAACGGCGGCAAGGTCATCGCCACAGGACAATTGCCTGACAAATCCGCCGAGTTCGGTCACGATGCAGATGTGGTGTCCACGATCAAGGCCATGTTCCCGGGGGTCAGAGAGCAGATCCTCGCCACGGCCTCCACGGAGTGGCGAGAATCCGGCGCCTACGAGGCAGCCAAGGCCATTGACGGTGTCAAGGCAACGCGATGGGCCCCGTCGGATGAACAGTCCAGGGACTGGTGGCTCGAGGTCGATTTCGGCAAGGCTCGGACGTTCAATACCGTCACGATCCAGGAGGCCTTTGACCGGGTGACTGCCTATCGGATTCAATCCTGGGACGGCAGCGACTGGATCACATGCGCGTCCGGCAGCAAGATCGGCGCAAACAAGGTCGATCGATTCGACCCTGTCACGGCCTCGCGCGTACGTCTGGCCATTGACAAGGTCTCTGAGGCCACACCCTCGATCTGTGAGTTCGAAACACGTCTGGATGACGGCCCCAACCTGAATCACAGCGATGCCCAGATAGTCCACCATGGCCCCAACGGCGCGTGCAGCGTGTACGTGAATTCCCCCAATGCGTCCAACCTGCAAAAGGCCCTGGACACGGCCCTGAATCTGTACGACGTGGATTTCGAAAACAACCAGCCCCTGAGATACATCCACAGGGTCAAGGACCACAGGGACATCTACTTCTTCGCCAATGTCACGGACCAGGCAGTCACCACCTCGGTCCGACTCAGAGGCAGGATCACACCCGAGCTCTGGGACCCGCACACGGGCGAGCGCTGCCCCATTGACCACACAAACGCCATTGAGAACGGTCAGCCCGTAACGCGTGTCAGCCTGACACTGGATCCTGTGCGCTCGGTGTTCCTGGTGGGCAGCACACAGATTTCGGGCCCGGACAAGACGCTGATCACCTGGTTCACGCCGAATGACCTGACCCAGCGCGGCGGCAGTGCGCTGACGATCCAGAGCGGTGATCAGTTTGACGGCATTGTGTTGGGGGAATTGCAGCCCGGCAAGTGGATGGCTGGAAGCCACTACTATGAACGCACTGAAAGGGATCAGGACTCGTACATCAGCGAGTCTGCGCACAGCCTCACCATGGTGCAGATGGCGATCGTGTATCAAGACAACCACATCAAGATCTTTCGCGACGGTGAGCTTTATGCGTCTTACCAGGCCGACAACATCGATCTGTTGAGCCCTGAAAACAACATCGCAGTGTTCGGCCTGCGCCATGTGGGTGCTGGTGGTGGTCAGATCTCCGGGGCTGTGGAAGACGCACGCATCTACAGTCAGGCATTGACCGTGGATCAGATCAGATCGCTCAAGCCCAACAAGACATCAGATATCGCGCCCTATGCCTGGTGGGATTTCGAGGGCGATCAGGTCAAGGATCGCGCAGGCCGCTTTGCGCACAGCGTCATGCAGCGTGGTGCAAAACTGTCGGACGGAAAACTCGTACTGGACAGAGACGCAGTCCTGGTCGCGGCGACCACTGAAGAAGACGCCCGCATGGCCACCCGTGCCGCAGGTGCGCGTGCGCCCATGCCGCCCTATGTGCCGGAGACGCCGGCCATGCCGGACCCTGTGCCGGACCACTGGCTGACCTACCACCTGGCCCACCCGGGGCCCGGTGTGGGCATGCCTGGCGATCCCAATCCCGCGTATTACTACAAGGGGCTCTATCACCTGCACTACATCTATCAGAACAAACACGGCTTCGCCTTTGCCCATGTGTCCAGCAAAGACATGGTCAGGTGGCAATGGCACCCCACGGTCCTGGTCGGCCCCAACACAGGACACGGCATGTTCAGCGGCACGGGCTTCTTCACCAAGGAGGGTCAGCCTGCCATGATCTATCACGGCCAGGGTGCTGACAACAACTATCTGGCCTTTGCCCTGGACGACACCCTGGATCAATGGACGAAGCCTGTGGCAGTCAAGCCCATGACCCGATCCGGACAGGCGGCAAACATACGCATGTGGGACCCGGACTGCTGGCTCAACGGCGATACCTACTATGCCATCTCCGGCGGCGGCCCGCCTCATCTGATGAAATCCTCGGACCTCAAGGCGTGGGAGTATGTCGGCCTGCTGCTGCACAAAGACATGCCGGACCTGGGCGTGAGCCCCAATGAAGATGTGTCCTGCGCCAACATGTTCAAGCTCGGTGACAAGTGGATGCTGCTCTGCATCAGTCACGGTATGGGGTGCCGCTACTACCTGGGCGATTTCAAGGATGAACAGTATCTGCCCGAGTCCCACGCCATGATGAACTGGAAGGACTGGAACTTCTTTGCCCCGGAATCGCTGCTCACTTCGGACGGGCGCCGCGTCATGTGGGCCTGGTGCCGACTGGAAGGGGCACAGAGCGCGATCCAGTCGTTGCCCCGTGAACTGAGCCTGCCTGCCGATGGTGTCCTGCGCATCAAACCGCTGCGTGAATTGGAAACGCTCCGTGGTGATGAGCTGGATGAAGGCGAGGTGACGGTCAGAGACAATCAAAGTTACCGGTTGAAGCGAATTTCCGGTGACACGATCGAATTGAATGTCACCATCAAGCCGACCCATGCCAGAGAATTTGGCGTCCGTGTGTTCTGCGACAAAGAGGAAAGGGGTTTCCCCATCACCCTCAAACCGGAAAGCAGGGCCTTCTCGATGGGCGACATTGCCCCTCCCATCCACCTCGATCCGGGCCAAGACGTACGTCTTCGAATCTTCCTGGACAAAAGCATGGTCGAGGTCTTCGTCAATGACCGTCAGGCAGCCGTCTATATGCAGGCCCACGACAAGGCCCATACCGGCATCAGCCTGTTCAGCACAGGGGGAGATATCACGGCCAGCGTCAAGGCGTGGAACATGAAATCGATCTATCGATGATCATCATCCGAATGTGAAAGGCATGTTCAATCATGATTCCCAGCCCCCTTGGGATCTTCGCTACCCCTGGCATCTTCGACATCTGTGTGTATCTGCATCTGTGGCTGAAGAACAGTTGTTGGTATGAATCCGTGTGATCTGCGTGTCAAAAAAAGCCCTCAGCGATCAGCTGTCAGCACTATTCCATAGTGACTGGAACACTGTTTTCATCGGGATAGATGCAGACCTCCCAGAATGTGAGCGCAGCGATGTCATTGGTACCCATCAGGATATTGTTCTGGTCCCAGGACCGGCTGTCGAGATAGGTGATTCTGGTGGCAGTGGATGGGGCATTCAGGGTGAGCGTCAGTATGTTTCCCGACACTGCGCCGGACGTGACCATGCCGCGTTCGCCGTCCAGGTAGAATTCACTGGTCAGGCTGCTGGTCCAGTGTACGGGCTGATCGAATTCCAGGGCAATTTCATCTTTGCCGACAGTGGTATAGTAAGCGGTCTTTATGTCGGGCGGTGTAATGGATGTGGGAAATATTCTGCCATAGTTGTCTCTTTCAACCAGGGGGAATATCAGTCGGGCAAATTCATCGTACCCCGCCGGTGAATAGTGACAGCTGCTGCCGGGGCGGATGCCGAGAGTAGACATGATGCCCATATTGGAGTAAAAGCCGGGCAGGCTTCTTTGCTTCTCTCTGAGTATGTTTTCAGAACCCTTTCTCATGCTTCCGCAGGCCGCCGGCCAAATCTGGAAGATGTAATACTGTGCGATATTGGGAAAGTCCGACTTCCAGTCTGCCGACAGCTCATTGAAATATGCCTGGTAGGTTTCCCAATCCATGCGACCGGTGGGGGCCTCGGACCCCTGGTCCTGTTCGCCCTGATGCCACAATACAACTCGAATACCATGGGTCAATTTCGCACCCTGAATTCGCCTCAGCAAGCGGCCATAGATTGTGGTTTCATCTGTGGGGTCGGCATCATTTCTCTGATGCTCATCTATGCGCGTGCCGCCCTGCGCACCATTGATGATACATACCGGAATGTTGTAGCGTGTGACAATGCGCCGGGCGAGCTCAAGCGCCCAATACCCCACCTGCCCTGTTCCCCGATGAGCCGCAGTGTGAAACCCGCTGCCGGTGGTCGTCCCCATACTGCCCCAGGTCCTGATCCAGGGATTGGTCGTGGGGTTGTCATCGTCGCCAAACGCGGTGGCTTCTGCATTGGACTGACCCTGTACGATGTAGGCATCTCCGCACAACAGGTTATTCACAGTGGCCAGCGGCGTCTCTCCGCCGTCAGCGTCAACCGTACCGAATTCCACGCTGTAATGAGTGAGTTTGGCGTCTACTTCCACCGACAATCTATAGACACCTCCCACGGTGGCTTTGGTGGTCTTGGCCACTTCGGTGTTTCCGTCCCGGGCCTTGAGATAGACATGCCTGGCCCCGCTCTGAGTCCCGTTATAGTGAATGGTGCCTTTACCCCCGGTTGACCGGGCGTAAAACTGACCGTTCACGGGTTTTTCATCGGCCCCCGGTGTGCGCAAGACCCAGGCATCCGTGGCCGGCTCCGCAACCTTGATGCTCACGGTTTTAAGCGTAGGGGGGCCGCCGTTATCCATTGACAGGGTGACATCCATATCACCGCTGCCCTGTGATCTCTTCAGGGTCAACTTACCGGGGGTGATTTCTTTGATCACCGCCACATTGGAGACTGTCCAGCTGTAGGCGAGCGTTCCCGCACCCGCGGCCTGCATCTCAGCCATATTGCTGACCTGAGCGGTCACATCGATTGGATCCCGCCCGTTCCATGTGGCCGGTGCAGTCAGGGTAAATAGCGGATCCGGCTGGACGTCATTGATGGTTACGTCGATGTCAATGGTCTTGACCTCTGTTGGATAGACACCACTGAAGCGCAGGACAAGCTGTTTATTTGCCGTCACACGAGGCCCCGGTAAGTCGATGGCCACCGTATTCGTTGCAATCACTGTTTCTGCGCCGCCATCAATCAATGTCCAAGCGGTTTTGAGCCCCCCCCCGGCAGCGCCTGTCAGCTTGACACGACCGTCCTCGGGAACAGACACAACCTTCCGGGAAACAGAGAAATCGCTGCCCGCCGGTACAATCCAGCCGGTCAGATTCTGAAGGGGTTTCTGGTTTTCGTATTCCAGTTTGACCCAATCCGCAGAACGGGTCACGTTGGATACATGCACTTCGTCGATATCGCCGACGAATTTGTAACCCCTATATTGAGAGAAGCCGCCTATTTGAAAATTCAATGGCGTGGGCATATTCATTGGCGTGCCGCCGGTGGTGACATTATCAAGGACGCCATTGACGTAAAGCTTGGCACTGCCGCGCTCATACGTGTGCATGACGTGTACCCATTGACCCACATCAAAGCCAAGATCACCTTCAACCTGTCCATTAGAAAAGTAGCCCTCCATCTTTATATGGGCTGGGCTTTGAATCATCATGACCAACATACCGGTTACCTCAAACATACCCCAGCCCAAAACATTGCCCGATACCACATCAGTCTTGAACCACGCCGAAGTAGAGTGGGGGGTGGAACCACCGGGAAAGCTGGTGATGTGATTTCCACAATCTATGTACTGGCCTCTGGCAAAGCGCCTGCTCTTTCCGATGACCCCTTCAGATTCAGTGGTGCCGTGATTAGATGGGATGAGCACGCCCACATCATCTTTAACAGGATTTGCGGCGTCGCTCATGTGTAATACACTCAAATATCCACTGGAGGCATTGAACACGTTGGCCCCATTTCTTTCACTTGCGGCAGAGTCGTTGCCCCAGTGTATGTGAATGGGTTGCACGGCATTGCCCTTGATGTTGGGAATAAGCACCCAGATGCTGGCCCTGCCGCTCGCGGCGTCCCATTCTTCAATCTGGTACTTGAGGGGTGTCGTGCCACTTGAAAAGCGGATGTCTGCCCCCCCTGCCTTGGCCTGGCTGAAGTCAAAAAAGCCGCTGTCAAGCCGCACCAGCAACGGAAAGTTGTCTTCAGAGGCACTCGCTGGCAGGTCGGCACCCTCTGGCGTGGTGATGATGTGTATGACACCGGACCCTGTCCAGGCTGCATATTGTGCCCTGCAAGGATGAGCAATCAGCAGTGTCAATACTGATAGTATGAGAAGCTTGTTTATTCTGACATTTCCCATATAACGACTTAAACGGCTCCTTTGCATGTTCCGATCTCCATAATAGCCTTTCGCATGGTTCAGTTCCAATGATTTTGGCTATGATTTGGGCCACTTTTGTGGTCCTGGTTCTATACAAAGCCATTGCGTATCGAGTACACTACCGGTTCGGTGTTGCCCGTGCGGTACGCATCTGACATCACCAGACAAATGAAATAACAGACTCACAGACTCACAAGGAGACAACATGAAACGGACCCTCCGGCACACAGCGGCCCTGATTGCGGTGATGATAACCTGTGTCATGGTACAAGCCATCGAACTCGCACCCACCCCGCCCATGGGATGGAACAGTTGGAACGCCTTTGAAAAAGACATTGACGAGGCCAAGATCAAGGCCATCGCAGACGCCATGGTCAGTTCCGGCATGCGGGATGCGGGTTATACCTATCTCGTACTGGACGACGCGTGGCTGGCCAAAGCGCGTGACGACGACGGGCGCCTCCAGGCAGACCCCAACAAGTTCCCCAGCGGCATGAAGGCCATCGGGGATTACATCCACAGCAAGGGACTGAAATACGGCATCTATGAAGATCGCGGAAAATGGACCTGCCAGCAGTTGCCGGGCAGCTTCCAACACGAGACCATCGACATGGCCACCTTTGCCGAGTGGGGCGTGGATTACATCAAGCTGGACAGTTGCTTTGCAGAGAGCAACGGGCGCATGAGTTCGGAAGACTATGCCCTGTATCGCGAGGGCATCGAGGCCACGGGCCGTGACATCGTGCTGAGCATCTCTGATTTCGGCAATGCAGCCTGGGCCTGGGGCGGTGCCAATTGGGCTCAGTTGTGGCGAACCTCGGGTGACATCTATCCCTGGATGGATTCCATCTATCACTGCGCCAACACCTCGGGCGGCGATCAGGCCATTCATCCGGCCTTCAACGGGCTGTGGCAGTTTGCAGGCCCCGGTCACTGGAACGACCCGGACATGCTGCAGGTCGGCAATCTCAAACATATAGACGAGGACAAGAAGGACATCGGCGACCGCGCCCACTTCAGCCTGTGGTGCATCCTGGCCGCCCCGCTCATGGCCGGCAATGACCTGCGCAGCATGAGTGACTCTGTGCGTGATGTCCTGTGCGCACCGGAACTGATCGCCGTGAACCAGGACCCGCGCGGCCTGCAGGGATACCGGATCTTCAACCAGGGCGGGTGCGAGGTGTACAACAAGCCCCTGGCGGACGGGACCACGGCCGTACTGCTGCTGAACAAGGGTCGTGGCAAGGCGAATATCACCGTGTCCTGGGATCAGATCGGTCTGTCCGGCATTCAACCGGTACGCGATCTCTGGGCTCGCAAGGACCTCGGTAATTATGCGGCCGCGTTTGTGGCCCAGGCCCTGGGTCAGCACGAGCATAGGATGATCAAGGTGGGCCGCACAGGACCGCCCCTGCCAGGACCCGCGCCCATGCCGCTGAAAAAATATACAGTGACCCATGAAGGTGAAACCCATCTGACGGACCTCTACTACATCTGGAAGGCAGGCAACGCACCGGTCTACAATGCCACCTTTGCCGGTGACCCCATCACCATCGCCGACAAGACATTCAAGACAGGCCTTGGCTGCAAGAGCAAGACCGCAGTCATGTTCATGGTCGAGGGGCGTGCCAATCGTTTCCGTGCCACCGTGGCCATGGACCCTGCCTCCAAGGCGGATGCCAAGGGACGGTTCCGAGTATACAACGAGGATTTCTTTGCCAACAAGGTCCTGTGGGACAGCGGTGACATGACAAAGGAATCACCAGCCAGAGAAATCGACATTGAATTGAACAACGTGCAGTGCCTGATGCTGGTCTTTGACGGCAAAGAGGTTCTCGGCCACTGGGCAGATGCCCGTGTGGTCAGTGGACAAGGCACACCGCCGGAAACCGACCCTCAGGCAGGTGTGGTGACATCGCATTCACGCGGCCTGCACGGGTACATCGGCTTTGGCGCCTCCAGGCCAAAGGACCGTGCCCTGTACAGTGCAGGCATGGGATTCTATTCGGCCGTGTGGCCCTTGGTCGACAAACCCATTGCCAACTTCCAGATCGGCCTGCCCAGCGCCTGGATCACGCCGGACAATTCCGACAACAAGGATACCCCCCTGGCCCCCATCGGCACACTGGCCAGGGACAACTGGCCGGAGCGCGGACCGACCTGGGACAGCGTGTTCCAGACCGTAGAGGGAGGCCTGGGCTACTGGGCAGGTAATCGGTTCAGATACGGACCGCCGAAATTCAGTATGAACGCCACACCCCAGTGTTACGACTATGAAGTCGGCTCACCGGGCTGGTCCTTTTTCTACAGTGACAAGGCCCTGCCGGACGATCGACTGGGCATTGCCCAGTTGAGCAACCGGCTGCTCATTCCCCCGGACGCCCTGCCGTTCGAGGGCAACCCCAACGGCCAGTTCCTGGGATACAGCTACATGGCCCTGCCCTTTACCAAGCCCACGACCGGCGATCCCCCCACCGGGGACCAGGCCTGGACCTGTTTTCTCAGCGCCGCCAATTTCAAGGGACCCATTGCCTATTATATCCCGGAGACCTGGAGCAAGATCGGCAAGCTGTTCAACTATCCCTTTATCTATGGACGCGGACTCGACGCCCGGCCCGGCAACATGGGCGGCGGTGCCATGGAGATCAATACAGTCCCGCGCTTTGACGCCAAGGACGCCCAGGGCGTGACATACTCGAAGATCCCCAAGCTGCAGTTCCCGCTGGATGATCAGGGACGCAGCCTGCTGGTCCAGGATGTCACGTACTACTCCAAGGCCGCGATTTTCGATGCCTTCAAGGCCTGGCGCGACGGCGGCCCTGCCTGCTCCGGTCGGTTCAACGATGAAGGCGCGTGGAAATCCTCTCTGACCACGCATACCACGCGTTTTGACCAGGCCGACAGCAACATCGCGGGCGTGGAGAAGGTCTTCAATACCAAGATCTATGAGGGCAATGTGTGGGGCCTGGAGTGGTACAACAGCGATATCAGTCCCAATGGCGTGTTTCCCCAGTACTTCAAACACGTGGGAGACGAGCGTATCCCCGTGTCCGAAGCAGACCTGCCCCGCGAAACGCAGCTCCTCTCCAAAGAGTTCAGACTGGGCCGTCCCAGAAGTCCCTACACCTCTTCCGGCGCAGGGGCCTGGGCCAATCCCGGCCCGGTGCGCGGACCATTCCAGGTCCGTCTCACGGACGGTTCTCTGGTCACGTATTCCTGGTATCGTTTCGTGGACCAGCCGTCCTTCCAGCAATATCAGTGGAGCCACGCCAAAAAGGAGGCTTTGCAGGCCCTGGTTGAAAAGATCCATGCCACCTGGACCATTGACCAAGATTACATGCCGCCCCTCAAACAGGGGACCCTGGCCTCACTCGACCCGGCCCTGCTCGTGACACCCCCGCAAGGCCTCGAACTTGGGTATGTTCCTATTGTGACACGTCAGGAGGCGGCCCCTCAGTA
>JAIPFM010000091.1 GCA_021736645.1 Phycisphaerae bacterium | reverse complement strand
AATGGGCGATACTGGACTCGAACCAGTGACCCCCTGCGTGTAAAGCAGGTGCTCTAGCCAACTGAGCTAATCGCCCGAAGAACGAAGCACTATATACGTTTGTCTTTCGTTCGTCAATAGCACAAATCTTGAGAAAATCCATGCAAATACAGACTTTTTCAGGTAACCACTTGAGTTTGCGCAGGATTTATGTACAATCCCAGATCTAAATCCCATCAGGGGCCGTGGTGTAATGGGATCACGACGCGGTCGCATCGCGTAGATGGGGGTTCGATTCCCCCCGGCTCCATTGAGGATTTTTGCCTGATCTATCGTCGTGCTCCAAACGAGTGCCTGATACCCGCCAAGCAGACGCCAGCAAGCCGCGCAGGATTACTGAAAAGCTACCCAATTCATGGTTCAACTGGGAACACCCGAGTCGCTGGAATGCCCCGAAAAAAGCAGCATTGGGCGAGATGTTTTTCCATAATTCGTGGAAAAAAAAGGCCATGCCGGCCCTTGCTATCAGGGATTGTCAATAAGAAGCCCCTTTTTCTTGTGTATCGTGCGATTTTGCAGACACAATAGGGGCTTTTGGTGTGACAATTCGCGTATTAAGGGTACAATGGCAGTGATTTTTTCATTCACATAATTGTTAAGGAGCCAAGTTCATGTCAAACATTACACGTCGTCATTTTGTGAAAAGTGCAGCCGCTTTTGGCGCGGCATCTGCGATCGGTTTCCCGAACATCCTTCGCGGCCAGGGACTCAATGAAAAACTCCAGGTGGGATTTGTCGCTGTGGGCGGCAGGGCCGGTGCCCATACAGGTGCAGCACATGGTGAAGGCTGTCAATGTATTGCCTTTGCTGAGACAGACAAAGGCCGATGGGGCGGCGTCCTTGGCAAGCAAGGGTGGGAAGGGGCCACCGGGTATACGGATTGGCGAAAGCTGTTCCAAAACCACGGGAAGGAACTGGATGTGGTGTTTGTGGCCACACCGGATCACAGCCATTTTGCCCCGACCATGACGGCCGTGTCCATGGGTATCCACTGTTACACAGAGAAACCGTTGACCTGGTCAGTACGAGAGGCTCAATTGCTGGCAGCCGCTTACAAGAAGAATCCCAAGGTTGTCACCCAACAGGGGAATCAGGGTCACGGAGACAAGGGGTGGCGTATCGCGTACGATTACATCAAGGGCGGCGCCATTGGTGATGTGAAGGAATTCCACACCTGGACAAACCGTCCAATCTGGCCGCAGGGCGGTGACCGCAAGCCAGGGTCAGATCCCATCCCGGAGAATCTGGACTGGGATGCCTGGATCGGCCCGGCCCCCATGCGACCCTACCTGGGCAACAGAACTTACCATGATTTCAATTGGCGCGGTATCGTTGATTTTGGCTCGGGCGCACTGGGCGATATGGCCTGTCACACGACTGATGGCATCTACGCGATCATGAATCCAGGCTATGCAGCCACGGCTGAGCCGATTGTCATGACCGGCCCTGTGAAGGATCAGTGGCCGGCCGGCATGGTGGTCAAGAGCACCTATCGTGCGAAAGACGGCCAACCCGGCTTCACAACCTTCTGGTACGAAGGCAAGGACAAGGATGGAAATCCCTACATGCCGGAGAATCCTGAGGGACTTAAGGTCGACGGGCGCAAACTCCCGAGAACAGGGAATCTGATCATTGGTACCAAGGGCACCATGAAGGTAGACGGTGACTACTGGAATACCCCGGAACTGCTTCCCTTCGCGAGACATCGAGAGTATGGTAAGCCGAAAGAACTGATCGAACGCTCACCAGGCCATCACAAGGAATTCTTCATGGCCTGTCGCGGCGAAAAGCCCAGGGAATTCAGCCAGTCCAACTTCGGCTACTCAGGTCCTATGGCAGCCAACATCCAGCTTGGCAACCTCTGTGCCCGTGCAGGCAAGAAGCTTGAATTGAACGAAGCAGGCGTGATCATCAGCGATCCGGCCATCAATGATCTTGCCTGGCGCGAGCCGCGCAAGGGTTGGGGGCCGCTGGAGATGAATGTCTAGTTGAGGCGTCCGTTTTAGTGTAAGTTCCGGGCCAGACCTCGGTTCTCGCGATCATGCGAGTTTACGAGGTCTGGCCCTTTTTCTTTGTCATAAAATATAAGCAACGCGCAAGGCTGTTTTCAGGTGACAATCCGGTGATCAGGGTTACAATGGTCTCAGTATTTATCATTCATAGAAATGGTTAAGGAGCTAATTTCATGTCAAAGATTACACGTCGTCAGTTTGTGAAAAGCGCAGCCGCCTTTGGTGCGGCATCGGCCATAGGTTTCCCCAACATCATTCGGGCCCAGGGGCTCAATGAAAAACTCCAGGTGGGATTTATCGCAACAGGGGGGCAGGCCGGAAGCCATACGGGCCAATCCCATAATGCCGGTCTTCAATGTATTGCGTTCGCCGATGTAGACAAAAACCAATGGAACGGCGTGCTTGGCAAGAAAGGCTGGGAGCAGGCAACCGGATACCAGGATTGGCGCAAGGTATTCCAGAATCACGGAAAAGACCTTGATGTGGTGTTCGTGGCCACACCGGACCATACCCATTTCGCCCCATCCATGACAGCTGTGTCCATGGGCATTCACTGTTACACTGAAAAGCCGCTGACCTGGTCAGTTCGCGAGGCCCAATTGCTGGCAGCCGCGTATGCCAAAAATCCCAAGGTCGTGACCCAGATGGGTAATCAGGGCCACGGGGGCAGCGGCTGGCGTAGGGCATATGATTACATCAAGGCCGGTGCCATTGGCGATGTCAAGGAGTTTCACACGTGGACGAATCGTCCCATCTGGCCCCAGGGTGGCGGCCGGCCGGCCGGCTCTGATCCGGTTCCAGAAAACCTCGATTGGGAAGCCTGGATCGGCGCGGCCCCCATGCGGCCTTACAAGAAAGGTGCCTACCATCAGTTCAGCTGGCGCGGCATTGTAGACTTCGGCTCAGGCGCACTCGGCGACATGGCCTGTCATACCACAGATGGCATCTACGCGATCATGAATCCCGGCTACGCAGCCACGGTTGAACCCATTATCATGACCGCACCAGTTGGCGACCAGTGGCCCGCCGGCATGGTGATCAAGAGCACCTATCGTGCAAAGGGTGACCAACCCGGGTTCACCACCTATTGGTATGAGGGCAAGGATGAAAATGGAAAACCCTTCATGCCCGAAACCCCTGAAGAACTCAAGGTTGATGGTCGTAAGCTGCCAGAAACAGGCAATCTTGTCATCGGCACAAAGGGAATCATGCAGGTGACTGGAGATTACTGGGATACACCGGAACTGCTTCCCGTGGCGAAAATGCAGGGATTTGGCCGCCCCAAACAACTGCTTGAACGTTCTCCAGGGCATCACGCAGAGTTCTTTGCTGCCTGTCGGGGTGAAAAGCCCAGGGAATTCAGTCAGTCACACTACAGCTACGCAGGTCCCATGACGGCCAACATCCAGCTTGGCAACCTCTGTGCCCGTGCAGGCAAGAAGCTTGTGCTGAACGAAGCCGGCGTGATCACCAGCGATCCGGCGATCAATGATCTGGCCTGGCGCGAACCCCGCAACAATTGGGGACCGCTGGAGATGAAGGTCTAATTCAGTCGCCCATTTTAGTGTCATTGACAGGGGCAGTTCTCGGTATTCGCGAAGAAGCGAGTCTCCGAGGACTGCCCCTTTGTTTTTAGAGCTTGAATGTCTTGGGTCGAATCACCCCTGAAATCGGCGATGAAGGAATCACTCCGTTGCTAAAATCTGCTTATGAATATATAGAACTTGCGGACTTTCTGAGATTGGGTAAAATTGAGCCTGGTTGAAGAAAAGAAAACGCTGTTACGCATTAATTCTACAAAGAGTGACAACACAAGGAGGTTTTACATGGCCGTTGGAAACGCGCAGTTCGCATCTGATTGTGAGAGCAATGTGACCACCAATCAGGCAACCATGCCCACCATTCATATTACTGCTCGATGCCTTCCCGAGGCCTGGGAAAAGGCGGTGTTGGCTGTGTGGGATCAGGGCATTGATATCAAGACCGAGTACGACAGACCCATGGATCCGCCCAGCAAGGATGCCACGGTCATGATTACAGTGCAGAACCCGTTTAATGAACCGCGTATTCACAAGAACTTTCCCTGTGGGCCAGAGGAATTGGAGGCCTACCGCCAGGAGGTCTGCAACGGCATACACAATCACTGGATTGATCCGGTCGCAGGCAAATGGACCTATACGTATAATGAGCGGCTTTTTGCCTACAACCCGACTGACGATCTCTCCAATCCCAAGGCCCACAAACCCTTTGAGGCGGTGGACCAGATCCAGGCCGTGATCGACAAACTCAGCGAAACCTCTTACTCACGACGAGCCCAGGCCATTACCTGGCAACCCACGGCAGATCCCCAAACCGATGATCCCCCCTGTTTGCAGCGTTTGTGGTTTCGGATACTTCAGGATGCGCAGGGTGAACTGGTGCTGAACATGAATTCTCATTGGCGAAGCCGCGACCTCTACAAGGCCTGGTTTATGAACGCCTTTGCCCTGACCGACCTGCAGCGTATCATCGCCGAAAGAATCAGTCACAACATCAATCGGACCGTGAGGGTGGGGCAGTATGTCGACATTTCCGACTCCCTGCACATCTATGGCAGTTACTATGCTGAAGCCAAGGGGGAACTGGAAAAGATGAGGGATGGCCAGTTTGCCACGCGCGCCTGGAACACCGACCACCCGGCCTTTGAAATGATGACCCAGGAAGCGCGGGAAAAACTCGCCAAGGACCCTGACTGCTATGCCAAGGGTCAGGGGTAACCGGACGACTGTATCCATGGATTACGGGTCCTTTCTCCCCTGAGGACACGGATGAAGGACCAGGCTGATGCATGGCCAGGTCGTGGTCCGGCTGCGTTTCTCAAGACCTTGCTGAACCGGGTTGCACGCATTCGTGCGGCTATCTCACCCATAGCCACTGGAACTTGACTTCTTCACCCTGTTCAGGGAGGATGTCCAGGTCAATGTCATAGTAACCGGACTCCGGAAAGTTCACGGTGCCCAAGCGGTGGGACTTGAAACGGTCAATGATCCAGTTGGACCTGGGTTCGCCCACTGTTTTTCCAGTGGGTATGACTGCTTGAGACACGGTGGCGTTGGCTGCCTTGAAAACTGTCCTGCTCAGGCGGCCCTGTCCTTGATAGCTGTATGAAAGATCCAGTGTCTTGGAGCCTGGTTCATCCACGTAGATGCGCCATTGAAGGTGTGTGCTGTCCCTGAGTGTCACATGGGTCGGTACTGTGCCTTGTCGTGCCGGGCCCTGCACAGAAAGCTGTTTTGAAGAGGCAGCGATGTTCAGCGGTGTCAGGGAAAAGCCTCCATCTCTTGTCTTGGCCACCAGGCCCTCGACAATGTCGGGGTGGCCTCCATATTCCACCACGACCACGGATACATAGGGATCCGGCTGAGTCACGGGTAGATTGATGGTGGTCAATGCCACACTATGCTTGAACACCAGGCGTGCCTTTTGTTTGTCAGCGAGCAGATACACGGTTTGAGGTTTGGTGGTGACGCCCGTGAGATACAGTTGATTGTGAAAGGGCCAGTGAAGGACATGGAGGTACAGTGTTGTGCCCGTGCGTTTGGTTTTGCAGGTGATGCTGCCCCAGTCGTGCTGGTCCCTGGGCAGGTCAAAGGCGTGGCTGCCATAGATCGAGTCCCCATTGACCTTCAGCCATTGGCCCATGTCACGCAGACGCTGTGAGATCTCAAAGGGGATTTCGCCATTGGCCTTGGGCCCAATATTGAGCATGAAATTTCCATTGAGGCTGACATTGTTGATCAGCGAAAGGAGTAGACTGGTGGTGGATTTCCACTGGGTGTCGAGCGTGTTGAATCCCCAGGAGTGGGCCACGGTCCCGGGCGACTGCCAGGGGAAGTCTTTCTTTTGGCTCCCGAATTGATTGTCACCCAGTGTCTGGAAGTCCACGTCACTGTCCTCTTCCACGGAAAGCCCCAGACGTGAATTCACCAGGCAATCCGGCTGGAGTTCGCGGATCAGGCCCTTGAGCTGCAATAGTTGCGTCTTGGTCACTACCGTCTGGGAGTGGTGTATCCACATGTCGAACCAGATGATGCCAATGGGGCCGTACTGGGTCAGCAGTTCACGCATCTGGGGCATGACCTTTTCCTGCCAGTACTGGTCGTACTGTTCAGGAGATATGCCTGTGATCTCCTTGGTGTGGTCCCAGCCATAGGGATGGTCCCAGTCCACCCAATGGGAATAGTACAGGCCCAATTTCAATCCGTGTTTCTGACAGGCCGCAGCCAGTTCCCCGACAATGTCCCGTTTCGGATGGGAAAATTCAGCCACATCATAATGGCTCGCCTGACTGTCCCACAGGGCAAATCCGTCGTGGTGCTTGGCTGTGAGGGTCACGTATTTCATACCGGACTGTTTGGCGAGCAGGACCCACTGTTCCGGGTTGATGGCATCCCAGTCAAAACGGTCCAGCAGGGTCAGGTATTCCTTTTGATCGATCTGGTTTCTGTACTGAATCCACTCTGCGTAATTGTTGCCGTGTCTGTGGTTTTCACCCTTCCAGATCCCCTCTGCACCACTGTAGATGCCCCAGTGGATGAACATGCCGAATCGGGCGTCCACAAACCACTGGGCACGTTCGTTGACCTGTGTCTGCCCCATGGCAGGCAAGACCGCGGAGAACAAAATGGCGATCAGTGGCGCCATGAAATGTTCGGTTCGATTCATCATGTCACGCCTGAACTTTCTCGGGTTTTGTACGATCAACTCCTCATCTTGCGAAGATGATCGAGATTCAGTTTTATGGCCTCAAGCGGGGGGATGCCTTCGACTTCATATTCAATGATATACCACTTGACGCCGCCTTTTTTATCACAGAATGCCAGGGCTCTGTCCCAGTCGATGTCGTCTTCACCAAGCAGGGCCTTTGGCTTTGTGGCGGAATAGGGTTTGAGGTGAATGGTGCCTGCTCTGCCGGGATTACGCTCCATATAGTGCAGTGCATCGGCGCCTGCGATCGAGCTGTTGCCTGTATCGAGCTGCAGGATCACGTCTCGACTTGTGTGGTCTGCAAAGATGTCCCAGGGGATCTCTCCCTGGATGGCCTTGAATTCATACCCGTGGTTGTGATAGCCCACACGCATACCATGGGGCTTGAGCTTCACGGCAATATCATTGAAGAGTTCAGAGATCTCGAGCCATTTTTCTCGGGTGGCATAGTCTTTTTCATCCAGCCAGCGAACGATCAGATACTTGTTGCCCAGGGTCTTGTTGAAGGCAATGGTCTTGTCCAGTTCGTCACCCAGCAGGGTCTCCAGATAGATGTGGGAGCCGCAGCATCTCAGGCCGTTGGCATCGAGCATCGCACGCAGTTCCTCAGCAGATCGCCCGAAATAATCGGCAAATTCTACCCCGTCGTAGCCCATGTCAGCGATTTGGGTCAAGGTGCCTGGCAGATCCTTCTGGCACTCATTGCGAACACAATACAGTTGCACACCCACAGGGATTTCGGCCTTGCCTCCCATCAAGGCATTCCTGCAGCCCAGGATGCCCGCACCGGCCATACCGGAGACAACCCCCGCACCCACCTGAATAAACGTTCGTCGTGAGATCTGTTGTTTTTCAGCCATACTGTTCCCTTCTGTCATGTTTTGGGTGACATTCTTACTTTGCGCACGCTGCAAGGAGCATTGCCTCGCTCCATTGAAACCATGATTCTCATCTGGTCCGAGGCAGGCGTCAAGCGTTTTTTCAGGGTATCCACGGCAAGCCATGAATCAGCCGGGGAACCCATTGAAGGGGGCTGGCACGCTCTCCATGGATTAGAATTGAATTTCAGAGACAAAGCCCTATGATAGGTGTCGCAAACATTGTTTCGACGCTTTGAAAGGGTCCTGCATGACACGATGCCACGGTAAGCATATACTGACTGTCCTTGTTCTGTGCATGAGTTCTGGTGTGATGGCCCAGACGCAGAGTATTGACCGGACATCAGACCCATCCAGGGCCGCGGTTGTTTCGCTGGTCCATTGGCTTAAAACCAATGGGGATGAATCCTCGTGTGCAGATCAGGCCTTCGCCAAGGTTGCCTTGTCCAAAAAGGACGCGATTGAGGCCGCCTCTGCGCTATGGAAAGCCCATGTGGATCGTACCGGAGACGAACTTGCCAAGGAGTGGACTGACAAGCAGGTGCATGCGTCCGGCCAGACCATGAAATTTGACTATAAGGTGTTTGGTGAGAAACCCGAGCATGGATGGAGCCTGTACATCTCGATGCACGGCGGCGGCGGCACCACCAGCCGGGTCAATGACCGCCAGTGGCAGAACCAGATCGGTCTATATACGCTCGAGGAGGGGATCTATGTGGCGCCTCGTGCACCCACAGATACGTGGAATCTCTGGCACCAGGCGCACATCGATGCGCTGCTGGATCGCCTGATTGAAGGCGCTGTCATTGTCAAGGACGTGAACATCGACCGGGTGTATATCATGGGGTATTCCGCTGGCGGTGACGGTGTCTTTCAACTGGCGCCGCGCATGGCGGACCGATGGGCTGCGGCTGCCATGATGGCAGGACATCCCAATGAAGCCTCGCCCCTGGGGTTGCGTAATATTGGTTTTACACTCCATATGGGCGGGGAGGATGCAGCGTACAACCGAAATCAAGTGGCTGCCCAATGGAAGGACAAGCTCAGTGCCTTGAGAAACGAGGATCCAAATGGCTATGCCCACGTGGTTCAGATTCACGAGGGGTTGGGACACTGGATGAACCGTGAGGACGCTGTGGCCATTCCGTGGATGCATCAGTTCACCAGAACGCCATGGCCGGACAGGGTTGTGTGGTTTCAGGATGACGTCACCCACGACCGTTTTTACTGGCTGGCTGTGTCTGAAGACAACCGCAAGACCGGGACCCTGGTGGAGGTTGATCGCCACGGGCAGGACATAGTCATTACCAAGGCCTCAGGTCTGGAGGCATTGACCCTGCTCCTGAATGACAACATGATGGACCTGGACAGGCCTGTGACTGTTCATCACCAGGGAAAGACTCTCTTTGACGGGGTGGTGCCGAGACACATTGTGAGCATCGATCACTCCATCAGAAACCGGCACGATCCTGAGCTGATTTTTTCGGCAGAGGTCACGGTGAAATTGACGCCTGTGGAGTGACCATTTACCAGGGACTCGCCAGGGACTTGCCAGGGACAATCGCGACACCCCAGCGACCCTGTGCCCATATGCAGGAGGCTGGACCACAGTGGAAATCCGCTGGATATTTTTGTATGATCATGCGTTGTGATGATGCGCAGGCTTGAGCAGATTGACTATCTAATACTGAAGGTGCGTTATGGGCGTCGATATACTGCTATTGAATACAGCCGTGGCTGATTTTCGTGATCAGGCGTTTGCCTTTACAGACGAGCTTGTGGGGCCGGGGGGCCTGGCCAAGTGCAGAACCGAACACATGCCGGACTACACGCAGCAGCAGTACAAGGCGTGGATCGACCAGGGCAAGGCCACAGCCGGCGGACCCGGCAATACAGCCCCCCTGATTGCCAGGGCCGGATTGGACGTGGCCGTGGGTGTGAATCTGGGCCGGGGCGATTGTGACGGCATGGACGTGCAGGGCCAGTTCTTCTACAGGACCATGGAGGCCAATGGCATTGATATGTCTCCCACGTATATCCATCCAACCCTGCCCACAGGGACCACCTTCATTTACGAGAAGGACACAGTGGATCGCGGCGGTATTGCGTATTTTCCCAATGCCAATAATGACTTTGACTTTGACTATTTCAAGGCGCAGGTCACTCGCCTGACACCCAAGATTGTCTATTACATGTACTCCGGCCTGTCCGATCGGGGCGATGCGCATGGCGGCCAGGACCTGGCTGCATTTGTCCGATGGTGTGTTGCGCAGGGTGCGATCACGATTGTGGACAGTCACACACTCACGGGCAATCCGCATGCCTTGATCGAATCGGATGCGGCCGTGCCGGAATACGCGCTGCTGCAACCCCTGCTCAGCGAACTGGACATCTTTTTTACATCCTACGATGAAGCACGCATGATCGAAAATACCCTGGGCCAAAAGGGCATGTCACGGGGCAAGACAGAGGACGCTTATATCCGTCACTTCCTGGACTTCCTGGTACGCCAATCCGGCTCCGGGGGCCATCGCACCCGACTGTTTGGTGTGACCGTGAGTTCAGGGGCCTATCATACGCATGTGGCGCCGGACGGCACGCAGGCTGAGGTGCACCCGGTGCGCTCGAAATTCATGGCCGGCGAGGTCATCGATCTGGTGGGTGCAGGGGATTCCTTCCGGGCCGGGCTGATCACTTATATTGCCCGGAATATCGAGGCCTTCAAACAGGGCCGGCTCAATGTGGATCAGGCCGTTCACATGGGCAACCTCTTTGCCTCGCTCTTTATCAAGGCACCGCTGGACGACCGTTATGGCCACATCAAAACTTATGACACACTGCTCCGCGCAGTCACGGCAGATCGTACGTATCGCAATTTTGACGAACTCATTCACATGATTTCCTGAAGACGTTTTGGATTTAACGAGGAGAGACACGTGGCAAAGAAAACCAACGACTGGCAGAACAAGGTCAGCAACATGTCCCAGGTTGGCGGGATCGAGACCTCGGTATTGGACAACGGTCCGGCACGCGGCACACGCATTGCCTGGATCAACACAGGCAGCGGGCTCAGATACAAGGTGGCCATGGATCGGGCCCTGGACATTGCCGATGCCTTTTACAATCAGCACAGCCTGGCCTGGCTGAGCCGCGGGGGTCTGACAGGTCCGCGTCCGGACGCGAATCACGGACTGGAATGGCTCTGGTCATTTGGCGGGGGACTGGTGACGACTTGTGGACTGACCCACACAGGCGGCCCGGAAACGGACGAGTTTGGTGAACGGGGACTGCACGGCCGCATCAGCAATATGCCGGCTGAGATCGAATCGATTATTCAGCCGGACCCCAAGAACGGATCCCTGGACATGTCCATTTCTGCGACAGTCAGGCAGAGCCGCGTATTTGGTCCTCACCTGGAGCTCAAACGCACCCTCTCGAGCACACTGGGTCGTTCGTCGATCCGCATCCATGATGTGGTGACCAACCAGGGTAATACCCCCCAGGCGCACATGCTTCTGTATCACTGTAATTTTGGCTGGCCCCTGGTGGATGAGGGCGTGGAGATTGTGTATCGCGGGCCATGCAGGTCGTATGGCCGACCTGGGGACAATGAGATCTTTAACGATACCTGGGACTACAAGACCTGTTCAAAGCCGCTGAAGCGTCACTGCGGCACAGGTGAAGGGTGCGGCGTGATTGACGTCAAGCCTGATACTCGCGGACTCTGTACTGTGGGGTTTGCCAACCGTGCGCTGAATCTGGGCGTGTCCCTGACCTATCCCAAGGCGGCCCTGCCGGCCTTGACCAACTGGCAGCACTGGGGCCCGGGTGAATATGTGTGTGCACTGGAACCGGGCACCAATCCCCCCATGGGACAAAAGGGTGCCAGGGAGCAGGGCACACTCCAAATCCTGAAGCCCGGTGAAAGCCGGCAGTATACACTGGACATCGAGGTGCTCAATGACCTGGACACCATCAACCGGTTCTGCAAACGCTTTGGATAGACCATGACAAAACACATCTTTGCAGGGTTCGGCTTCGGGCCCATTCAATCAGGCTTGATCGTTTGTGAAGCCTTTACGAGCGGTCATTTCGAACGATTGGCAGTGGCCGAGATAGACGCCGTTCTGGTGGAGGCCATCCGACGCAATGGCGGGTCTTATGTGGTCAATGTGGCGCATGCTCAAGGCGTTGAATCGCAGACCATCCAGGGCGTGGACATGTACAATCCCCTCGTGGAACAGGACCGGGAGGCCTTTGTGGACGTACTGTCACAGGCCACGGACATGGCCACATCCCTGCCGTCTGTGGCCTTTTATGACAGGGGCACACACTCGGTGGCCTCTCTCATGGCCCAGGGTCTGTCGCACAGCCGGGCCCGCGCTACGATCGTGTATACAGCGGAAAACAACAACCACGCAGCAGAGGTTCTGCAGTCGCACGTTCAAAAGCACTGCGCTGCCCTGGATCTTGGTCGCGTGCAATTCCTCAACACGGTGATCGGCAAGATGAGCCAGGTCGTGACAGATCCGCAGCGCATGGCGCAGCAGGGACTTTGGCCCATCGCTCCGGGTCTGGACAGGGCCTTTCTGGTGGAGTCGTTCAACCGGATCATGGTGACCAAGACCCAACTGGCCGGCTTTCGCCCTGGTATTGAGGTGTTTGCAGAAAAAGACGATCTCATGCCTTTTGAAGAGGCCAAGCTGTACGGTCACAATGCGATCCATGCGCTCCTGGCGTATCTGGGTGCGTTGCAGGGGTGCCGTGTGATGTCAGAACTCGCCCACAAAACCTCACTCATGGACATCGCCACAAAGGCCTTTATCTCTGAGTCGGGCGGCGCACTGATCAAGAAGTACGGCCACACGGGCGATGCACTGTTTACGCTGCAGGGCTACACCGACTTTGCCAAGGATCTGCTCGATCGCATCACCAATCCCTATCTGTGTGATGCCGTGGATCGTGCCGGTCGTGACGTGGTGCGCAAGCTCGGCCTCAGTGACCGCCTTTTTGGCACCATGCGTCTTGCCCTGGACTATGGTATAGAACCCACATGTATGGCCATGGGCGCTGGTGCGGCTGTCATCCATTTACTCAGGCATGCGCAAGCCAATGATGTGCCAGGCGACTTACAGTTTGAGATTGGGTCTCCCATCACAATAGACCAACTCAGGCAACTCCTCCAGTGGGTCTGGCAGGGCACCCCATGCGAGCATACTGACACGCTTCTAACACTGACCCACAATGCAATGAGCCAATTGGCATAGGTTAGTCCCCGATCACTCCAATCTCTGCGGCTGAGGCCCAGGGGCCGTTGTTGATTTCGGATAGTACCTTGACAAGGACATAGCGTCCGGTCACAGGCACGCATGCTATGTCTTGAGGAATCTTGGTCTTCTTGAATTCCGTTTTGACGGCAAGCGTGCCAAAGGCCTTGGGATCATTGGACACGTAAAACTCGCATGCCTTGAATGCACCGTTCCAGCCGTTGTCCTGCCTGGCCAGATAGCGGAAACCCTTGACCGTGCGGCGTGCGCCCAGATCGATGACCAGTTCGTAGGGATGTTCGTGGCGTATCGGCTGGAATTCAGAGTGCCAGTGTGTCACGGGATTGCCGTCGAATGCGCACACTGCCTTACGGTTGGCCCCGTCTGCTTCGCTGCTGCATCGCACGAGTTTCATCTGTTTTTGCGGGATCAGTCCTGTCGCAGGGAAGGGGACCGGAGCGGCTGAGGCGTTGGCCTGCTGCCTGCTGTCGCCGAATTTGGCCCGTCGGTCTCTCTCGTGGATTGCGCGGTTGTGGAAAACGCCCTCACGTACGGGTTCGTGTGCGGCTACGGCATAGGCCTTCATCTTGGTAAGAATGTCGGAGTTTGAGGTGGCCAGGTTGTTTTGTTCGGATACGTCCCGCCCCAGATCGTACAGTTCCCAGGGGCGATTCTTACGCGGTTGAATGGCCTTCCACTGGCCCATGCGTACGGCGGTCTGGCCTCCGATCTCCCAGTAGAGGTAGTCGTGCTGCGGTTGCGCACGTCCGGCTGCCTGCTCACCGAGCAGCTCAGGCACGATGGACATTCCATCTATATCGTCAGGCACCTTGGCACCGGCCAGCTCGGCCAGAGTGGGCATCACATCCGGAAAGTACCACAACAGATCGCTGACGCGATCGCCTTTTATCTTGCCCGGCCAGTTGGCCATCATGGGAATCCTGAGCCCACCCTCGTACAGGGTGCCCTTTTTTTCCCGAAAACTTACGCCGGTTTCGGGGTTGACATTGGCGCTGTGGAAGCCTCGCGGGAGGTCCGGTGTGGGAAAGTAATCAGCGCCGCCATTGTCCCCGCAGAAAAAGATCACCGTGTTCTGCGTCAGGCCCAGCTGCTTGAGCAGTGTCACCACCTCGCCGACCTGCCTATCCACCATGCTGACCATGGCGGCGTAGCGTTTGGCCTGCTCCGGCCAGTCCTTGTCTTTGTACAGGGCCCAGGCAGGATCTTCATCCGGGATGTCGAAGATGCCGTGCGGGGGCGTGATGGGCAGGTAGCAGAAGAACGGCTGGTTTTGGTTGGCCTTGATGAAGTCCAGGGCCGCCTTGAATATGACGTAGTGAGAATAGGTGTCGCCGTTGCTCAGACCATGATTGCCTGCCAGGGGCACCTCCTCACTGTTGCGTACAATGTACTTGGGATAATAGGAATGTGCATGCACCTGATCGTAGTATCCCAGAAACACATCGAATCCATGTTCTTCCGGCACCCCTGTGGACCCGCGTCCGCCGCAGCCCCACTTGCCAAAGCCGCCTGTGGCATACCCCACGTCTTTGAGGATCGAGGCAATGGTCACTTCTTCGGCGCGCAGGGGTGTGCCGCCGCCATTGGAACGGACCGAGGTATGGCCCGAGTGTTTGCCGGTCATGAGGCAGGCGCGCGTGGGCGCACACACACTGGAACCGGCCAGGCCCTGGGTAAAGCGTATGCCCTGGGCAGCCAGACGGTCAATGTTCGGCGTTTTGATGTTGGAGTTGCCCACGCAGGATAGTTCAAAGTAACCCAGCTCGTCCGCCATGATGTACACAATGTTGGGTTTGGATGCTGGCGACTGTGCACTCGCTGTGAGACTGATCAGGACCAACAGGACGAGGGCTATCAGTCTGATTTGAATTTTGGATTGATGCAGCATGACACTCTCCTTGCTCGTTAAATTACCTTGACACCGCATCCGTTAACCGCTTGAGGGCTGTGCTCTCCATGTCGCGACTCTCGATGCGCGTATTGTTCCAACTGATGATAAGATCGAAACCCGGCAGCACGACCATGGCCCGTTTGCCGCCGTGGCCGAAGCAGCCGTATGTCTCCTCAGGCACACCGGGCCAGTGTCGCTTGCCTTGGCGGTCCACGCCATTGATCCACCAGAGCCAACTGTAGCTGCCCATGTGGTCTGTCTGGTTGTCCGGTATCTGACGCGAGCCTATGGATCGCTGGTTCGGGATCATCTGGGCGGCCTGATTGCCTGCCCTGGGCATGCTGTTGGGCACGGGACTGGTCACGGCCATGCGGGCCAGTTTCGAAGAGACAAGTTGTCTGTCCCCCCATCGACCCTGATTGAGATAGAGCAGCCCGAATCTGGCAAAATCACGAGGTGAAATGGCCAGTCGCCCGGCACGGTCTCCCTGGCCAAAGGCCAGAAATGTCGGATTATCCTGACACCCGATCAGGTCGGTTAATTGTGCATGCAGTATGGCCTCATCCACGGTGTCCAGGGTGGCCTTATACACGCCCATGAACAGCGTGTCAAAGAGCAGGGCCATCTGCCAGTCATTGTAGGCATAGGCCGTGCCTGGCGCTTCAGTGAGACCGTAACACGAGATCTGGTTGGCCATGTGACGCCAGGTGATGTGTGCATCTTTGTGATCGAGGGCCTCGTTGATCTGTGCAAGTCTGGGCTCCCAGCGGCACACCGGTTCGTCGACATCGGCGATCTTGCCGTCTTGTACTGCCTTCAGAAGGAAATGGGTATAAATCGGTTTGGCTGCAGAGGCCACATCCATACGCCGGGAAGCATCGCCCCACGAATAGACCAGATACCCATGTCGGATCACACAGCCGAATCCGCCGGTAAAGTCGCTCAGGGCCTTGAGCTTGCCCTCATCCAGACCGACCTCATTCGGCCCTTTTGTGGCCCAGTCCCGCCCTGGATACACTGAATCAACCTCTGCGATACAGACCGTGCACAGGATCCCCATCATCATTGGCAGAAACATTACCCTGTTAACCATGTTGCCCCTTTTTCGCATACACCAGTGAACTAAAACCCGACTCCCGTTTTTCTGAGTTTGAACGGAAGTTCTGCAAACTTCAAGTTTTCAGTTGGTGGCTCACAGTTTACAGCATAAAGACACGCTTTTCCGAATACTGACTACTGAAAACTGAATACCACAGGGCTTTCTGCAGAAGTCCTGTTTGAACCAGCCACTGGACATATTAAAATCAAATCTTTCCGGCTTGGACAGTATAAAAACCTGAAACCATGGCTACGTGCTTAGAGCCCCTAACAAAATGAGTCTGCATTCGAATCGCTTATTTTGCCTCCGGACGGCGTCAGGCTGCATCAACCATCCTCAAATGGCCTGCTTCGCCTTCCTTGCCAGAGCCCAAAACGCTGATTCTCGATGCGACGATCATTTTGTTAGGGGCTCAGTTTTTCCTCAATGTTTACATAGGACGTATCCTCCGCTATACTGCCAGGTGCACCCTTGAAAATCATTTAGAGCTATCAGCCCTCAGCGGTTAGTTGTCCGTTGATTTGCTGAAAACTGAAAACTGCCCACTGAAAACTGTTTCATGACTGATGTTACCCGCATTTTAAACGCCATTGAACAGGGCCATAACAAGGCCACGGATGAATTGCTGCCTCTGGTCTATGAGCAACTCCGCCTTTTGGCTGCACAGAAGCTATCCCAGGAACAACCGGGCCAAACACTCCAGGCCACGGCTCTGGTGCATGAGGTCTACCTCCGGCTGATTGGAGATGAAACACTTACATGGCAGAACAGGCGACACTTTTTTGCAGCCGCGGCTGAGGCCATGCGTCGTATCCTGATTGATACGGCCCGGCGAAAACGGACCCACAAACGGGGGGGCGGCTGCCGGCGAATCGATATTGAGAGTATGAATCCAGCGATTGAAGGCCCCTCAGATGAACTCATTGCCCTGGATGAGGCGCTGCAAAAATTGGAGCATACCGATAGGCTCAAAGCAGATCTGGTCAAGCTACGTTATTTCGCAGGATTGACAGGTGTTCAGGCTGCCCAGGCCCTGGGGATCTCGCATGCCACAGCAGATGAATACTGGGCCTATGCCCGAGCCTGGTTAAAAGTCGAGGTTGCCAAGGGGGATGAAGAAGAATGAAAACTGCTGCGTAAACCAACGCGGTTGCTTCACGTGTCAAAAAGAGTGGCTTTATTTTATTTCACGAGGCCTATTGGATGTCATTCGCCAATCTCCGGGTGTTGCCAGGGTACCCATCGCGTTTTTTTGTGTGAAATTTATCAGCAAAATTAACGTTAGGTTGGGTCTGTCTCGCGCATCTTGTATTACAGTGGATTCAAATGATAAAAATGGACAATGACTACGTCAAATTGGTGGAGCGGGCCCAACTCGGGGACAAACAGGGCCTTGAACTCTTAACTGAGCTCGCTGAAGAGCGTCTACGCGAGGATGTGGGCCGCATCACGCTAAATCTGGATTTGACCCAGGATATCGTGCAGGAGACTTTGCTCGAAATGTTGAAGAAATTGGGCGAACTCAAAACAGCAGACCGGTTCTGGAAATGGCTGACCCAGATAGCCTTCAACAAAATCAACCATCACCACAGAAAAGAGAAACGCCATGAGACGGCCCTGGTTGCTCACGGGGGGCGGGATGCAGATGAGTTCCGGCAGGGTCAGGATGTGCTGGCCGGCCTGATAGGTCAGGAATTTCAACAAATCGTCATCGCTGCCATGCGTCGTTTGAAGTCACGCCAACGCTCTGTCTTGACGCTGCGCTGTTATAGAGACATGGCTTACTCAGACATTGCTGAGGTTATGGGGTGCAGTGAATTTGCCGCCATGATGCTATTCCACCGAGCCAAAAAATCTTTGAAAAGGCAACTGGCACGTCATGGATACGGCAAAGGCCTGCTGATGCCTGCTCTTGTCCTGTTTGGCAAGCTGACCGCCTCCAGCGAGTCAGACGCAGCCCAGATTTCAGTGTGCGCGGCCGTGACTGAAGAGAGTGGCCTCGTGGGCCTGGTAGGACTGGTTAATGGCAAGGCCGCGATTGTGTGTCTCACCAGTATCGTGGTCATCCTGGCCGTGGTGATGGCTGTGTCCACACTCATCCCGGAAAAACCGACGGCGGGAAGCCTCCAAGATTCAGGCCCAAGCGTACAGGCTGCCGGCCCTCGGGCTCAGACAGAAACGCAGCCCACAAAGCACTGGACCTATTTCCCGGAGGGTGTGAATGGCCCCATGATGATGCGTTCTCAGGCTGACACTCCGTACCATATCTACAAATGGCTTGTGGTTCAGGATGAGGAAAATAATTACTATTATGATGGCCAGGACGTTCATATCAACAATCATCGGTCCTGGAGTGAGAAGACTTTGCGTCTGGCCACAGACAATCGGGTGTTGTCCCGTTTCTTAACCCAAATGGACTCTCTTGAAAGCCCCTTTGACGCAGTGTCTGCATCTGGACGTGATGTGCTGGTTTCCGCCACAGAGAATGAAGACGGTGGTCTGATTCACCCCACCGTGGAGCACCGCGGGAGTGTGCTGGATGAACCTTTCTTCCTGTCCGATTGGCCTGATGATGCAGAGATACTGGACTATAGAGATGCCATGCACAAGCGAGGCTGGACATACTTTCGGATAGCGGGTCAGATTCAAGGTCAGACAGTGACTGGATACGGGCGGATTCCCTTTGTCTATGCGGCTTTCAAGAAGAACAGGCCTTATCTCTTGTTACGTGTGGGAAACCTGTCCGTGGTGGATACCCCAAGAAGCGCCAGTATTCTTGACAAGAGAACCAACCAAGCCTATCGCGTTCCGTCTGGCACATTCTTCCAGGGCCTTGGCAGGCCATGGATGGGGCTGCACACACTGGATTGCGTACGTAGAGATGCAGCAAAAATGCGAATTCCTTTTGAAACTGAGATCAGCAAGGATCAGCTCAGTGCGAAGGTCACTGTGACGATGCGGGATTTGACTTTGGACTATACCATCGACTTGGACAATGATCTGTTGATTCGTATCGATATGAGCCAGGGTGATAAGAGTATTGGGGTGCTTGAATTCTCACATTTGCAGGACCTGAGCAATACCGGGATAATGAAGACACCGTCAGCGAGCCCCAGCGGTACGCTTCGCAGAGATCTTGCAGGGCCGGTTTGGCTGGAGCATCTTGCGAGTATGACGTTTTTTCAAGACTAGGCTCTGTCAGGTTCTGTGATAGGTTGAAACATTTGAACTAATGAAAATATTTTATATTTTCTCCAGGCATTTTGCCACCAAATCTCGCATGGTATATGGGGAGGGAAATATGAAAGCTAAGATCAATGAAAGGCGATAATGGAAAATATCGAAAAAACCATCATTAACACAGCCCTGGTGTTTGGATTGCTGTGTGCTTGTGTTGTTTCAGGCTGCCGTGCCAGGCGCGATAGATTCCTGACACAAAGCCTTGAAAAGGAACTTCGATCCAGCCAGGAGATTGAGCGCGAGTTGGCGGCCCTGGTGGAGGCCATTGGCCAATCCAGAGAGAAAGAGGAAGACCTCCTGGCCATGCTGGGTGATCGGCTGGATCAATCTGATGTGCTGGTCCATGTATTGGAGTCCATTAATGTGGTCATTGACATGACCTTACAGAATGTAAAAAACGCACAGACCTATGGCTATAAAAAGGCCAGAGCCATCCTTGATGGTGAGAGGATTACGGAAATCTATCGTATCTTCACACCGGGCGAGCTGCACCATACAGGGGCACCCCTGGATCTGGCCATTCCGGGTCCCGGATTCTTCATGCTTGACATGCCGGATGGCTCCACAGCCTATACACGTCATGGCCACTTCTGCCGGGGACCAGGTGGGGAGATTACGAGCAGCTTCGGGTATCTACTTGAGGATTCACCGATTCTGCCAAAAGATCCGTTTGAGATCATCATAGGCAAAAACGGCTCAATGAACGTCATGAATCTGGGCACAGGCAATATCACCACTGTGTCACACCTTCGATTGGCTGTTTTTCAAAATCCGGGGGGGCTCCACGCCTCTAGCAACACTCTTTTCGAGGAGACTGAAGCATCCGGTCAGCCGATCTTATGCGGTGCAGGTGAAGATGGCGCCGGATCCATACAGGCAGGCTTTCTGGAAGAATCCAATGTCAATTTGATGGAGGAAATGCACGCCCTGCATATACTCCAAACCTGGAGGAACGGCATAGAACGCGCCATTCTGGCCATCAATGAACGCAAAGAAAACTAGAGTTCTGGATCTGGATAGTTAGGAGCCCTATCATGTCCACCAAACAGTTCATTCAAACGGTACCAAAGACACTCCATTTCATTGTAGTGTTAGTCATTTGTCTCGGATTTGGCACAAGAACGCAGGGGAAATCCCAAGAGATTCAAAGCGAATCTGGCAGGATATATGTAGTCATCAATGAGTCTGTTTTCGAAGGTCGTTCACTGGGGTCGCTTCCCGACGTCATGCAGGCATGTCAAGACCTGGTTCATGGACAATCGGATCAAATCCTGCGCGCAGGAAAGGCCTATGAGGCGCAGTTCAACAAACCTCTGGCCGTGGCGGCCTATCCTGCGCAGGACGCCACTGAGAAATCTCGTTGGCTTCGGGATTGGCTGTCTCGGAAAATTGCCTTGGGAGACACCGTGCCAATCGAACCCCAGTACAAAGCGATTTCAGCCATTACGTCGCAGTCTGGCACCTACGGACTCACTGCAATTACGCTTGAACAGGGAAACGACTAGGTATGAAGCCAAAATTCTGTGTCTTTACATTTTCATCTCCTGTCCGTCTGAACCTGCTGATGGGATTTCTCTGGACATTCGTCCTGCCCGCACAAGCACAAGTGCTGCCTTATGAGCATTTTCAATTGAAGGTTGATTCTCAGTATGTCTCAGCCAGGACCTTTCTCATGACCATTGAGGCTATCAATGTCTCTGAGCACCACTTGCTAAATGGAGATGTGACAGTGTCTTTCAATCAAGACGTCACCTGTAAAGTCGTCTCAAACAAAGCAACGACCCTTCGACAATTTCCCAAGGGAAGCAAGATCTACTCAGTCGAAAAGGATGAAAGCATCCTCTCGGACGATCTGATTGTGCAGGCGTTGATAGACAGTTGGCGTCCCGGACAGGTAGTTCAACTTCAGTTGAAACTCGTGGTTTCCGAATTGCCGTTGAAGATATTGCTCAGGGTAGCGGCCAGGCTGGAAAATGACAAGGCGTTGATTTTCGAGCCGAGGGTTGGAGACAAAGATCAGCAGGGGCTGTTTGCGGAGCGTTTTCTAATGGAACGCTTGCCGTTGAAGTGTGATATTGATGGCGATGGATCAGAGGAGGTTTTCGTTGAATGGAAGAGAGGAAGATATGGCACGGTTCATCACTATCAGGTATTTAAAAGGAAGCGTGCGAAAGTATCAGCGCATCGGTGACTTTGAGTTGGAGGATATGCCCCACAGCCGTATGGAGATTGTCAGAGAACCCGATGCCAGTCAACCCGGCAAGGTGATCATCGTGATTCAATGCAACTCCACCGCTGGCACATATTACCTGTTTCGCCGTGATGGCAAACTGGCTGACAGGGTGACCACTGCCATGCATGATGAGCACGTGGATCTTGACGGCGATGGGATAGATGAGTGGATATTCTCTCATAAGTTCAGTGACTCACTTGAACTTCGATTGCCCTATAAGGCCAAGGGGATAAGCGTATTTCAATGGGACGACGGCACTTTGTCCTACCGAAAGACCTGGCCAGAGGCGAAACAAAGCGACACCGTGCTGGGTGGCGTACTGTACGATGTGGATGAAGACGGTCATGCGGAAATTGTGGCAATCACCGATACAGGAAAAGGGGGACACCCGGAAAGGTATCTTTCACTTTTCAAATTGTCTGCCGGCGTTTATCAATGCATCGCCCAGCTTAATGTGACCTTGCCTGCTCCGGCCATTGATATTCTTGCGATTCGGCACCTGGCCCACGGCAAACAGATCCTGCTGCAACTTCGAAATGAGCACAAGTCGCTCATTGCAGGAGTTGATTTCAAGGACGGACAGTTACAGAACGTCTGGATGGATGAAATGTCCTTGGATCCCATACCGCCAGACACTGCATTTTGACGTCCCGGTTGTGATCACGCGGCCTTTGACCTGACTGAACCCACACCCGGTACATCCAATGCCCCTCCGTTGAATCCAT
>JAIPFM010000090.1 GCA_021736645.1 Phycisphaerae bacterium | reverse complement strand
CCAGGATGTCACCACGCTGTCCGGCGGACAGAAGCAGCGCGTCGCCCTGATCACGGCCATCCTGCTTGAGCGTGACATTATCCTGCTGGATGAACCCACCTCAGCCCTGGATGCCGTGAGCAAGGTGGCTGTGTCAGAGCATTTCTACCACACGGATCAGACCGTGTTGTGGGTGTCGCACGACATCGCTGCCTTCGACAAGGCGGATCAGCTCATTGCTCTGGACACATCGTCCGATCAGGAGGACGCCTCATGAATGCCATCCAGATCAGTCCCTTTCAACTGAGCCTGGCGTACCTCCTGTTGATCTTCCCTGCGGCTGTGATCCTGTGGTATGGCGTGGGGCTCATGAAGCCCATGCTGATCGCGGCCGTGCGCATGACCGTGCAGCTCCTGCTGGTGGGCCTGTATCTGCAGGTCATTTTTGACCGCGATAATCCCTGGCTCAATGGCCTCTGGCTGGGCGTGATGCTGGTCGTGGCAGATGTATCCATACTCCGGCACTGCGGATTCCGCTTGCAGAGATTCCTCGTGCCTGTTTTCTTGGCCCTGACCGCCGGGATATTGATTCCCTTGCTGCTGTTCGTGGGACTGGTCTTGTCAGGCTCCAATCTGCTCCACGCCAGGTTTGTGATTCCCATTGGGGGCATGATCCTGGGCAACTGTCTCAGGGCCAACATTGTGGGCATCGGCCGATTCTACCAGGATATCCGCAAGAATGAGAAACTCTATCTCCAGTGCCTGGCCTTTGGCGCCACGCGAGCTGAAGCCACACGTCCCTTTGTGGCAGATGCCTTCCAGGCCGCCATGGCACCCACCATTGCGACCATGGCCACGATTGGCCTGGTGTCTCTGCCCGGGATGATGACCGGTGTGATCCTGGGCGGGACCGATCCAGGCACAGCCATCATGTACCAGATCGCGATTACGCTCAGCATTCTGTCCGGTACAGCCATCACGATCTTCCTCGCAGTTCAGCTCACCGCTCGCCACAGTTTTGACCCCTATGGGATCCTTCGCAAAGAGATCTTCGCAGATAAATAGCCCTGTCTCAATCAAGCGCTCCCACAAAACAGGCGTGCCTGGATTTCAGGAGTTGGCAACGGCTCAGGTTCTGGGTATGATACATGCCACTACCCACTGTCCCAGAAGTAAAGGAGCTGTCACATGACCAGGACACAAAAAACAATCTCTTTGTGCGTGATCGTCATCTGCCTGGCCGGCCTGGTCTATCCATTACAGGCAGCCACCCGATCTGAGACTTCGTCCACACATCCCTACAACGGGATCTATACAGGTGCCAATCTGGACCGTGTGGCCTTTCCCCTGGGCGGTATTGGTGCAGGCATGGTGTGTCTGGAAGGGACCGGCGCCTTGTCCCATGTGTCGCTGCGCCATGAAATGGAGGTCTTCAATGAGCCCTGCATGTTTGCGGCCCTGTGTGTCAAGGGCAAGGCGGGCAACGTGGCCAAGGTGCTCGAGGGCCAGGTGCCTGGTTGGAAGATCTTTGGCAGGCCCGGCACGGGCAATGGGTCCGGGCAGACGAGCTACGGCTTTCCTCGATTCCTGGACTGCTCGTTTCTGACGCGTTTTCCTTTTGGTACGGTCAAGCTGGCCGATCAGGATATCCCCTTACAGGCAGAGATCACCGGTTGGAGCCCGTTTATTCCGGGGGACTCCGATCAGTCGTCCCTGCCCATGGCCGCCCTGGAATATACCTTCAAGAATCCCACGGGTGACACGATCGACGCCGTGTTTTCCTTCAACACCAAGAATTTCATGTCTGTGGGCGATGGCGGCGATCAGATCCTGCCCATGGACAACGGCTTTATCCTCTGGCAGCAGGGCAGCCAGGACAATCCGGAAAAGGAAGGGGCCTGTGCTGTGTTCGTGGATTCTGATGAGACGGTGGTGGATCACTGCTGGTTCAAGGGCGGATGGTGGGATTCGCTGACCATCACGTGGGAGAACATCAAGACCGCACGCCTGATGGACAATCCGCCTGTCAAGGGACCGTGTCCCGGCGCGTCCCTGTTTGTGCCGTTGACCTTGAAGCCTCGTGAAACCAGGACTGTCAGACTCATGATGGCCTGGTATGTGCCGCAGACGCGGCTTCGCTATGGCCAGGATGCGGCAGGCACAGGCGGCCCGGCCTTCTGCACTGCACCCTCAAAGGGCACGGCCGAAGGCCAGCAGGCCGTGACCGGATTCAAAGGCAAGGGACTCGTGAACACGTATGACTCACACGGGGACGGTGCCATAGGGACATTGACATCGCCTGAATTTATCCTGGACAAAAAGACCATCAAGTTTCTGATCGGAGGGGGCAGTCAGGCCGGCGAGACCTGTCTCAATCTCCTGATCGACGGCAAGGTGGAACGTACCGCTACAGGCCACAACAGTGAAGCCCTGAGACTGATGGCCTGGGACGTGACATCGCTCAAGGGCAAGACCGCCCGTCTTCAAATTGTCGACAGTGCGACCGGCCCTTGGGGCCATATCAATGTAGACCACATTGTCATGACGGACGAACCCGAAGACAGTCCTTCCACCATGGGCCTTGTGATCCTCAATGACTTTGAATCGGACAGCTACGGAGACTGGGTCGTGGAAGGCCCGGCCTGTTGTCCCGACGGCGAATGTGAGGACATTCCCACGACTCACAGTCCCTATTATGCGAGCCAGTTTGCCAGTGTCACTGAGGTGGCTCAGTATTGGAAGACGCGCTACCGGACTCTGCGGGACAAGAGCGTCCTGTTCCGTGACACGTTTTATGACACGACCCTGCCTGCGGCCGTGGTCGAGGCCGTGGCCGCCAACCTCACCATTCTCAAGACGCCGACCGTGCTGCGGCAAAAAGATGGTCGCCTCTGGTGCTGGGAAGGGTGCAGCGACAGCAGCGGCTGTTGTGCCGGGTCCTGTACCCACGTGTGGAACTATGCTCAGGCGATCTGTCACCTGTTCCCGGATCTGGAACGCACGCTTCGTCGTACCGAGTTTACGGAGAGCCAGAGCGATCAGGGGCACCAGACCTTCCGGTCTGCGCTGCCCATTCGTCCGGTGGCCCATGGATTCCATGCTGCATCTGACGGGCAACTGGGCGGGATCATGAAGGTCTACAGGGAGTGGCGTATTGCCGGTGACACCCTGTGGCTTCGAGCCCTGTGGCCCCAGGTCAAGCAGAGTCTGGACTATTGTATCGAGACCTGGGATCCGCGTCACAAAGGGGTTCTGGAAGAACCGCACCACAACACCTATGACATCGAGTACTGGGGCCCTGAAGGGCACTGTACCAGTTTTTATCTGGGAGCCCTGACTGCTGCCATTGATATGGGCCGGGCCATGGATGAGGACGTGTCTCTCTATCAAACACTGCTGAAAAACGGCAGGGAATTTCTTGAGACGAAACTGTATAACGGTGAATACTTCTATCAGAAGATTCAGACCGAAGGCCTGAATGCGAAATTCAATCCCATTGGCGCGCAGGGAAACGGCCAGGGGTATGAGACCATTGTGGCGGCCTTGAACGAGCAGGGCCCCAAGTACCAGTATGGCACGGGGTGTTTGTCAGATGGGATCCTGGGGTTCTGGATGGCGCGCATGGCCGGCCTGGGCCAGATCGTGGACGAGTCAAAGGTCAAGAGCAACCTGAATGCGATTCACAAGTACAACTTCAAACCAAATCTGTCAGATCATGCCAATCCGCAGCGTCCGACCTATGCGTTTGGCACGGAGGGCGGCCTGCTGCTCTGCACCTGGCCCCACGGCGGACAGCTCTCCATTCCCTTTGTGTACAGCGATGAAGTCTGGACCGGCATTGAATATCAGGTGGCATCGCACCTGATGGTGGAAGGCATGGTCGACAAGGGCCTCGACATTGTCCGGGCATGTCGCGACCGTTATGACGGACGCATCCGGAATCCGTTCAACGAGTATGAATGCGGTCACTGGTATGCCAGGGCCATGTCCAGCTATGGTTTGATACAGGGCCTCACCGGCGTCCGTTACGATGCCGTGGACAAGACTCTTTTTATCGATTCCAGAGTGGGGGACAACTTCAAGAGCTTCCTGTCCACTGCCACGGGGTTCGGTTCCGTGGGTTTGAAAGACGGCACCCCCTTTGTGGATATGAAAATGGGGTCACTGAATGTCAAAAAGACCGTGGTGTCCGGTCGGGTGTATCAATAGGATCTGAAGGAGTGGGCTATGAGTTTGAAACGGTCACATAAAGATGTCTGCGTGTTGTGCCTGATGATCAGTGCCACCGTGTTGGCTGCGGCCGGACCGTCTGTCAACAGGGCGGTGCGTCTGGAGGCCTACGGCCAGGTTGAATTGCTGCGTGATGCCTGGGGTGTGCCTCACGTGTTTTCCGCGTCGGATCAAGGGGCCTTTTATGGCCTGGGGTATGCGTGCGCCCAGGATCGCGGATTTCAAATGCACTACTTCCTGCGCATCATCCAGGGACGTCTGGCCGAGGTGGTGGGCGATGTCACGCGCCTGAACCGGGGCCGCCCGGGCACGGCCGCAGAGAGTGACGAACTGATGCGCACCTTTGGCTTTGCGCGCGCTGCCCGGGAAGTCGTGAAGCACCTGGATGCAGAGACACTGGCCATGCTGGACGCCTATTCCCAGGGCGTGAACGATTATTTTTCAGAACATGCAGGACATGAGCATCCGCTATTTGCCAAATTGGGGCTCGAACCCGAGGCGTGGACCCCTGAGGCCTGTATCCTGTCCTGGTGGCACATGGCCCAGTTCTTTGCAAAAAACGGCCTGACTGATCCGCCGTCCTTTGACCTGCCCAATCGCAACCGAGCAGGCGTGCCCCAGGTGGGACCGGATGATGACGCGGCTGTGGTACGTCGTGAAGATGTGTCAGAGGCCTGGATTCAGCAGGTCAATGCCTTTGTCCAATCCCACGGACTCCTGCCCAAGTCTGTGCCGGGTCCGGATGATCCGGATCCCAAGTTTAGTCACGCCTGGGTGATCGGCGGTGAAAAGACCACGACCGGTGCGGCTGTGCTGATCAGTGATCCGCAAACCCCGGTCTGGAATCCGAACATGTTCTACGAGTATCATCTCAAGGGCACCACCTTCAATGTCCGAGGCATGGGCATGCCGGGCAGTCCCTTGATCCTCATCGGATTCAACCCCTCCGTGGCCTGGGGTGTCACGGCCCTGGGTGCAGATCAGGCGGATCTCTTTCTCCTCAAGACCGATCCCTCGCGCCCTGATCAGTATGAGGTGGATGGTCAGTGGCTGGACATGACCGTGTGGGAGGAAACCATCAATATCAAGGGCGGCGACACACGCCGGATCACACTCCGCGAGACCCTCTTCGGCCCGGTGGTGTCGGACTGGATGCCGCGCAGACCTGAGGGGCAGGCATTCGCGATCTCACGCGTGCCCATGGTGGAAACAGATCGTGACACGATCCAGGCGGCGCTGCCCATGTTCCGCGCCGCCACCTGCGATCAGTTTGCCAGGGCCCTGCCCAAGTGGCGGTTTCCCACGGCGAACTGTGTCTTTGGTGATGCGCAGGGCAATATCGGCTACTGGTCCCTGGGCGCCTTGCCGGTGAGGTCAGCCCTGTCGAAACACGGGGGGGACACCGCCCAGGACGGGCGTACGAAGCAGGGCGCCTGGCAGGGCATGATCCCCTATGACCTGCTGCCCCATGTGATGAATCCCAAGCGTGGTTATCTGGTTACAGCCAATCATCGCACCATTCAATCCTTCTATCAGATGCCCTTTGGCAACATGACCGGGTCAGGTGGTGACACAGACCGCGGCCTGCGCATCAAGGAGCTCATTCAGGATCATCTGGCCGACCACGAGACATTTTCTCCGGAAGAAGTGCTGGCCATGCAGGACGACTGTGTCAGTGTGTGGAAGCGGGAGATCGTGCGATTGGGGCTGGCCATGTTGGAACGTGGAGATCCACGGTTGTCGAAGAATGCTGCCCTGGCCTTGAAATATCTTCAGCCGTGGTACAGGGCCGGCGCAGCCATGGACACGCGGGTACGCGGTACGGAACTGGCTGAGAAGATATCAATGATATTTAGAGGCGGCAATTTCGGGATTGTGTCCCAATATGGCGGCGGTGTGTCCGGACTGGCGCGTTTTGCCAAGGCCACGCGCCGGCGCTTCGAGGCTGATCCGGAGTCTGAGGTCACGGCCGATGAAGCAGTGTTCAGTGATACGGTCCTGAGTAATGCCTGGCAGCAGTGCGTGCGAGCCTATGGCGAGGATTCCGATGGTTGGCAGACGGCAGCCCTGAAGGCACGCACGGGCCAACGCATGCCGTACCTTGGCAGCCTGGACGGCTTCCCGGGACTGGATCCCAATCAGGATGTCACGGTGCCGATGCTTCAAACCTACGATGGGTCCACCATCCTTTCGCAGAGGGCGCAGGCCTATACGCAGTTTGTGCCGCTGCACCGGGTGGATGCGGCCCTTTCGATCCTCCCGCCGGGTACATCCGAAGACCCGGCCAGCCCGTTTCGGTTTTCCACCTATGCAGATTGGGCCAGGGGCAAGCTGCACCCTGCGCCTCTGTCACGGCTCGCATCCGAGGCGATCATGGTCTCGTTGCAGGACCTGACCGAAGCGGCGCGTGCCCGTGCGCGTCAACCCCAGACACGGGCTGCCCAGCCAAGACCCCAGGCTGTACGTCAACCGCTGCCAGGCAAGAGTCCCGAGGACCCTCTGCTCCAGTCAGCCATCCGCTATCTGAACAGGCCGGAACGAACCGAGCCCGAGGTACAGGCCAAGCTCACAGAATTGAAGGAGTACGTCACAGGACACCCTGATCGCAAGGCCGAACTCACCGAGGCGCTGAAGCTCTTTGTGTACCTGATGCAGGAATCCCAGTCTGGGCGCATGGCTGTGTCCTATGGCACACCTGAGACACTGACGCAGGTTCAGGCCTTTTATCGGCGTTTGACAGCGTCGTCTGTGGACTGAATGACGTTCAACGCGGGTTTGTTGGCATGGCAGGCCATCTTCTGTTATAATGGGACAACCTACGTGTCCCCATGAGGAGGCTCCCATGCCCACGGACACACAGGTTTCCGGCATCTGTCCTGCGTTGAAAGGTTTTGACTGTGAAAAAAAGGCGTCTTGCTGCCCTGATGATACATCTTGCCCTGGCCCACGTGACCCTGGCTCAAACCGGACAGATTCTATTTGAACGCTGGCAGGGTTCGCCCTTTGGCAACATGTCGGATCTCAATGCAGTGCGTGCCTTTATGGTCTCCAAACCCGCGACAGTGTCCCAGACCCTGACGGCCTTTGACACAGGCCAGGGAGTGGGTGATCAATACATCGGTCGCATCAGCGGCTGGATCGTGCCGCCTGCCACGGGCAATTACACCTTCTGGGTGGCCAGCGACGACAGCAGCCGTGTGTGGCTGAGTACCGATCAGACTCCTGAGAACGTGCGGCTCATGTGCCAGGTGGATGGGTGGACCGGTTATCAATCCTGGGATCAGAATGCCTCTCAAAAGTCCGGGCCGGTGTTCCTGTCTGCAGGGCAGGGTTACTGGGTTGAGGCGATCTGGCAGGAGGGCGGCGGCGGTGACCATCTGGCCCTGGCGTGGCAGGGACCGGTCGGGGCTCGACAGGTCATTGCCGGGTCGTATCTGTCCGATGTGAATCCCATTGCCTGGCTCGCCCAGGGGCCTACTCCGGTCAGCGGTCTGGGCAATGTCAATGCAGCCAGTGTCACGCTGCAGTGGCAGGGCGGCGACGATCCGCCTGCGCCTGTGGATCACTATGAGGTCTATTTCAGTAATGATCCCTCGCTCTTGGGCCAGGCCGGCAGTCGAGTGGCCACGGTTCAGGTCAACGAGCCTCTGGAGTACACGCTGGGCCGTATCGCGCCAGGCACCAGATATGCCTGGCGTGTGGATACTGTGTTGACCAATGGCGAGCGAGCACCCGGTGCCACCTGGACGTTTACCACGGATGTGGAACCCATCGAGGTGTGTCCGCCGGATGATCCCAATGGCTGTGCTGTGGGGCCTGTCGTGATCAACGAGATCCACTATGATCCGGACATCAAGACAGACCTGACCGAGTTTGTGGAACTGCATAATGTCACTGAGCAGATACTGGATCTGTCCGGCTGGTATTTTTCAAATGGCCTTACCTTCACCTTCGAACCGGGCACGACCCTGGGACCTCGTGGTTTTGTGGTCGTCGCCCAGGACGTCGAGGCATTTCAAGACAAGTTCGGATTTGCGCCGTTCGGACAGTTTACAGGCAGGCTCAAGAATGAAGGCGAGATCCTGGCCCTGTGCGATTCGTCAGGCGATCTCGTGGACGAGGTGGACTATCAATTGGGATTTCCCTGGCCGGTGGTGGGCGAAACTCCGGGCCATTCGATTCAGTTGATCAATCCCGGTATGGACAATGACCTGGGCGGGACATGGCGCCCGGCCGAACCCACGCCAGGCGGCAACAACAGCGTGTTGAATGCCAATGCCCCTCCGATCCTGCGTCAGGTCGCGCACACGCCGACTCAACCTATGGGCAGTGAGCCGGTCATGGTGACCGTCAAGGTGACTGATGCCGATGGCGTGCAGGCCGTTCGACTGTCCTATCAGGTGGTGGAACCGGGTGACTATTTTGGTATGAACGATCCGCAATACAGTACTGCATGGCAAGAAGTCGCCATGGTCGATGACGGCACCTCGGGCGATGTGACATCCGGTGACGATGTGTTTACTGTGGTCCTGACCGGCGACCTGCAGGTGCACCGCAGGCTGATCCGGTATCGTATTGCAGCGACGGACAGGATTGGTCTCTCGATCTCAGCGCCCTATGCACAAGACCCGCAGCCCAACTTTGCCTATTTTGTGTACGACGGCGTACCGGCCTGGACCGGTGCGATTCGGCCCGGTGTCACTCCACTCGTGACCTATGGCACTCAGGTCATGCGGTCCCTGCCTGTCTATCATCTTATGGCCAAGAAAACGGACGTGGAAACCGCCACCTGGCTCGAAAAATACGGCGGCAGTGACTACAAGTGGGCCGGCACCCTGGTCTATGACGGTGAAGTCTACGATCACATCCACTTTCGGGCGCGCGGCGGCGTGTGGCGCTATGCCATGGGCAAGAACATGTGGAAGTTCGATTTTCTGCGGGGCCACTATTTTCAGGCCCGGGACGACTATGGCAGGAAATACAGTCAAAAATGGGACAAGATGAATTTCTCGGCCTGTATCCAGCAGGGCAGTTTTGGCCAGCGCGGCGAGCAGGGCATGATCGAGGCCCTGACCTTCAAGATGTTCAACATGGCCGGTGTGCCTGCGCCAAAGACACACTGGCTCCAGTTTCGCATTATTGACGAAGCGCAGGAAGACGGCCTGTTCAATGCAGGTCACCCGGGCATCACGGCCGCCGGCACCCAGTATGACGGTGATCTGTGGGGACTGTATATGGCCATTGAGCAGGTGGACGGCCAGTTTCTGGATGAGCACCAACTCCCGGACGGCAACCTCTACAAGATGGAGGCCCGATACGGGGAAAAGAACAACCAGGGTGCCACCGCCGTGACAGACAACTCGGATATCCGCGCGTTCAAAGACGCGTACGAAGCGAATCCGTCAGAGGCATGGTGGGGCTCGAACGTGGCGCTGGATCAATACTTCAGCCATGTGGCAGTGCAGTATGCCTGTCACCACGGGGATGTCACCAGCAAGAACAACTTCATGTATCTCAATCCGGAATTGACCACCAATGAATGGGGTACGGCCTCGCGATGGTGGCTGCTGCCCTGGGACGCGGATTTGACCTGGACTACTTACTACGGGGGGATGAGTGATCCCTTCAGCCGGGCCGGGCTCCTGAATCACCCCACGCTCAAGAGGCAGATGCAGAACCGGGCCCGCGAAATCTGTGACCTGCTGTTCAATGAAGATCAGATGGGCCAGTTGATCGATGAATTCGCTGCCATCATAGACGCCCCCCAGGGCGGCCCTGCCATGGTCGATGTGGACCGGGCCATGTGGGACTATCACTGGGTCATGAACACGGCGTCGCATCTGTCAGTGGCGCCCTCAGCCAAGGCTGATTCGGATAAATTTTACAAGGCGGCCCAGAGCGCAGGCCTGGAACGCAGTTTTGAAGGCATGTGTCAACTACTCAAGAACTACGTGACGTCCCGTCAAGGCACCATGCGAACGCTTCACAACGACAATGCCATTCCCTTGACGCCTCTGGTTCATTACATCGGGTCCACCGAGTATGCAGCCAATGACCTGGTCTTTGCCGTGTCCCCCTTTGCCGATCCCCAGGGGGGCGGTACCTTTGGCGCCATGACCTGGCGTGTGGCCCGTGTCAATCCGGGCAGTGGTGTGGCACCTGATCCGGACAACCCGGGTGGGGACATGCTGATCCCGGGAGGGGACAACTGGCGGTATTTCAAGGGTGTGTCCGAACCCTCCGAACCGGGCCTGTGGCAGGAGCCGGGATTCAGCGACTTTCCGGTCCACACACCGTGGCTGGAGGCGCGCACGCCGATCGGGTATGGTGAAGCGTTCATCCAAACGGAGCTCACCGATATGCGCGGGTCGTACACCACCGTCTATTTCCGCAAGCAATTTCAGGTGGAAGATCCTGCGGCCTGGGCGTCCCTGAAGATCGGAGTCAAATATGACGACGGATTCAATGCCTGGATCAATGGCACGCGTGTGGCATGGGACAATGTCGGCAGCGAGCACGAATCCTTTGACGCCACATCCAGCGGCAATGGCCCGGAAAATTATGAATTTGTGGACTTCACGCTGTCCGATCTGAGCTGTCTCCAGGCAGGTGACAATGTCCTGGCCGTGCAGGTGCTCAATGTGTCACTGGCCAACAGCAGTGACTGTTTTTTCGATGCCAGGCTGTCGGCCGTGCCTGTGGCGGACACGCCCGTGGACCTGCCCGATGCTGGGCCCGCCCGTCCGGACGAGCATTACTATGAGATGAATACGCTGTGGGAAAGTGACCTGATCACCACGTATGCCGACACTGTGAAGATCCCGGCCAGTGTGGTCAAGGGGGGCGGCACATATCGGGTCCGATGCCGCATGATGGATACCTCAGATCGATGGTCCCACTGGTCCGATCCGGATCAGTTCGAGGTGGCTGCGCCCATGGCCATGGGGATTCTGCAAGATCTGCGCATCACGGAACTCATGTACAATCCGGCTGATCCGCCTGCGGGCAGTCCGTATACCAGTGACGACTTTGAATTCATTGAACTCAAGAACACGGGTGATGAACCGATTGAAGACCTGTCCAGTGTCTCATTCACAGACGGCATTGAATTCTCTTTTGCTGACAGTGCTGTCACCACTCTGGCACCCGGCGAGTTCGTCCTGGTGGTCAGAAATATGGCGGCCTTTGAATCACGCTATGGCACATTCCTCCGTGATCTGATTGCCGGTGAATATGGCGGAGCCTTGAATACGAAAAAGCTTTCCAACAGCGGTGAACGGATCCGACTCGAGGATTACTGGAACGGTGTCATTGCTGAATTCCAGTACAATGACACCGGATCATGGCCGGTGCTTGCAGACGGTGACGGATTTTCACTGGTGCCGCTCGATCAGGCCCTGCCAGGCCAACCGGAGGGCTCTCTGGATGACGGCGCCAACTGGCGAGCCAGCCATTTCGTGTATGGATCACCCGGCGCCGATGACGTGGGCATGTAGCGTCGTGCACCGACTGCCGGTGATTTGCACAAAATTCTGGGGAATTATGTTGTGCCGGACGCATTCAATCAATATCATTCACGGCAATCGAATCACGAAGAGAGTTGCGCAAGCGTTATTCAAATGGGATGCAGGCTTGATTGATGGACAGCGAAATCAATCAAGGTCACACCTGCCTCGGTACATTGTTTTGCAGCACGAATAAGGAAAGACATCATGAACGACATCAATGCCCTGTCACGCAGACTTTATGCATTTTTGTGTACTGTATTCTTACTTGCCGCCGTGTTTGGCCTGGCATCGTGTAAAAATGAGTCACCCCAGTCATCCAGCTCCGTCGAAGCCTCCAAAACCGATGCCAAGCAAGAAAGCGTCCAATCACCAACGCTTTCCAGCCTGACCTACACCAACGACAGTGCACCCTTCGACTACCAGAAGCGCATGTTGGCTGAAGGTCGCAGCATACAACAATATGAATATGTTCTGTTCGAAGCAGGAAGTATTCCGGTGGACAGTCAGGGCAACATGGCATTCTCAGGTACCGGTCCCGGGTTTACCCTCAACAACCAGAATTCAACAGGCACCACCGTGACTGTTGAAAAGCCTATGCAGGTCAAGATTGTGGGTGCCATTGACCTCGACAAGTATTCCCTCGCAGTGGCCGAGGGTAAAAATTCGACCACGGTCATTGGCAAAGCCACGTATCAGCATTCGCTTGAAGGCTCCCGCAAAGTCACCTTCTCCCGAGGTGACTTTGAGATGTCCGAGTATAAACAGGATGTAGAGCGTGAGCTGGATATCTTGTATATTGCCAATCCGGCCAGGATCAAGCTGAGCAGCGGGGGGCCTTTCGAAGTGCAAAAAATCGGCACCGGCATCACATCCTACAGCGGCCAAGAAGAAACCAGTGAATACCGTTCGAGTGACAACATGACCCTGTACCTGGAATTTTCGGTTCACTGATTTTAACGTCTGTTTGAGAGGATGACGATGAGGCCCGATCGATTGACCTGGCACTGGGCGGCGAGGTCACCGGTGACAGTGAGGCCACAGTGCATGTCCTGCCCGGTGGCAAGCGCAGCGACAAGGTGTGTTTCCTGCAAGGCCGATTCACAAAGGCCCAGCCCAAGGTCACCCTGGCGCTTTCTCGGGATGATGCGGCCTACGTGGTCGTGATCAATCATGGAAGCCCGACCCAATCGTTCACACTGGATGTGCGTGAGGCTGACGTGACACTGCCGGATGTCCTTCATCAGATCACCCGCATGCTCTTCTCCTTCGAGGACCCGCTTTTGGGAAAGATCGATGTGTATTTTACCCCGAAGTAGTTTCTTGACCCGGATCATGAATAATTCGGGTTATATTCGAGTCAAGTAGACCTTCGCCCTTCAGTGGCCATTTGGTTTGTCGAACTGTGCTTGCGAGAATACCTTCGAATCAGTACAATCCGAGGAAAAAGTCGCAAATGACTATTGAGGATATGCCATGAGGTCAAGATTACCAGTATTGCTCATTGCCTTCGTGTCAGGGCTGCTATTCAATGGATTCGAATCCACATCAAGTGCTTCTGCCGGGGTCACGGCATCCCCTGGCCCGAATCTGTACTACACGTCACAGCGATTGGAAGCACTCAAAGACCGGATTGACAAGAATCCGGTTTTCGGCAGGGCCTGGGCTGATCTTCTCGAGAGGGCCGATAGGCTTGTCACCGACGATCTTGTCTCAAAGGCCTATGCGGAAAGCGGCCAGGGGCAGCACGGCAACTATGGCAGGCCGAGCAGCCAAATGAGTACCCTGGGCGCGACCCTGGGGCTGGCCTATAGGATGACCGCTGAACCCAAGTATGCGGTAAAGCTCCGCGAGGCCATGCTGCACTATGCCGGCCTGAATCGGTGGGCCGGTGATGCCCAGCAGGATCCGCCCTGGCACTCCGAACTCAATACAGCACGCTTTTGCTTCGGATATGGGATTGGTTTTGACAGTATTCGTGACACCCTATCCACAACGGACCGGCGCAGCATTGTCCGGGCCATGGTGGATAAGGGGATCAAGCCCACACTGGATGACTGGATTCTGGGCGATAGACGCATCCATGCCCTGGATTCCATGGGGCACAACTGGTGGAGTGTGTGCGTGGCCATGGCCGGGGTGGCTTCACTGTCCATCCTCGAGGACGAACCCGGGGCCGAGGCCTGGGTCAGTGAACTGTGTGACGCCTTTCCCGAGTGGTTCGCGTATCAGGGCAACATCCTGCAAAACAAGAGCCCGAACTTCGATGCGCAAGGGGCCTTCTACGAGAGTGTCAACTATGCCAACTATGCCCTGTCCGAATACCTGCTCTTTCATCTGGCCTATACGAATGTCTTCCCGGAACGTCCCCTGCCTGAGATACCCCTGCTGAAGACCGCAGGTGACTTCTTTGTGAACACGGCCTATCCCACATCCGAATCGGTATTGTCCGTCAACTTCGGGGACAGCAGTCTCACCGGATCCGGTGCCCGAACCCTGCGACTGCTCTTGGCCAATGGCTTTGACGATCCCAGCTATCACTGGTACATCACGCGCACTGACACCGGACTCACGGATCCCCTGGGACTCGTGTATCACCAGGTTCGGCCCCATGAAGAAGCCACTGAGGCCCTTGCCAATGCCTGCCTCTATCCTGACATTGGCTGGGCCATGATGCGATCCTCATGGCAGGACGACGCCACCCTGTTGGCCGTCAAATCCGGTTTCACCTGGAATCACGCCCATCCCGACGCTGGTTCGTTTATCCTGTTTCATGGCGGCAAGCCGCTCATCATTGATTCGGGAAACTGCTCATACAGCCGGCCGGAGTACAGCGCGTATTATCGTCACAGCCGGGCGCACAACGTCATCCTGCAGGAGGGTCAGGCCCAGCTGCCCGAGGACTGCGGGAACGGAGATCGAGGCGTGGTGCACCCGGGTCAGGTAGGCCACCTGATGGATCTGGCCGGCATCCGATATGTACTCGCAGATGCCACAGGGCCCACCTCCTGGAAGTTCTCGCGCAACTACAGGCATGTGGTGTGGGTGGATGATGTGATTCTCATTGTGGATGATGTGAGAACCCATGAGCCCGGTCAACTGGAGTGGCTGCTGCACTTTGAGGGGCAGGCCCAGGCACAGGGTTCGGACGTGACTCTGTCGAATGGCCCCACATCGCGGGCCATTGTAAGGCCGCTATTTCCGAGGGACATGTCACTGATCCGCAGACAGGGATTGAAGGACCACGATCCGGATACGAAGGTCGAGTATCTGGCCTGGCTGCCGACCGAGAAAAGCCGGGACATGAAGTTCATTACGGCCATCATGCCCCTCAGAGAATCCCGGGAAAAACCGCAGGTCGAGGTGACCTTGCTTGAAGGGGATGAGATGCTGGGCGTACGCCTCTCCGGACCGGAACACATCACCGAGGTATTTCTGAACCTCCGAGCCGATGGCCGGCGCATGCACCGCAACAGCAACAAGCTCATTCATGGCTGGGACACGGACGCGTATCTGTTTGGCGTGACACGGCCTGTGGATGCACCTGACTCACTGGATTCGGTCACGCGTTCCTTTGTGGTGTGCGGCAGTTATGTGCGCAGAAACGGCCAATCCCTGCTGGGCTCCCTCTCCAAGGTGTACGCCATTGCGTCTGATGCCGACGGTACTTTCGAAACCGTGCTTCAGGGGCAACCGATCATACGCTGTGCGATGCGAGCAAAGGTCAAACCTGAGAAGACGGTTCTCAATGGCGAGCCTGTGCCTGCAGAGTGGGCCCCGGCCAGTCAAACCGTTGAATTTCGCGTGAACGCGCGCCCATAGACGTTGCTTTGCCACACGCATGCAAATCCGAATAATCCACAGATAACGCTTTTGCGGATGAGAATCGAGAGTTCTTGATACTGCCGACTTGACAGGGAGTACGCGACGTGCTGGAAGACTATCTGGAATGCTACAAGACATCGCTGTTTGATTCCGTGGTGCCGTTCTGGCTCCAGCATTCCCTGGACCGGGACTGCGGCGGGACCTATTCCTGCCTGGACCGTGACGGCACGGTCTACGATACCAAGAAATATGTCTGGCTGGTGGCACGCTCTGTGTGGATGTTCTCCCGCCTGTACAACGAGTGCGGCAGGCAGTCGGCCCATCTCGACGCGGCCAGGCTCGGTGTGGAGTTTCTGGAGAAACACGCGCTGGACGAGCAGGGACGCTACTATTTCAGTCTGACGCGCGAGGGCAGGCCCTGCTTCTTCCAGCGCAAGCCCTACAGTGCCGTGTTTGCCATGCTGGCCTATCTGGAATATGCCCGGGCCACTGGTCAGGATAGGTACAAACACAAGTCCATTGATCTGTTCTGGAAAATTGCCCAATGGATCGAACATCCCGAGATGCTGGGCCGACCCACTCTGACCGGTGCACCCCGGACCAGCGGCCTGGCCAATGTGATGGTCCTGGCTGGCATGGCCCTGGAACTGGCCAAGGTGGATAAGGACGGATGTTATGTTGGCTTTATGAAAAAGGCCATTGAAGGGTGTCGTCTTCACTATGATAAAGGGCGGCGTATCATGATGGAGCATGTGGCCCTGGATGGTTCCAGTCTGACGGACTCTCCGGAAGGGCGTTTTTTCATTCCCGGACACGCGATTGAAGCGGCGTGGTTTTTACTGCATGTGCTTGACCATGTCGAGGACAAGGACGCACGCACCATGGCCTATGACATCATTGAGGGATCTCTGGAATACGGTTGGGACAAAGAATACGGCGGTCTGTACTACTTCATGGATGTGGAGAATCGACCGACCCTGCAGCTGGAATCCAGCATGAAGCTGTGGTGGCCCCATACCGAGGCATTGTACGCGCTCGTGCTGGCCTATACCAAAACAGAGGAGACGCGATGGCTGCGCTGGCTGGACAGGGTGCACGACTACACGTTCAAGCACTTTGTCGATCCGGAGCACGGCGCCTGGTTCGGGTACTGTGATCGCCGCGGGAACCTCACCCATACCTGCAAGGGTGGGAACTACAAGGGATTCTTTCACGTGCCCCGTGCATTGCTGTTTTGCATTCAGGCCATTGAATCGCAGCCGCAGGTGTAGGAAGGGGTCGGTACTCGGATTTAAGCATACGCCTTGGTGACACGTTATAAACGCTGAAATCTGTGTCACAAAAGCGATTGGCTGTTAGCCTTCAGTCTTCAGCCAAGAGCCCGAGTGTCGATTCTTTGGAGCCTGGAGGATGCTGACAATCTGCTCTCGCGTCAACACCTCGGCCAGCATGCCGCTGGCCGCGTGCGGGGATCCGCCGCCTCGGCCTCCGACCGCGTCATGGAGTCTCTGCAAGAGTTCTTTGGCCATCATGGTTTTGGAATGGATACAAATGGAGGTGTCACTCACCACCACGCCACTGCCTTGGACATGGTCGGCCATCAAGGCGGCCAGCTTTCCGCTCAGTTTGCCGGGCAGGGTATTGACCTGAATGCCAGTTTTCGACCCCTCAGTTTCGACCACAACCGCAGTGTTCACCAGTGTTGGCAGCATCTGGTCATATAGGCCATCCACCGCTTTGCTGAGTGCGGCTGAACGATCCCATTGCTTTTGAAGCATCCCGGGGAGTTCCTCGGTAGCACAATGTGACAACTGTCTGAGCGATCGCAGCACAGAGGTTTCTGTCTGGGAAAATGCCAGTGCCTTGGGACCTGCGATGAAAGAGAGGCGCGTGCCCTGCTTCCTGGTTTCCAAATCCACGACTCTGATGATACCAATGTCCCCGGTCCTGTGGACATGGGCACCGCAGCAGGCAGAGGCATCGTACTGACCGATTTTAACCACACGAATGAGTTCGGAGTCAATGTGTTTCAGATCAAACCGGCTGCGCACAGCCGTGTCATTGAACACGGTCTCAATCACGAGGTTCTCCATCACCACCTCCATGGCACAGGACTCCAGGGTCTGAGCACTGGACCAATCCACAGTGGTTTCAAAATCAATCGTGCTTCTCTCCAGCCCGATATGCACGCCGACCGTTTTTAAGTTGAATCGCGTATCAGCCAGGCCGGACAGGATGTGCTGAGCTGAGTGCTGGCTTGCTGTGTGCAGGCGATGTTTTCTGTCCAGGCGGGCCAGGTGCTTGCCGGATCCAAGCGGTTTATCAAGAGACAGGACGATCTGCCCATTCACGAGGTGGACGCCCATGACCGTGGCATCACCCACTTGCCCGGTGTCTGCCGGCTGCCCGCCTTCTTCCGGGTGAAACAGGATGGGATCTATGGTGATCCTGCGATCAGTCAGAGCCGTGACGTCTACTTCAAGCTCAAAGCGTGTGGGTTCTGTCCAGTATAATCGTTCCATGCGGGTATTATAGTCACGCAGTGTTCCGAAACTCAAGTGCCTTACGGCTTTTACCGGGGAGTTTTACACCCGATAAACTATGTGCACCAGCGTCTGCGTGGTCGCCATGAAATCCCGAAAATGACTGTAACACCCGGCTGTCGCTGTCTTCATGAGGCAGCCTGATGAGGGTAAATATCCACTCTGGGCTGGAAACCCCAGGTTAGACGCCAAGGACGAACCTCCTGGAATCGAATTTCAAAACGCATTCTTGAGGCGAGGGGGAGGCCTCATTCCACGGAATCCAACTTTTTTGAACGCAACGGGTTAAGTATGCGTCCTTGATAGTCGACACTGCTGATTGGTTCTACTCGGCTTGACTCATACTTAATTTTGCACATGATACGGTACAGAGAGATGATCAAAAGGAAAGCCCTGACACTTGTTGAATTAGTGATTGTGGTTCTCATCCTTGGCGTGCTTTCGATGGTCGCGATGCCTCGACTGGGTTCTTGCGCGACCACTGCAAAAGTCAACATATGCAACACCAACAAAGACTGGCTAAACACGGAGATCGAGCTGTACCTGGCTATAAAGGATGCTTTGCCTTCGGTATTGACAGATGTGACTGGAGACACCGCCCGCTTTCCCGAGGGTCCACCCCTTTGTCCGTTTGGCACTGCCTATGTTATGGATGGCGAGACACATAGGGTTCTCGCCCATGTCCACATTAGCCAGGCCGAGGCCAACGATACCGGTCCCGACAACGGCAATGGTAACGGCAACGGCAACGGTAACGGTAACGGCAACGCCAACGGTAACGGTAACGGCAATGGCAATGGCAATGGCAATGGCAATGGCAACGGCAACGGCAATGGACACGGTAATGGACATGGCGATTAGCCGCTAGAACGACAGTGTGGCCGTATGACGGTATGACAGTGTGACGGGTTAAAACCGGCAACCAGACTACTCAGCCCCCAAGGGACTTCGCTCCGCTTTTGGCTATTCGCTATTGGCTGTTCGTTTTCCAACAACCAACAACCCTTGGCCCGTGAAAGCTTCTTTCACCGGGCAACAACTAACAGCCAGAGCATCAGCCATCAGCTAAGGCGATTCACTTCACTCCACGGGCTCCACGGTTGTGGTGATGTCCATGATGACCTGCGTGGCTGTTTCTGTGTCTGCCTGTCCGGGCAGGCTTTGTTGTATAGGGCCATTGAGCAGGGTCTTCTGTGTTTTGCCTTTCAGCCACCCGGTGCGGCGATCCACGATCAGTGTCACCTGCGAGGAGCCCGCCAGGTCACTGGTAATCGTGGTCTGGTCGGCTTGGTAGACAAAGGGTGGTTCCTCCTCACTTCTTTCGCCCTGCGCTTCAATCACGCAGGTCTCCTCATCCAGTGATGTCACTGAGTACGTGGCAGGCACATCCTCGTTTATCTCGGCCTTGACTGTAATCATGCCGTCCCAGGTCATGTTGTTTTCAATGGGCTGAGATGGCAATGGAGCGATCAGGTCGCCGAGCAGTCTAAGGACCTGTTCCTGGCCGAAGAGCGGGAATTCTTCCAGTTGTTTCTTCATGGCCAGGATGCGACTGTCCTGTGACCCGAAACGCCGGTCTGTGCGTTGGATCACCGCATCTGCCTTTTCGCCGTTCTGTGTTCGTATCATGTCATCCTCGGCCTTGATACGGTTTTGAGCTGCAGCAAGATACAATTCGTCCAATCCGGTGTGTACGATCTCACCTTGCCTGGAGACGTGTATCGTAAACGTCTGGCCGACAAATGGGGAATAAAACTCTGCCACCGGACTGTCCTGACTCGAGGGCTCGGCTGAGTCGTACTCGTCTGCCATGCCCTGCGATTCCATCTTTACTTTTATCTGCGAGATTGACACATTGAGCGTGGCGGCCCCATCGGCTTGCGGGTCTTGTACGTCAAGATCGACGGTCACGGATTGTGTACTGGTCATCTCCAGCAACTGACCACCATACAGGTTTGACATGACGAGTTGCGTGGTCACTCGCATGGCCTGCTGCAACCCGGGACTGGGATTAAACTGAAGCTGGGTCTCGTCGCTGGTTTCCGGGGTGATCGTCAGGTCTGGCGTGACATCGGGAGTCACCGGTTCAGGCTGTTCCGTGTTGGATGACTCCTGTGACCTGATTGGTGGCACAGCTGGGGTTGAGTCCCAGGGCCACAAGAGGATGGCCAGTCCAATGATCACGACCATGGCAACCGTTACAGTGCCGGCGACGATCCAAGTTCGGCGACGATCCGGTCCTCCTGATGCTTGATCGGGGGGGGGGCTGAGTCATCCTGCTCATCCGTATCAGGAGGCTCCAGGGCCGGAGTTTCAAGGACCGCATCCTGCACTGCGGGAACCTGAACCGGGTTCTTGCATGTCGGGCATCGGCCCTTTTTACCCGCATATTTGTCAGAGACCTTGATGGTATGCCCGCAGCCCTGACAGTCAAACTCAATGAGTGTGGATCGCTCAGGGACCACGACCGTGTTTCCGCATTTTGGGCATTTGCCCTTTTTGCCTGCGTGACGATCATCCACATGCATGGATTTGCTGCAACTCGGACAGGCGAACTTGATCATGGCACGAATCCTCTGGCATAGATGACTCATCTCAATATCCACAAAAGATTGTATCATAAGTCACAGGATGCTTCAAGCTCATTGAATTTTATGATGCAGGATGATGGGCTTTGTGTTAAATTTGGGAGTATTGACATTGCAGGGTGCGTACCTCGCAAGGCCGCTAAAACCTGTTTTGCCATGTTTTTATCAAAGCGAACCGAAAGGAAGATATGACCATGACATCAGAGAGCAAAACGAAAAAAGGGCTTCCCCTCAACATTTCCAGACGGCGTTTCTTGCAGCAGGCCTCTGCGGCAGCCGTTTCAGCCACGATTGTGCCTCGTCATGTGCTGGGCGGTGCAGGGTATACGCCCCCCAGTGAAACCCTGAACGTGGCCATCATCGGTACAGGCGGCCAGGGCCTGCACAACATGCGTGCGCTCCTTCAGGAGAAGGACGTGCAGATCGTGGCAGTGGCCGACGTGATGGAAGAGGCCGACTACCGCCAGTTTTACTATGGCGGCACAGCCGGGCGCATTCCAGCACTCAAGATGGTGGACGGAAAAAATGCCGAGCGTCCATCCACGGGGCCTGCCAAAAAATGTCGGGGCTATGTGGATTTCCGGGAAATGCTCGATACGGAAAAAAGTATCGATGCCGTGCTGATCGCCACGCCGGATCACATGCACTGTGTCACCTCTCTGGCCGCCATTGGCAGGGGCAAGCATGTGTATTGCGAAAAACCACTGGCGCGAACCGTGTATGAGACGCGCCGTGTGACAGAGGCGGCGCGTGAGGCCAAGGTGGCGACTCAGATGGGCAATCACGGCCACAGCGGCAGCGGCATTCGTATGACCGTGGAGTGGATTCGAGACGGCGTGATCGGGGACGTGCGAGAGGTGCATTCCTGGTCCGACGGCGCATCAAGTCCCGAATTTCGAGGCCGCCCCAAGGAGACGCCCCCGATTCCGGCGGGCCTGAATTGGGACCTGTGGCTTGGTCCGGCAGCGCGCAGACCGTATCATCCGACCTACGCCCCATACCGGTGGCGCCAGTGGTGGGACTTTGGCACAGGTACCCTGGGAGACATGGCGTGTCACAACATGGACCCGGCCTTCTGGGCCCTGGATCTGGGACATCCGACCAGTGTGGAGGCACGCTGCGCAGGCCTGAACAGCGACACCGTGCCGTACGCGGCCACCGTCTACTATCAGTTCCCCGCCCGCGGCAGTAAACCGCCCGTGAAACTGGTCTGGTACAGCGGCCTCAAACCGCCGCGTCCCGAGGAAATGGATCCAAACAGGGATCTGATCGGCGGCGGCAACGGCATCCTCTTTGTCGGCGACAAGGGCAAGATCATGTGTGAAGGCTGGGCCGGGAGTCCGCGTCTGGTGCCCATGGAAAAGACCAGAGAGTACAAGAAACCGGCCGCTTCGATCCCCCGTTCCAAGGGACACCACAGGGACTGGATCGATGCGTGCAAGGGCGGCAGCCCGGCGAGTTCCAACTTCGATTATTCGGGACATCTGGCTGAGGTCGTGCTGCTGGGTAATGTGGCCATGCGTGCTGAAAAGAAGATCCTGTGGGACGGCCCCAACATGACGGCCCTGAATTGTCCAGAGGCGGCCGCCTTCATCCGTCCCGAATATCACAACGGCTGGACACTGTAGAACGACTCAAGAGCGATCAGAAAAAAGGGCCTGCATTCGTAAATGCAGGCCCTTAAACTT
>JAIPFM010000089.1 GCA_021736645.1 Phycisphaerae bacterium | reverse complement strand
TCCCGCCTGAATGTCCTGTTTATCATGGCCGATGACCTGAACAATGCCATGGGCTGCTACGACCATGCCCTGGTCAAGACCCCCAACCTGGACAGGCTGGCTGCACGCGGCGTACGTTTCAACAAGACCTACTGCCAGTTTCCCCTGTGCGGACCCAGCCGCAACTCCCTGCTCACAGGCCTGTACCCCAACAGCACGGGCATCCTGCAGAACTCGCAGATCTTTCGCCAGACCATTCCCTCACACCAGAGTCTGCCCCAGGCCTTTCGCCTGGCCGGTTACTTTGCAGGGCGAATCGGCAAGCTGTACCATTACAATGTGCCCAAGTCCATTGGCACCAACGGACACGATGATCCCGGATCGTGGGAATTGGAACTCAACCCGGCCGGCTGTGACCGCATGGAAGAAGAACCCCACATCTTTTCTCTGAGACCGGGTCAGTTCGGCGGGACCCTGAGCTGGTATGCGTCTCCCAGGCCTGATCAGTATCACACGGACGGCCTGCTCGCAGCGGACGCCGAGTGGGTATTGGAACGCTGCGCCAAACAAAAGGACCGCCCGTTCTTCCTGGCCGTGGGATTCTATAGACCCCACACACCGTATGTGTCACCCAAGCCCTATTTTGACCGCTACCCAAAAGAGACCATGCCCGTGGTTGCGGGTGTGAAAGAAGATCAGGAAGACCTGCCTGCACCGGCCCTGGGCAGTTACAAAAGGGAGCAGGACAAACTCACAGATGACCTGCGACGCGAGTGTGTGCAGGCCTATTACGCCAGCATCACCTTCATGGACGCGCAGGTGGGACACGTGCTGGACGCCCTGGATCGCCTGGGCCTGGCGGACAATACGATTATCGTTTTCACCAGTGACCATGGCTATCACCTGGGCGAACACGGCCTCTGGCAAAAGATGAGCATCTTTGAAGAGAGCGCTCGCGTGCCCCTGATCATTGCAGCCCCCAACCAGACCAGGCGAGGCACTGTGGTCGAGGCGCCCGTGGGACTGATCGATCTGTATCCCACCTTGACCGAACTGTGCGGCGTCAAGGCCCCGAAGACCCTGCAGGGCCAAAGCCTGGTCCCCATGCTCGAGGACCCAGACACACTGGGACGCGGCTGGACGTTGAGTCAGGTGACACGCAATCGCCCTGCCCAACGAGGCGGCCGCTTTCTGGGCTACAGCCTGCGCACACCGCGCTGGCGTTTGACCGAATGGGACGGCGGCAAAGAGGGACGTGAACTCTACGATCACAACACCGATCCACGTGAACTGACCAACCTCGCCAATGATCCAGAACATGCCAAGACCACGGCCCAGCTTCGCAGGCAGCTCAGGGAGGCCATTGCGTCCACGTTCCCGGCGTCAGGCAAAACACCGGAACTTAAGACCGGCACCTGGGCACCGAATCTCACGAATCCGTGAGCCGTGGGACGGTGGGACGACCGAAACAAGAAGATAAGAGGATAGGAAGATAGGAAGAGAAGACCGCTGCGCTACGAGAATTAAAGAAGGTTGACACAATCCGAGCGAATCCACGACACCCAGACCATTCGAGAAAGAGGTTTGGATGGGACGTTGCATTAGGCGAGGAACGAGCGTGCAGCGTCCCGGCTGAATGCGAAGGCGGCAGCACCCTTCGTATGGATTTACAGGTATTGAAAGCATGTCGATTCGAGTGCATCATTACGGCCAGAAGTAGCTTCGAACCCTTGTGTGTTTGCGTACCATTCTAATCGACTGCTATTAACCGGGGCGGATCACACTCATCCTTCGCTTAATGATCTGTCCCTCCAGCCTGCTCGTGCGAAGCCCTAACCATTTACTCCACCAAATCATACACGCGTACATAGTCCACCACAAAGTAATCTGGTAATGTGGCCTTTGTGATGTCACCTGCCCAGTCGCCGATCTCCACACTGAGTTTGATGTAGAGGGGTACCTGGCACACGCCGCCGTCCTTGGTTCTCCAGGTCTCCTTGCCGTCCACGTAGAACACATACTCCTCGGGCGACCAGGCCAATGCGAACGTGTGAAACTTGCCGTCCAGCAGGGCCTCATTCTTGGACACATGGCCCTTGGACTTGTGATCCTTGCCATACCCGTCCCAGTGCAAGGCATGCTGGACCCTGCCGTCACGGTACGGCCACTCCATGATATCGATCTCGGTACCGTCACGTCCCTCTTCACCCACCTTGCCCACAGAGCCGTTATACAACCAGAACGCAGACCAGTGACCTTCAGTCTTGGGCAGCCTGCACCGAGTGACAAACAGGCCGAATGCCTTCTCATACTTGCCGCGCGTGCGCAGGCATGGGGAGGCAAAACGATCGCCCACCTTGGAGGTCTCCATGACCAGGTGCCCGGCCTTGTCGAGGTAGGCATTGTCAGCCCGCCAGAGGTGTCCCCTTCTCTCATTGTTGGGCAGTTCCCACTTGGCGGTATCAATCTCGTTGCCGCTAAAATCATCCTGCCACACCAGTTTCCATGTGTGACCCGATGCAGGTAAAGGCAGTCCATGGTCCTGAGCCGTGTCTTGTCCCTGACTGACACCCAGGCCGCTGATCAACAACCCGGCAATCCACAGGACTGTGACTTTCGATGTCATACTGTTACAGCGCATTTTCAATCTCCTCAAGTAAAACCGGCATGAAGTTCTAAAAGGATCCGTTAGGGATCATACGGAAAACCAATCCATGATATCACCGTTGCCCGACAAGCACAAGAAGTGAAAAATGCGCAGACATGGACTTGCCCTGAGCATACTCGTGCAGGCTCGAATCATATCCTGAATTGCAGAACTGGGCGGTTATGACCCATGGTCGATCTATGGGCTACTGCTGGGGTAGAGTCAGCTCCGTGGTGATAAAACGTCCGTCTTTTTCCAGGGAGAGCGTGACCTTGTCACCGGCACCATGGCGTGCGATCAGGTTCCTGACCTGGGCGATGGTATGCACGGTCTGGCCGTCAATAGACAGCAGTGTACAAGGACAGCGTACTGAGACAGCCTCAGGACCTGTAAATCTGCGAATCACCACGGCATTGTTGCTTTCTTCGATCTGTGCAGGGAACATGGCATAGCGCAGGAGAATCCGGCAGTGCTTTCTCAGCAGATCCGTGATGTCCAGCAGCGCGTCCTCCTTGCCCAGATAGGTGTGCAGATACTCAGTCATGGCATTGGTGTGTTCGTAACCCACGGGATGGGCAAACAGATATTTCACGCCCTGGTCCACGGCCCGGCTCTGATCGCCTGAAGATTGGGCCTGTTGAAATCCCTGGACAAATCGCTCGCTGTGCTTGCTCAGTGCCACATGAAGCACCTTGCCGAGGTCTCCTTCCAGGGCCTTGATGGCCAGTTCGTAAAACGTCATATCGTCCGGCAGTTCCAGGGGATCGTCTGGTACATTGCGACTGGGTACGGCCTGGATCACGGTGTCCGACTGACTGGTCCCGGCCTCAACCTGATCGGCCAGGAGGATGCCTTGGGTGCGTGCGTCCGTCATTTTGACCAGGCAGACCATTCGGACAGTTTTCTCCACAGTATGGATCGGATATTCGTACTGTACAATATTGGGCACCAGGATCTCCTGGGGTGTGGCCGCGGCCTTGGTGGATGCGATGGCCAGGTTTGTGGCCACTGTCACCGTACGTTCCTGGGCTTCGACCACATCCGCTTCAGCCTTGCGCGCTCTGCGCACGGCCTCCGGATCATTGGGATCTGGGTGGGCCACCAGAGCCCGGCGTCTCTTGGCCATGGCCAATTGCTCACGTGCCCTGTTCAGCTCAGACAGGATATGGTCAGCCTCCTCCCTGGCTGCCACATAGTCCGGATTGGGTTCGGGACGCATGCCATCTTGATACTCCGAGTGACCGTACGCCTTGACCTGGGCGTCTTCCAGCAGGTCCAATGTCAGCACCTCGCCAGTAATCACTGCGTCAGTATCTGCCTGGGGCTGTTCCAGAATACGCACACACGCAGGACGCAGCCGATTCAATAACATGAGTATCGTGGGATTCAGCTTGTCCACAGCAAAGGCATAATCTTCCAAGGCACTGATACCGCCATACGCCACGCTGTATTGAATCGCCCCTTGAACGGCCTGCATACTCACACGCAACTGTTCTCGCGCGTCCAGGCCTTCTGTCGTGTATTCCATAGCAGCCACCGCGTGGACCAGGGCCGCCCCGTCCAGCCCCTGCTTCTGATACAACGCAGCCTGCGCCAGATGCTGCTCACTCAATCCCGCACGCACTGAAGCGATCTTGGCGTCTACCTGACCGTAACCTGGCAACTGGTCCCTGCTCTTGAGCAGCAGCGGTAACGCCGTCACCCTGTCCAGTTGCTCAATGAAGACGTCCGCCTGGGCAATCCAGAGGTCGCATACGCCCTGCTTGGCCTGGGCCATTAATTCCACCAGATCCGTGGCTGAGGCATGCAATCGGCTGGCCTTTCTCAACAGGTCCAGGGCCTCCACAGGATTCTGATCGGACAATTGGCGACGTGCCAGGGCAATCAATCGTTTGGCTTCACGACGATCTTCCACGGTCTTGATCAGATTCAGGGCGTCTCGTCCATTGGCCACAAACGTCAATGCCAGATTGGCCTGCTCGGCAGCCCCGTTCAATTCGTCCGTATCCAATAAGGCCTTGGCCTTGGCCACATAGTCATCGTACGCGCGTTGCTTGACCTGTTTCAGATCCGAATCCAGGCCTGGCATGGTCTTGTACTCACGAGAGACCTGCTTTAGTACCTTGACGGCCTCCTGCCACTGGGATTCATCTGCCAGTGTCATGGCTTGAGCGTGGCGCTGTTCTGCCAGTTGAATGGCAGATTGAATACGCTTCTGGAGATCGCGTGAACGGGGTGCTGCAGGCTGATACAGCATGGCATGGGCAATACACTCACGTGCGGAGTTCAGGTCGGTTTCAGTCAGGTAGTCTTGTGCCCTGCGATAATAATAATCTGCGGCCTCCTGACGCAAACCAGCAAGCCTGGATCGGTATTTTTCCACGGCCTTGGTCTTGTGATCTTTCTCGGCCAGATCAATGGCTTCCTGAAGACTCTGGACAGCCCGGTCATAATCCTGCTGTTGCGCGTATTGATCAGCCTTTTTGTAGGCCTTTTGGTGGGCACACCCTGCAAAAATCACGCTCAGGATTAAACACAAGAAAACTCGAAGTACTCTACCCTGTTCTCTGTTCATGATCCCTTTCCTACCTTAAAAACACTCACACGCTTCCCGATACGGTTCGATCAATCCTTTGCCTCGCCTCATTTTACATGAAAACAGCCAAATTTGCAACACTCACCTCTGCAAGGCCGTGACTCCGGGCAGTGTCACGCTTTTTCCCGAATCATCCTTGGTTTCTCAGGGGTTCCTGTATACCATGCAGAGATGTTGACCCTGATCAATACCAACACCATGACACCCCCCATCGCCCCTGTGGGACTGGAATATCTTGCCCAGGCCACCATCCAGGCCGGCACGGACGTGGACATACTGGATTTGTGCCTGGAAGAGGACCGCTCCACGGCCCTGGCCGACTATTTCTCCAGGCATTCACCGGACCTCATAGGCCTGTCGCTGCGCAATGTGGACGACTGCTTCTGGCCAAGCTGCCGCTGGTTTGTCCCTGACGTCATCGATCTGATTGAATCCCTCAGATCCCTGACCGCAGCACCCATTGTGGTGGGTGGTGTGGGATTTTCCATCTTCGGGGCCGCGATCTATGACCTTCTGCCTGTGGAGTACGGCATACGGGGCGACGGCGAAACCGCGTTGCCTGCCCTGGTCCAAGCGATGCGCCGCGAGCGAGACCTGTGCTCCGTGCCCGGCCTGATCTATCGTTCGGCCCAGGGCATCCAGGCCAATGCACCGGCCTGGCCCACAGACATCTGCCTGCACTCCCGACGCGACCTGGTCGACAACCGCACCTACTTTAAACGCGCAGGACAAATCGGTTTTGAAACCAAGCGGGGCTGCCCCAGGCAATGCCTCTACTGCCCGGATCCCGTGGCCAAGGGGACATTGGCGCGGCTCAGATCCCCTCAAGAGGTCGTCCAGGAGATCCAGGCCCTGGTCGATCAGGGTATCCATGTACTGCATACCTGCGATGCAGAATTCAACCTGCCCTACGACCACGCCCTGGCCGTATGCCACGAAATTGTCCGTCAGGGACTGGCCCAGACCATTCAATGGTATGCGTACCTGTCTGTGGTGCCGTTTGATGCCGCCCTGGCCTCTGCCATGAAACGGGCCGGGTGCGTGGGCATTGACTTTACCACAGATGCAGCCTGCGCCACCATGCTCGAGACATATGCGCAGCCCTACACCAAGGCCGATATTGCCCGGGCCGTGACATTGTGCCAAGCGCATGGCCTCATCGTCATGACCGACCTGCTCCTGGGCGGCCCGGGTGAAACCCCTGAGACCCTGGCGGAGACCATCGGTTTTATGAAGCAGATCGGCCCGGATGGCGTGGGTGCGGGTCTGGGCCTGCGCATCTATCCTGGCACACCCATGGTAGATCACCTGCGTCATCAAGGCCCAATGGGCACCAATCCCAATATCAAACGAAAGTACGAAGGCCCGATCGACCTGCGTCGTCCCACATTCTATGTCTCTGACGCCCTGGGACCGGAACCCGCCCGTCTCATCAAAGACATGATCCAGGGAGATCCCCGGTTCTTCGAACCCATGGACGAGTCCAGTGTGTCCAGAGACCACAATTACAATGACAATGAAACCCTGCTCAATGCCATTGATCAGGGTGAGCAGGGTGCGTTTTGGCACATACTGCTCAAGGCAAGGGTCTAGCGACATGAGGTTTGTGATCCATGAACATCAAAAGCAAGGCGAACCCGTACACTGGGATCTCATGCTGGAACTGGACGATGTGCTCAAAACGTTTCGTCTGGATTGTGCCCCTCAACATATGCTGACCCAATCCTGTGCAGCCGCCCCTATTTTTGACCACGACACACGTTTTTTACAGTATGAAGGCCCTGTGCAAAAGGGTCTGGGGCGCGTAAGGCAAGTCGATCGAGGGACCTATGAGTCGGTCATCATGACGCAGCACACCTGGACCGTGAACCTTCAAGGCAGCCTGATAAAGGCATGCGTTGAATTGCCTTTACATCAGAAGGCCCCGCTGGTCATTGCCAACATTTAATGGATAGCCTGTTCTACAGCTTGACGCTGGCCCCTGTCATCAACTAACATACGATCTTTGCCGATACAAGATGATAGGTAGTTCCTGTCGAAGGGCTTGATATGCGAATGGAAATGACTGGACATATGAGACTCGAGCAGCGCATGAAGCTTGCGCCGCACATGATCCAGTCCATGGAAATCCTGCAATTGCCCATACTGGCCCTTCAGGAGCGCATCGAGCAGGAACTCAACAGCAATCCCCTCCTTGAGTTGGAAGAACCCGAAGCCTCGGATGACACAGTTGTTGAGGCCAGTGACTCTGATGATGAAGCCCTTGCCGAAAAGGACCTGGTGGTCTCTGCAGATGACCGCAATGTCGAGGATTTTGAGCGTCTGGACCGTATGGACATGGACTTGGGTGAACATATTGACCAGTCAGGCCCGATGCGTTCCCGATCCCAGGACAATGACACAAACAGCAAACTTCAGGCCATCCAGAATACGGCTGCCCCGCCTCAGTCTCTGTATCAGTACCTCATAGGACAATGGCACCTGGTGGATGCAGAGGAGCCCGTAAAAATCGCGGGTGAGACCATCATTGATTATATTGACCACAGGGGGTACCTCACGGTCTGTCTGGAGCAACTGGTCACCAAGGAACAAACGGCCTTTACCCTGGAAGACCTGGAAACCGCGCTAGCCCTGGTGCAGGAACTGGAGCCCGCTGGCGTGGGCGCCAGAGACATCAAAGAGTGCCTGTTGATTCAGATCGCCCAAAGCCCCGATGACATGGGCATTGAAGCGGAACTCGTGTCAAAACATATGCAGTTGCTCCTGGAAAACCGCCTGCCTGACATTGCAAAGAAAATGCAGTGCTCCATGGAGGAGGTCAACCATGCCATTGAGGGGCTGCGCAAGCTCGACACCTCGCCCGGCCTGCAGATCAGTCAGACCCCTTCTTTCCCGATTACACCGGATGTGCTCGTGTCAGCCACGGACGAAGGAGAGTACAGGGTGCAACTGGTGGATCACAACCTTCCAAGCCTGCGTCTCAATAGCCAGTATGCTGCCATGGCCAAGGATTCAACGATCTCTGAGACGACAAAAAAGTTCCTGCGCACCAATATGCGTTCAGCTCAGTGGATCATCGATGCCATTGAACAGCGAAAGAACACCCTGCTGCGAGTCACAGAGTCCATTGTCCAACACCAGACGGAGTTCTTTGACTTGGGCCCGCTCCACCTAAAACCCCTGCCCATGGCCAAGGTCGCTGATGATGTGGGCGTGCACGTGGCCACAGTATCCAGGGCCGTGGCAGGCAAACACATGCAGTGTGCCTGGGGCGTCCTGCCCCTGAGGAAGTTCTTCAGCGGCGGCAAGGAAGACGCCAGCGGCAAGGAACACAGTTGGGAAGCGATTCGAGGTCAACTTCAGAAAATCATCGACAATGAAGACAAAGCCAAGCCCCTCAATGACGATCAAATTCGAGAGAAACTCTCGCAAGCCGGTTTTTCGGACATTGCCAGGCGAACCGTGGCAAAATACAGGGGCCTTCTCAATATTCCTACGGCCCGTTTTAGAAAACGTTTTGACGCGTGATCATGACCAGTGGCTGGTTTGACGTGCCGGCCATCTACCCAAATCACCCCTCCATCCCCCCAGTTTATGCAAATAAGCATGAATATAAGCAATTTCTTGCCTCAAATATACTTGATTGTGTAACGATCCCCTGACTTTTTCGTCACTAAAATAGAACAGACACTGGAATAAGCCCATTGCGAACTGGGAAAGGTAAAAGAGTGACTCTATCGGAACCTTTCAGCCACAGGAGTCAGGGTAGAGAGTTTTTTACCGGCCCTTCGGCCTTGTCCGGAGATCGAACCTGTTGCGTACTGGACTTAAAATCAAGTGCACTACACCTAACCATTGACTAATGCATAGTGTTCGTGTTAAAATAGGCACCGTTGGATATATAACGGGTGAACAGAATAGCACAGAATAACTATGACACTAAACTACATGGGGGTGTATTAAGTTAAGCTTTTGGCCCTGTCCGCATGAAACTAGACTGATTTTGACTTGGCTGGCTCAGCATTCTTTTTACAGTAAAATACAATGGATGCAATAACGGAACAACATAGACATAGTCAATCCAAGCCAGACACGGTCAAGAAGGACAAGGCCAAGTCCAAAGGACCTCAATATGTGGACAAAACCCTGGGGTGCCGGTATGAATTAAAGTACCTGATCAGCGAATCCGAGGCTGTGGCCATTACCGAATTTATCAAGGTTCACATGCCGGAAGATCGCTACAGCAAGCTGCAGCCTGGGGGATATTATCCCATCGTGAGCCTGTATCTGGATTCTGAGGATCTGACGCTATGCAGAGAAAGCTTGTCAGGTAAAAAGAATAGGTTTAAACTGCGTATCCGCAGCTACAGTGATGACGAACAATATCCCACGTTCTTTGAAATCAAACGGCGAATCAGCAGTGTCATTATGAAGAGTCGCGCTCCGGCCAGACATCAGGATGTACCGATGCTGCTCAAGGGCCTGATGCTGCCGCAACAGGACTTCCGCACCAATCTCGAGGCATTGAATCAGTTTCAGCTTTATTGCAGTTATCTGACGGCTCAGCCGGCGATTCTGATTCGATATATGAGGAAAGCCTACGAAAGCGAATCTGAGAATCGCGTTCGTGTTACATTTGACAGGGAACTGTGCTATAAAGTAACCAAAGAACCACGTGTCACGCTGAATGGGCCGGGTTGGCAAACCAACCTTTTGACAGTCAAAGGCGTGATTCTGGAGATCAAGTTCACAGCCAGATATCCCATCTGGTTGAGCAGACTGGTCACGACATTTAATTTGAATTCACGGTCAATTTCCAAGTTCGCAACCAGCATGCAACAGTCAAGCATGCTGGGCTACTGCGGACCCTGGTTAGGTAGGTAGGGTAGGGTAATGGATAAGTTAATGCATGTTCTGGAGGAAACTCCATTGGCAGGCGGCGCCTTCTCGCTTCAAAGCGTGATGTTGTCTCTGCTGCTGGCCTTTGTCTTGGGGCAGGTTCTGGCCTGGGTCTATTATGCCACGCACAGCGGCCTGTCTTATTCACGATCTTTTGTGCAATCACTCATCCTGATTACGGTCGTGATTGCCATGGTCATGGGCGTGATAGGCAACAACATCATCACAGCGGTCGGGCTCATGGGTGCATTGGCGATTGTGCGTTTCAGAAACATTATCAAGGACACACGGGACATTGCCTTTATCTTTAATGCCCTGGTCATTGGTATGGCCTCGGGATCGCAAAAGTACGGGACCGCCATCCTGGGCACGATCGTGCTCTGCTCGATCATCCTCTACCTGTATTACACGGACTTTGGCACACACCAGCCGCACAATGGCTTCCTGCGATTCAGTCTCAAGGGGAGCATCGGCCCAAACCATCCGATTACAGGAATCCTTGGACGTTTTTGCGGCAATTACACGCTGCTGTCTCGCCAGGAAACGGGCTTTGGCGGGGCTGCCGAATATGCCTACCAGATCCTGGTGAAAAACGTCAATAAAAATGAGCAACTGCTCGTTGAGCTTGAAGGCATTGAAGGCCTTGACAGTATCAATTTAACCATGCAGGAAAAACTGCTGGAGGTCTAGGGTAGACATGAGCAAACGAACTTCCAGAAGCCATGAGTTTAAACGTACATTCACGCACCACATGGTCCCTGTCATTGTCTGGATGGCGGCTGTCATTGCAGTGGTCGCCCTGTTCTTTATGCGATCAGAACGCATCGAGGTCGTGGGCCTGGCGCGCGCACAGACACACACCGTGTCAACGGTGATACCGGGTCGCGTGATCGATCTGCCCGTGGCACTGTATCAGCCCGTGTCCAAGGGCCAAGTGGTGGCTGTGATTGACACCCTGGCAGATGATGATGCTGCCAAAGAGCAGCTGGAGGCCCAGAAGGTTACCTTGGAGGCCCAGATCCAGCACCTCACTGCTCAATTGCTGCCCACGCGCGAAAGCATTGAAGCCGAGGTGGCCAACCTTCAAACGACCCTGGCCAATGACTATCGTAATTATGCCCTGGACGCTGAAAAAGCGAATCTTAGACTCCTGGAATTAAAGACTCAAATCGCTGCGGACGAAATCGGCCTGGAAACATCGGCAGCCAGGGTCAAAACCACACGCGAGTTGATTGAACAGGACGTGATTGACGCCTCGGAACTGGAACTGGTGCAATTGGAGCATAACACACTCCTGGCTCAACTCACGGAAAACAAGAACCTGAAAAAAGAAGCAGAGCTTCAGTTTGCCAATGCTCAGACGCGTCTGGACGAGTTCAAAAAGAAACAGATCCAGGCCCCATCCGTGGAACACGCCCTGGATGTGATCCACAAGGAAATCGAAGTGTATCACAAACGTATGGATGAGATCACGGCCCAACTGACCAGTATCCAGAAACGCAAGAGTCTGACCTTGACATCGCCGTTTGATGGCTATGTCACACACATCCAAAGCACGCTCACGTCCGTGGCGGATGTCAATCAGCCCATCCTCACGATCACAGAAGCCAATCCCAGTCAAGTCGTGGCCTACATCGACAACTACTATGCTGAAGAGCTGCAGCAGAGTATGGCACTCAAGGTCATCAAACTGGGCGCACGCATAAAAATCGCCGAATGCTCCATTGAGTCCATTGGATCTGTGGTCGAACAATTACCTCAACAACTGTGGCGCGACCCCACCATACCTCAGTGGGGCAGACCCTTTCTGGTCAATGTCAAAAACCTGGACCTGGTGGCAGGTGAAAGAGTGGGCTTAAGACGACTGTAGCATTGAACCGACATTAAGATAACGGGCCAGTCAACCTCGGGAGGCCCAATCTGTTTAGATACCATGGTCCTAAAACACAAAAATACAGCAGTTCTCTTTATCCTGACCAATCTGGTGCTGGGCGTGATTGCCGGGTGCGCACACCACGACTATAAAGCTGAGGCCGATCGGGACGTGTACGGTATTATCGATGGCAAATGGCAGGACGACTTTGGTGTCAAGGCCAACTACACGGTCAATGATACACCTGCCCTGCCGAATGATGTGCGTGTGGACCGCGATCTGCCCAACCTGGGCGTATTGACCCTGCCTCAGGCCGTGGCCCTGGCCACTGCCGATAATCGAGACTACCAGACACAAAAAGAAACCCTGTACAGACAGGGCCTGGATCTGCGTCTGTCCAGACATGAATTTGAAAACCGCTTCTTTGGCGGATTGGGTGTGAGTTATGCCAGTGACAGCAATGACGCGGTCATGGGGTACGAGGCCAATGTGGGCTTTAACCGTCTCCTGGCCAATGGAACACGTCTGGGTGCCCGCGTGGCAGCCGCGTGGGTCGATGTACTCACCGGGAACCTCAAGAGCGGCGCTGTGTCCATCCTGGGCGTGACCATGATCAAGCCCCTCATGCGAAACAGTGCCAAAGACGTGGTCATGGAAAACCTGACCCAGAAAGAACGTAACACTCTCTATCAGATCCGCACGTTCAATCGCTATAGAAAAACCTTTGTGGTCTCAGTCATCACGGAGTACTACCGGACCCTGCTTCTCCTGGATAAGGCCCAAAACGCCAAGGAATACCGCGAGAGCCTGGTCACCCTGCACGACCTCACGCAAAAACTGGTCGCCACCGGCCGTGTGCCCAAGCACGAACTGGAACGTCTGCACCAGGAAGTGCTCCAGGCCCATGACCGCTACCTGCAATATTACAAACAGTATGAGTACACCCTGGATCAGTTCAAGCTCACGCTCAGTGTCAAGGCATCCACCCCTTTGACCCTGGACAGCCAGGAGTTCGCAGCACTCCATGCCTCGAAACTCATCCTGCCTGCTTTTTCAGAAGAAGAAGTCACCGGGGCCGCGCTGGCGCGTCGCCTGGACCTGGCGAACATATCGGACCAAGTCATTGATGCAGAACGAAAAATAAAGGTCGCTGAAGATCAGCTTCGTGCAGAGTTCAACCTGGTTGCCGGAGCCGATCTGGTCAGTTCGAAAAAGGCGGATCGTACGGCCCTCAAGTCATTGGACAGCCGGTACAGCGTGGGCCTGGATATGAATCTGCCCTTTGATCGCATGGCAGAAGCCACAGCGTATCGCAATGCCCAACTGGACCTGCTCGAACGCAGACGTGATTACGACCAGAGCACCACGGAGATCGCCCTGGCCATCCGCGAGGCCTACAGGAAACTGGTGGAGGCCCAGCAGCGTCACATCGTTCAGACCGAAGCCCTGGACGTGGCCAAGAAGCATCTGAGCAACACCACGGTCCTGCTCAGACACAACCGGGTCAGCACACGCCGTGTCATCCAGGCCCTCTCGGACCTCTACACAGCCCAAAATGCAGACTCTGAAGCACTTGTCAACTTCGCCGTTGCCCAGCTCGAATTCTACAGAGACACCGGCATCTTGAACATCAAACCTGATGGCATGTGGAAGCTGTAGTCACCCTCCTGGTGTGGGTCGAATCGTATTCTCCCGCTGTCCCCCTCCAAAGTCTCATTAAAAATATTGCATAAAAACAGGCCTTTATTTATAGTGCTCACACATGGCATAAAAAAAGGGATTCTCGCGGAGTCTGGTCAATACACTCCCTTGAAGGCCCTACCAAAATCCCAGACAGTGAAAAGGCCGATACACCATGCAGTATAGACGTTTTGGCAGAACCGAGTTAATGATGCCCGTGATTTCTTCGGGAAGCATGCGATTTCAGACCTCGTGGAACCGCAAGGACGCCGTGAAACCCGAGTCTGTGACCAACCTGGAAAAGGTCGTCGCCCACGCCCTGGCATTGGGCATCAATCATTTTGAAACGGCCCATGGGTATGGGACAAGCGAAGAAGAACTCGGTCAGGTCCTGCCCGGTTACAATCGATCGGATTTGATCATACAGACCAAGGTGGGCCCCACGGGCGACAAGGTGGAGGCATTTCTCGCAGATCTGGATGTGTCCATGAAGGCACTCAAGGTCGAGTATCTGGACCTGCTGGGCGTGCACGGCATCAACAATGACGAGATCCTCAGCAATTGTCTGAAAAAAGGCGGCGTGATCGAGCGATGCCTGGCCTTGAAAGAACAGGGTGTGATTCGTCATCTCGGTTTCTCGACCCATGGCCCCACACAGACGATTGTAAAGGCGATTGACACAGGCCTGTTTGACTACGTCAATCTGTGGTACTCGTATGTGTATCCCTATAACTGGCCTGCCATCCAGCGAGCTGGGGCCCAGGACATGGGCGTGTTCATTATTTCACCCAATGACAAGGGTGGAAAGCTGTATGCCCCGTCGGACAAACTCACACGCCTGTGTGCGCCCTTGAATCCCATGACCTTCAATGATGTGTTCATCTTGCGCAATAAGGAGATCCACACGATTTCCTGTGGTGTGCAGGTACCAGAGGATTACGATCTCCATGTGCAGGCAGTGACACAAATAGAGGCATTGCTTGACACGGTCACCAGGATTGAAAAACGTCTGGATCAGGCCATGGCTGAAATCGTGGATGCCCAGTGGCCCAAAACGTACCTCCAGGGTATCCCGGAATGGCAGGCCATCCCCGGTCAGATGAATGTCCAGGGGATGCTCTGGCTCTGGTCTCTGCTCAAGGCCTTGGACCTGGAAGACTATGCCAAATTCCGGTACAACCTGCTGGGCAATTCCGAACACTGGTTCCCAGGTGAAAATGCTGGAAACCTGGCCAAGATAGACCTTGGTGACCTGCGTGCGTCATTAAAGGACTCGCCCTACAGAGACAAGGTGGTGTCGATTCTTCACGACATCCACCCCCTGCTCAAGGCCGATGAAGGCAAACGATTGGGCGCTTGAGCAGTCTTCGGGTTTGCAGAAGCAGGCCTTGGTATAACAACAGCCAACCACCTACTTCGGCACAAACGGTGACAGCACTCGCAGGCGGTTGATGATGGCAGGCAGTTTTTCCACCACAAGGTCCACCTCCTCCTGTGTGGTGTAGCGGCTCAGACTGAATCGAATGGATCCGTGGGCTGCGGTAAAGGGCACCCCCATGGCACGCAGCACATGTGAGGGTTCCAGGGAACCGGAGGTACAGGCCGAACCACTGCTGGCACACACGCCGAACTGATTGAGCATCAACAAAATGGCTTCACCCTCCACAAACTCAAAACTGATGTTCGTGGTATTGGGCAGCCTCTTGTCTTTGACCCCATTGAGCATGGCCCCCTGGCAGTGGATCATCAGGTTTGTTTCCAGTCTGTCCCGCAGGGCCTTGACCTGCTTGTTCTCCACGTCAAAGGCAGCCTGCGCCAGATCACAGGCCTTGCCCAGGCCAATGATACCCGGCACGTTTTCCGTGCCTGCACGCCTGCCATGTTCCTGATGACCGCCCAGCATGAACGGGGTCAATCGCGTGCCTTTACGCACATAGAGTACGCCCACACCCTTGGGCGCATGGAGTTTGTGACCGGACAGGCTCAGCAGATCGATCTCGCTCTCTGCCAGGTTGATGGGGATCTTGCCCACGGCCTGGACTGCGTCTGTATGAAACACACTCCCTCGCTCTGACACGCGCCTGGCAATCTCTTCAATGGGAAAGATCACCCCGGTCTCGTTGTTGGCGTACATGATCGTGACAAGCGCAGTCTCTTCATCCAGTTCAGCGTCCAGTTCCGCCAGGTCCAGTTGGCCTTCGCGGTCCACGGCCAGTTCCACCACAGTATAGCCGCGGTTTTCAAGTTCGCGACACACGGCCAGCACGGCCGGATGCTCGACACGCGTGGTAATGATCTTTCGCCGGTTGGGATACGCAGCCAGCGTGCCTTGAATGGCGGTATTGTCACTTTCTGTGCCGCACCCGGTAAAAATGACTTCCCCCGGCCTGCATCCCAGGAGAGCCGCGACGCGCTCACGGGCCTGCTTGACCTTGGCCCCAACCTGACCTCCAAACAGGTGCATACTGGACGGATTGCCGTACAGCTCACAAAAATAGGGTCTGATCTCTTCAAAGACTTCATCGGCCACTCGCGTGGTGGCATTGTTGTCCAGGTAGATGGGCTTCACAGGTTTACTCGGTTCCATGGGTTCATCCTGACTAGGGTTTACTCGGTTGAATGTTCCTTGGATTCAATGACCACCAGGTCCTCGGACACGTACTCTCTGAGCTTGCTCTCCACCACGCCCTGCATGGTGAACTCCGAGGACGGGCACTGGGCACACATGCCCCTGAAGGCCACGATGACCTTGTCCCCTTCCACATCCACCAGTTCGATATTGCCGCCGTGCGCACGCAGCGCTGGACGCACCTGCTCATTGATGGTCTGCTGGATCAATTGAATCTTCTGGATGTTGGAGAGCTTGCCATGGTGGGCAGCCTTGTGCGGTGTCTTGTGAACCTTGTCCTTTTGCACGGACTCCAGGATGTCTTCGATCTCACCGTGACATCCACCACAGCCGCCACCGGCCTTACAGTAGTTGGTGACTTGTTCCACGGTGGTGAGATCGTTCTCCAGGACCACACGTTTGATGTCGTCGTCAGTCACACCAAAACAGGTGCACACCACATGACCGTGCGTGTGTGTCGACACGCTGGACGTGTCTTCGCCTCGATAGTACTTGATGGCCGCTTCCAAAGCCTCCATGCCCATGACCGAGCAGTGCATCTTCTGATCCGGCAGACCACCCAGTTGGTCGGCAATGTCCTTGTTCGTGATCTTGGACGCCTCCTCCAGGGTCATGCCCTTGATCATCTCGGTCAGCACGGACGATGACGCAATGGCGCTGGCACACCCGAACGTCTGAAACTTGGCCTCTGCAATGCGTTTATCAGAGTCAAGTTTAAAGGTCAACTTCAGGGCATCGCCGCACGCCAGAGACCCGACTTCGCCCACACCATCCGGATTCTCAACTTCCCCGGCATTCCTGGGATGATAAAAATGATCCCACACTTTGTCTGTGTATTCCCACATTTCAAATTCTCAATTTTAAGTTCTTAATTTTTAATTGAATTGAGCCACTTGTTTCAATTCTTCAATTCATTTGAGTACTTATTACTTTTCTGTTGTGCCAGTTTTTACAATGCTGCATAGTATTTTAACCAATTCATAAGAATCATCAAGCAAGGGCTGCACCCTATCAAGAGACACCAATTCAGCATCCCGTATGAGGCGTAGCCAATAATTGGTTTCCCTTGCCTCTTTTGAAGAGATCGCCATTTTGGCAAAGAAGTCCCGTCGGCTTTGGCCGGCAGAAGCCTCTTCCACATTGGCTCCAATACTGGTTCCTGATCTAAGTAACTGGCTGGCAATCTCAAAATGCTTCTCGTTCTGTAATTCTCGACTAAACCGAATAATCCTCACGGCAAAATCATAACTCTTCGATTTAGTGACATTCTCAGTCACCTAAAGACCTCTCCACAATTTAGAACTGGAGTTTTGCAAACTCCAAGTTTTCAGTTTTCAGATAACAGTTTACAGCATAAAAACTGCACTTTTCTGAATACTGCCTACTGAAACTGAATACCACAGGGCTTTTTGCATAAGTCCTGTTAGAATTCAAAATTAACAACTAAGAATTCCCCTTGGCACTGGCTTTGGCGAGTGCCTGTGCCACGTCAGCAATGATATCGTCAATGTGTTCTGTGCCCACTGAAATACGGATGTATTCAGGCGTCACCCCGGCAGACAGTTGCTCTTGGTCAGAGAGTTGCTGGTGCGTGGTCGTGGCCGGATGGATCACGAGCGTTTTACTGTCCAGGATGTTGGCCAGATGAGAGGCCAATACGCAGGCTTCGATAAATTTCTTGCCTGCTTCTTTGCCGCCCTTGATGCCAAAGCCCAGCACAGCGCCCTGACCCTTGGGCAGATACTTCATGGCCTTGTCATAATCCGGATGCGACTTCAGACCCGGGTAATTCACCCATGTCACCGTGTCCTGGGACTCAAGCCACTGGGCCAGTGCCAGGGCGTTTTCGCAGTGACGCGGGACACGCAGATGGATGGTCTCAAGGCCCTGGATGAACTGGAATGCATTGAACGGCGACATACAGGCCCCCATATCACGCAGGAACTGGACCCTGGCCTTGATGATATACGCCAACCCGCCCAGGGCTTCCCAGTACTTCACGCCATGATACGCAGGATCAGGCTCTGTCAACTCAGGGTAGCGTCCGTTGTCCCAGGGGAACTGACCGGAATCCACAATCACCCCGCCGATACTGGTGCCATGGCCGCCGATGATCTTGGTGCAACTGTGCACCACAATATCAATGCCGTGTTCAATCGGCCGAAACAGCATGGGCGAGGTCACGGTATTGTCGCAGATCACCGGCATGCCGTGATCGCGAGCCACCTTGGCGATACCCTCATAATCCAGCACATCATTCTTGGGATTTCCGATGGACTCAATGTAGAGTAACCGCGTGTTGTCCTTGATGGCCGCTGCAAAGTTCTTGGGATCGGACGGGTCCACGAAAGTCACTTCAATGCCCAGCTTGGGCAGAGTCTGACTGAACAGTGTCACTGTGCCGCCATACAACGAATTGGACGCCACCAGGTGCTGGCCGGACTGACAGATGTTGAGAATCGCCGTCGAAATGGCCGCCATCCCGGAACTGAAGGCCAGGGCACCGACGCCCCCTTCCATGGCGGCAATCCGTTTTTCGAACACATCGGTGGTGGGATTCATGAGACGCGTATAGATGTTGCCAAACTCCTTGAGTGCAAACAGATTGGCTGCGTGCTCCGTGTCCTTGAACACATAACTGGTGGTCTGGTAAATGGGCACAGCACGGCTCAGCGTGTCAGAATCAACGGTTTGCCCGGCATGCAGGGCCAGGGTTTCCAATCTATAGTTTGTATCTTGTGACATGAGACTATCCTCTCTAACGTGTTAGGTAAAACTGCCATCATTCAGTCCAAGGCCTGCCGGACCCTGACACTTATTGCCTGCGGCACTGTCACTGGGCACACCCCGCCCTGCAGTGCCCGCAGGACTGCTTCAAGCAACCTCTCTGAGAGGTCGCTGTTCAAATGCATAAAACACTACTTGGTTTTCCGATACAACAGATCCGGGTTGCCGGTGGTCACTGTCACCCCTGCGGGCACGGACTCCTTGACCCACACATTGCCGCCAATCACAGCGCCCCTGCCAATCGTGATATCGCCCAGGATGGTGGCTTCCGCGTAAATCGTGACATCATCTTCGATGGTGGGATGCCGTTTGCCGCCCTTGATGATCTTGCCCTGCGCGTCACGCTTGAAGCTCAAGGCGCCCAGCGTGGTTCCCTGGTAGATCTTGACATTATTGCCAATGACCGAGGTCTCGCCAATGACCACGCCGGTCCCATGATCGATAAAAAAGTTCTTCCCAATATCGGCACCCGGATGAATGTCAATACCAGTCCTGGCATGGGCACACTCGCTCATCATACGGGGAATCAGAGGCACTTCGAGACCGTACAACTCATGCGCAATGCGATGCATGGCAATGGCCGTGATATACGGGTAGCTGATGACAATTTCTTCGTAGGAAATGGCCGCCGGGTCCCCTTCGTAGGCTGCTTTCACATCGCCCTTGAGCATGTCACGAATGTCCGGCATCTTCTGAAGGAGGGCCACGGTCACATTGTGGGCCTTGGTTCCGCAATCACAATCGTCGCATGCACTCACGCGACAATGATACGCAAAGGCACGTTCAATCTGCTCCACCAGATCCGTATACACCTGGCACAGCACATCGCCCACCACAAAGCGTATATTGGTGCTGGCCACGGTTCTGTTGCCGGTATGACCTGGAAACAGGATTTCAAACAATTCCTCAATAATGATCAGAATACGGCTCCGCACAGGCAGATTCGACGCGTCAATAAAATTGATCCCGGAATCTCCCTGGTAGGTCTCCATCAACTGATCCACAAGCTTTTCAACACGCTTACTTGTAAAGGGGTTCTTTTTCATACAGCGTCTATCCAATCCGACCTACGCAAACAACTCCGTAGAAATATACCGTTCCCCGGTATCCGGGAAGATCACCACGATCGACTTACCCTGATTCTCTGTGTCTTCCGCCAACTGCATGGCGACCCACATGGCCGCACCAGAACTGATACCAGCCAGAATCCCCTCTTGTGAGGCCAGCAGCCGGGCCGTTTTGATGGCATCCACGCAGCACACAGGCACCACTTCATCAATGAGCGACCGATCCAGAACGCCTGGAATAAAACCGGCACCAATCCCCTGGATCTTGTGCGGGCCTGGTTTACCTCCGGATAGGATGGCAGAATTTTTGGGCTCAACAGCCACCACGCGCAGGTCAGGATTCTTGGCCTTGAGCGCCGAGCCGCAGCCTGTCAACGTACCACCTGTACCCACACCGACCACAAGCAGATCCACACATTTGCCGGAATCCACCCAGATCTCCTCTGCCGTGGTTTCCCGATGCACCCCAGGATTCGCTGAATTCTCAAACTGCTGAGGCATAAAGGCATTCTCCATGGCATCGGCCATCTCAGTGGCCCGACGAACAGCGCCGCTCATACCTTCCTGTGCAGGGGTCAATACAATCTCTGCGCCAAATTGAATCAGAAGCTTTCGACGTTCAATACTCATGGACTCAGGCATCACAAGGATCAACTTGTAGCCCCTTGCCGCACAGATGCAGGCCAAACCAATCCCGGTATTTCCGCTGGTTGGCTCGACAATCACCGAGCCGGCCTGAATCAAACCCTGCGCCTCGGCTGCCAGAATCATGGCCTTGGCAATTCGATCTTTCACACTGCCGCATGGATTTCGGGATTCCAGCTTCGCCAGAACCACGGCATTGGTACCGGCCAGTCGATTGATTTTCACCAATGGCGTATACCCAATGGACTCGGTAATGTCACTGTAAATCGCAGTCATGGCAGCACCCTAGATACTGTAGTTTTGCGATTGCTTGCCAGCCTGATCCAGAAGGTCCTGAAGCGTCACTGAATCCAGTACATCATTGACTGCACCCTCGACGCGTGTCCAGAGTTTTCTGGCCACACAATCCAGGGAGCGATCACAAAATTCCGGGTCTTCTACACACTCGGTGGTGGCCACAGGGCCTTCAAGGCAATGAAATACATCGCTCAAACGAACCTGGTTCGGGGCCTTGGCCAGCAGATATCCGCCTCTGGCACCGCGAAGGCTTCGCACAATGCCGCCAGAGCGGAGCACTGCCACCAACTGCTCCAGATACTTCACAGAAATTGCCTGTCTCTCTGCAATAATACGCAACTGCAGAGGACCCTGCTTGTGGTGTTGAGCCAGTTCAATGGCGGCCCTGATCCCATATCTTGTCCTGGTCGATACTTTCATGGCGTTCTCCTATAATTCCTACTACATTAGTAGCGTAAATATACCTGAAAAAGTACCCCATTGCCTAGGGGAAAAACACAAATAATACATTATTTTTTTGGGTGTTTCCAGAAAACAGTATTTTCAACTCATCCATTGACAATTCTTGCCCCAGAACCTAGAACGTAGAATCTAGAATCTGCAACCTGGAACCTAGAATTAGAACTGAGAACTGATGGAAATGAATATTGCGAGCTTTAATGTAAATTCCCTGCGGGCCCGTCTTGGTATTGTGCATGACTGGCTTGAGAGCCAAAACCCGGATATTCTGGCTGTCCAGGAGACCAAGGTCCAGGACAAGGATTTTCCTGTGGAAGCCTTCGCTGACCTGGACTACCATATCACCTACAAGGGCCAGAAGAGTTACAATGGCGTGGCCCTGTTCAGCAAGACAGAGCCCGAGAATGTCTGTTTCGGTCTGGATGATGAGCCAAGAGACGAGTCCCGGCTGATCCGGGCGCATATCAGTGGCGTCACGATTGTCAACACCTACATCCCCCAGGGCCACCTGCCTGACACAGACAAATTCAAATACAAACTACAATGGTTCGAAAGGTTGCGGGCCTATTTTGAGACTCATTTTACACCCCAGGACCCTGTGATCTGGCTGGGAGATCTCAATGTCGCACCTGAAGCGATTGACGTCCATGATCCCAAACGACTCCTCGGCCACGTGTGTTTCTGCCCGGAAGTGACCCGGGCCTTTTATGCAATTAGAGACTGGGGCTTTGTTGACACCTTTCGATTGCTCTGCCAGGATGAAGGCCAATACACGTTCTGGGATTACAGAGCAGGCAATTCCGTGGCACACAACCGCGGTTGGCGGATTGACCACATCATGGCCACGCAACCCCTGGCAGACAAATGTTCTGCCTGTGTGGTAGACAAAGAACCGCGATTCAAAGAAAAACCGAGTGACCACACACCCATTACAGCGACTTTCAGACTTTGAAAGACACGTCTGGTGCTCGCCTGTTTGTCTGCAAAAAAAAAGCGTCCCACACCAGGTGGGACGCTTCAAAGTTAACTGACATTTTTGTTCAAAACGACATGCCTACAAACCGGACAGCTCCTGCTCGGACAAGGCACGGTAGTAGATACGGAACTCATCAATCAGACCGTTC
>JAIPFM010000088.1 GCA_021736645.1 Phycisphaerae bacterium | reverse complement strand
TCCGCATCCCAACTGTGAAACACGACCTCTGCACGATGCTCGGACAGGGCATGGGTTTCAATGGTCCCGAACTTGCTCTCGTCTACGGGCACGGTCTGGCCGCCGCGATAGAGCAGCTGCAGGGCCGGGCAGGACGTGACGTCCACCTCACGAATGAACACATCCCCCGTCTGTTTGCTCTTCAAGGAGGTGAACACGCCCTTTTCCATGACCGCGGTCTGTGTGGCCGTGTCAATGTGGAGGATGTTGTCCGTGACACGGATCGAGGCCTTTTGAGGGGGTGCGATCTCGGGTGTGGACGTGCCGTTGGGTGGCACTGCCGCCTGTCCGGACACCACGCTCCCTGCGACTGCCGTGCTGCCTGCCATTTTCAAGAAATCACGTCGATCCATGCGGTACCTCCCTTTGAAGAGTTCTTGGAGCCTGTCGGAGAATCCGGTCTTGCATTAAAGAGCCGCTCACGTTACAACAGGACCATTGAGTGTTAAATACCAATGATCCACATTGAGCAGGATCGGGCACGATTATGACACAACTTGACCGAAGACTCAAGACGCAAGCTCAATTTGATCCACCCCGGTGTCCAGACCCTGTCTCCGGAAGGCCAACATGAAAAAGCCCAGAGCATCCGATGAGAGCCGTGAGCAAAGACGTTCATTTTTAAAGGGATCACTGATAGGAGTCTCTGGCATGGCCATACCCAAGACGATTGGAGGCGCCCAAGAGGTGCCCGCAAACCCTGATCTGAAACAGACTCTGGGCCGATGCCTGGGCGGGCCCTGGCCGGAGCCGTGCGACCTGCGTCCAGTGATCACTGAGACCCAGGTCAAGGCCGGATACCGGATCGAATTTGTGACCTATGAGGTGGAGCCGGGCGACCGCGTGCCAGCCCTGGTGCTGATACCCGAGGGTGTGGATGCCAATCATCCGGCCCCGGCCGTGGCAGTCTGGCACCAGCACAATGGTGAGTATCACCTGGGCAAGAGTGAGCCCGCGGGTCTGGCCGGCAATCCTATGCATCATACCGGTGTGGCCCTGGCCCAGGAGGGGTATGTGGTCCTGTGTCCGGATGCCCTGTGTTTTGAATCGCGGCAAAGTCCGCATCTTCAGGGCGGCCAGTTTGAGCGGTTTGAGTTCCTCCGCTACGTGGTGGCCGGGCAATGCATGGCCTGGAAGAATATCCTGGATATGCGCAGGGCTGTGGATTACCTCTGTTCGCGTCCGGAGGTTCAGACGGATCGCATGGGCTGCTATGGTCACTCCATGGGATCCACCCATACCTGGCTGGTCGGCCCCTGGGAGCCGCGTCTTCGATGCCTGGTGGGCAATTGCTGCCTGCCCACCTATGCGGCCATTCATCGCACGCATATTCTGCACTGTTTTCCGAACTTCATTCCGGGCTGGGGCCAATACGGTGACACCCCGGACATTGCCGCCATGATTGCCCCTCGAGCCCTGCACCTCAACTTCGGGGCCCGAGATGACGGCAGTCCCATTCAGGAAGTACGGGCTGCTGTCACCGCCATTGGCGCAGCCTACGAACAACAAAATGCAAAAGATCGCTTTTCATATTACATTGAAGAGGACGCAGGCCACGTGTTGTCCCCCCGAATGTGGGAACACACACGCCAGTGGTTCTGCCGACATCTTTGAGGCTGGTCCTGGTCATCTATGCCTGGCCAGGAAACCGGAGTGAACGGTGTCCAGCAGCCGATAAGCGGCCAGCTTAATGGTGTCATTCACCAGGAACCAAACCAACGCATACGCCCAGATCAATCCAGCCCATTGCCAGCCAATAGGTTCCATCAAGATGCCATACACAGCCACGAGTGTGGCAATGATCTGTGTGCCGATGACTGCCCCCAGCAAGGCATAGGAGGGGCGGTGCTTCCAGAAGGGCCCCCGCGTTCGCGTGATGAATATTGTCAGGTGTCCGGCTAGGGACAGTTTTAGATAGACCAGCGTCTGAATGATGTCACGATCCAATTTCCAGACGTGTTCGGCCAGATAGAACAACCCGAAAGATGCCACCACACCGGCAACACCCAGGATCGTGGCAATGCCCAGGACCTCCTTCATATTCCATATCTGGGGCCTGTCAGAAATGAGACTGCGGTCATAGGCTATGGAGAGAATGGCTCCGTCATTGAGCAGGGCCAGCAACACAATCATGACTGCAGTCACCGGGTAGAATTTGAATATCAAAATGCTGAGCGTCATGAAGAGCAGCACACGCATGGTTTCGGCAATGCGGTAGATGGCATAGCTGGTCATCCTGGCAAAGATCTTTCGGCTTTCGCGTATGGCATCAATGATGACGGACAGACCGGGAGTCAGCAGCACGATCGCTGCTGAGTTTCTGGCTGCATCTGTGGCGCCGGATACTGCAATGCCCGCATCCGCCTTTTTTAGGGCCGGTGCATCGTTGACCCCATCCCCGGTCATGCCCACAATGTGGCCGCGTTGCTGTAAGACATCCACAATATGATACTTGTGCTCCGGGAACACCTGGGCAAAACCATCGGCTGTTTCAATCGAATCTGCCAACTGTCCTGTTTGGTGATGTGCGGTCTGCTCAAAGATGCTGGCATCAAGAAACCGGGTGTTCATGCCGATCTGTGAGGCGATTTCTTTGCCAATGGCCATTTGGTCGCCCGTGACCATCTTGACAGCGACCCCGATCTTGTGAGCCGCCTCAATGGTGTCCTTTGAGTCTTGTCGAGGGGGATCGTACATGGGCAGGATGCCCATATAGCGCCATCGACCGTCTGCGTCGGTCCGGGCCACACCCAGGGCCCGAAATCCTCTCTTGGCCAACTTGTTCACCGCGCGTTCCACTTTGTCGGTGACTTGTGAGGGGGTATCCACAATCACCAGGATGGCCTGCGGTGCGCCCTTGCTGACTTTAAAGGAGGATCCATCGGCCTTCTTGATCGTGGCCTCTGTGCGTTTGTGAACCGGGTCAAAGGGTTGGAAATGTGTGATGTGATATTGATCCAGTGTCTGTGGGTGTTCGAGTGCAGCGAAGATGGCTGAATCGATCGGATCCTGGTCTTCCTGCCTTGAGGCCAGGGCAGCCAGGTCCACGATGGACATGTCCGGCATGGACTCAAAGACCACCGGTTCTTCCAGCTTCAATTTGTTCTGGGTCAGCGTGCCTGTTTTGTCCGAGCACAGCACGTCGATCCCTGCCAATTCTTCAATGGCAGCCAAACGACGTACGATCGCCTGTTTGGCTGAAAGCAAACGGGCACCCACGGCCAGGGTCACAGACAGGACTGTGGGGAGGGCCACAGGAATGGCCGCCACTGTGAGAACGAGTGCAAAGCGCAGCACGGTCATGAAATGCTCGTGACGGAAGACAGCCGCAACGAGAATCAAGGCCACCAGGCCGAGGGCCAGGATGATCAGGTAGTCACCGATCTTGAGCACGGCCTTCTGGAAATGACTGGCCGAACCCTCTTCCTCCACCATTTGAGCGGTTTTACCAAAATAGGTATGGGCTCCCGTGGCGTAGACAAGTGCTTCGGTTTCTCCCAGTGTCATAACCGCTCCGGAGTAGACAATGTCTCCGGTCTGGCGTTCCACCGGGAGTGACTCCCCGGTCAAGGTCGATTGATCGATCTCCACCGGATCACCGTCCAGCAGTCGGGCGTCTGCCGGTATGATATCACCCAGGCGAATCCGAATGATGTCACCGGGTACCAGATTGCGGGCAGGCACAGTGTGCCACTGACCGTCTCGCCGAACCCGTGCGTGGAGGGCCAGCTTTTTCTGCAGCGCCTCAATGGCATTGCCCGCCTGATATTCTTCCCAGAAGCCGATGACGGCGTTCATAAACAGCAGAACCAGAATGATCCCGAAGTCGACCCAGTCCCCCACGATGGCGGACAGAATCACAGCGGCTTCGATCATCCAGGGGATCGGTCCCCAGAAGAAGTGGAGAAACTTCAACAGCGGATTGGTTTTCTCAGTGGTCAGCTCATTCGGACCGTACTCACTGAGACGCGAACTCGCCTCAGCGCTGCTCAGGCCGATGTCCGGCGAGACCTCCAATCGAGAAGGCAACTCCTCGATTGGAGGCAGATCCGTCCGTGATTGTGTAGACACTGCATCTTTGACTTGCAGACTCATGGTTTATTCCCTCTGTTCGTTCTCATGGTCGTTCTCCTTGTTTTGTGATGTTCTTTCGAGCTTGTTCAAATTCATCCCGGGTGATTTCTCCTCGGGCATAACGTTTTTTGAGGGCGACTATGGGTGCCTCAAGGTCTGTTGGATCATTTGATGTTGAATTTTGGGCCTGACCGACCAGATACCCCAACAATCCCACAAGGAAGACCAAGAGTATTCCCAGGCAGAGTTGCCCATCCCAAACACACAGTATGTAGTTTTGATGACTCATTGTGTTACCCATAGTCAATGACTCTATGGAGGGTATACACCGTGAGGGCCGGAAAGGATGTTAGGGGTATTCCTTCTTTTATGGCGAGTAAAAAGCCTGTACAAAACAACGGCCGGGCAGTTATACTTAGGGCTATCAGTAGGGGACCCCTGTGTGCTCCTGCGGCGTCCGGGATTGCTTAACTTAAGTGACAGTCAGGCTATGTGGTCCAGAGAAATACAAGAAGACTTCCTCAAGAAAACCTGCCTGGTGATTGGTTATGCAGCGGCACTGACCGGCATTTACTTGATTGAAATCCACAGCTACCTGCTGTTTCATACGATAGTCGAGTTATTCAGCGTGTGTGTGGCCTTTGCGATCTTCATGATTGTCTGGAACTGCCGGCACTTTATTCAAAACAACTATATGCTGTTTTTGGGCATGGCATATTTCTTCGTGGGGGGGCTGGATCTGTTGCATGTCCTGGCGTTTCCCGGTATGGGGATATTCTCCGGGGATGACCCGAACCTTGCCACGCAACTTTGGGTGGCAGCTCGCTACTTTGAAAGTCTATCGCTGGTGTTGGCCACTCTGTTTCTACGGCGCCGTATACCCAGCATTGCCGTACTGCTGGGCTGTGGTGTCATCTCGTGTCTGTTGATCTTGTCCATATTCACCTGGGCTGTATTTCCCGTGTGCTTTCGTGAGCCCATGGGCCTGACGCGTTTCAAAGAGATCAGTGAGTTTCTTATCATTGCTATGCTTTTGGTTTCGCTGGGTTTACTGGTAAAAAACAGAAGCTGGTTTGATCCTTTGGTATTGAAATGGGTGGTCTGGTCTATTGTATTCACCGTGGCATCCGAGTTCATGTTTACCCTGTACGCAGCCCCCTATGACCGAAAGAATATGGCAGGGCATTTCTTCAAACTCATCTCGTTCTATTTGATGTACAAAGCGCTGATTGAAACGGGTCTCAGGCAGCCCCATACACTGCTCTACAGGCGGCTAAAACAGCACGAGCTGGACTTGCAGAAGGCTCACGATGCCCTGGAAGATAAGGTTCAGCAGCGTACTTATGAGTTATCACAGACTGTCACAAGACTCACAGAGCAAGTGACGGCACGCATCAAAGCCGAAGAGATGATCCACGCCAAGCAGAAACAACTTCAGGCGTTGACTGTGCAATTGCTCACCGTTGAAGACCAGGAACGACGCAGGATTGCGAGCGAATTACACGATTCCGTGGGACAGATTCTGGCCTTTTTGAAAATAGAACTGGGCGAGATGCAACGGTCTGACCTGCCCAGGGAGATGATCGATGCCATTGGCCGTGTCCGTGAACAGGTAGACCAAGCCATTCGGCAGACACGGACCCTCACCTTTGAGATCAGTCCCCCTGAACTGTATACGCTGGGACTGGAGTCTGCACTTGAAGAATTGGCCCAGCGATTTGGTGAAGCGCGGCAGCTTGCATGCCATGTGTATGACTCTGAAGAGCCCAAACCCTTGAGTGATCATGTCAAGAACCTCTTGTATCGCCTGGTGCGTGAGTTGCTCATCAACGTGGCCAAGCATGCCAAGGCGCATACGGTTCATATACAGTTGGCAAAAGTCGAAAGCAACATACAGATCACTGTCGTAGATGACGGCGTAGGATTTGACGTGGCCTGTCTGGACAACAGATTGCCTGATACCCAGGCCGGTTTTGGGCTCTTTAGCATTAAAGAGCGACTGGGCTATGTGGGCGGCACCCTGGATATACAATCAGGGCCTGGCAGAGGCACCAGGGTCACTATAGCGGCACCACTGGACTACAGTGATACTCACGATTAGGAGCCAATCATGGGAAGCACACGCATCATCATAGCAGACGATCACACGATTGTACGCCATGGATTAGTCAAGTTGCTTCAGCAGGAGGAGGATATGGAGGTCATCGCACAGGCAGACAACGGGATGTCAACCGTCGATCTGGCCCGGACACTGTCCCCGGATGCGGTTGTCATGGATGTCGGCATGCCGGATCTCAATGGAATCGGGGCTACAGAGCAGATCCTGAGGGATCAGCCGAACATCAGAATACTGGCGCTGTCCATGCATTCGGGCAAGCGGTTCGTGGTGTCCATGCTCAAGGCAGGGGCTGCAGGGTACCTGCTAAAAGACTGTGCCCTGGAGGAATTGGTCACTGCGATTCGAACCATCGTGAGCGGTAAGACGTATCTCAGTCCGTCCATCGCGGACATCGTGGTTGAGAACTGCATTCGAAAAGCCCCCGAGACAGAGCCCTCTGCCTTCTCGATTCTCTCACAGCGTGAAAGAGAAGTCCTGCAGCTTTTGGCTGAGGGTAATACCACCAAGCAAATCGCCCTGACCCTGCATATCAGCCCGAAGACCGTGGAAGGGCATCGGTTGCACATTATGGGCAAGCTGAACATCGACAATGTGGCCCAACTCACCAAATACGCCATTCAAGAGGGATTGACTTCTCTTGAAATTTAACACTCCGACAAAACCGTCGCATCGGCCCGCCTGTCCCTGGGGGAGACTGAGACACACGTCCAGATGCAAGACGGCCGAATGAGTCGATGTGAGTATCATCGATGAAGGTCCAAGACCTATGGTGCCTTGAATACGTGTCCGGGATGTCTGATGCTCAATACAGGACAAGGTGCCTTGCGTATGACCTTTTCGGCAACACTGCCCAGCAACATGGATGCCAGTGCGGAGTGTCCATGTGTGCCCATCACCAGCAGACCTATTTGCCTGTCGCGTACAAAACGGATAATCTGTTCAAAGGGGTTTCCCTCAATCACACTTTTGCGAACCGAGTTGCCCGCTTCGGACAAATGCTGTGTCACGAAGTCATCCATGCGTTTTTGTGCTTCTGCTACCAATGCCTCACCCGTTATTGGCTGGGCAATCATCGGCGCAACAATCCCACTCTGCATGAAGAATTCATGGTTCGTATCCACCACATGGAGACAGTGAAGCTCGGTGTCGTATCGTTTTGCCAAATCGATGGCCAATGGAACTGCCACTTGGGAATGTTCTGAAAAGTCTGTTGGATATAAGATTGATTTAATCGTTGTCATTTGTGGTTCCTTTCATTTGAATGTTTGACACTGTCCATGAGAATCCGGAAGCACCATTTTCGGCAATCGACATGCTGCATCATATATACTTGAACCCTACGACCCATGTTCTCCTATCAGTTATTTGCCCATATGAAATCAAGGGAGATGCTTGTAGGAAATCGTCGTTGAACCGCATAATAACAGGGTGAGAATTGGCATATTGTCATCAGACTTTCTGAAGTTTAGAATGGGTGACCTACCTGTTGTATCACATGACCATATGAGGTTTTCCATTGCTCTGCCCTTGACTGGGGTGTATACTCATGCAGTGCTTGAAATGGTGCCTGTGAGTAAACTCTCTTGAAGGGGTTTCCCATGCTTGGAACAAAGATAACAGTGAAAACCGACAGATCGTCAGGTCTGCATCTGCGATCATCAGTCGAGGAGGTCTCAACTCAACGGATACACAGGTCGGCCATCAGTCCAATGCGATCCTTTCGGCGATGGGTCGTGCCTCTGGCCGTCTCTCTTTGTGTCACTGCCATGGCTGCTTCTAACCCGCTGGTACAGGTCAATCAGGTCAACACAGAGATTGTGCGCAAGTACGAGAAATTTGAGATCCATCTTGAATTATCCGGTGTGACCATTCAGAATCCCTACGACCCGGAGGACATTGATCTGTATGCGCAATTCGAGTCACCTGCAGGAAAGACGATCAGGATCAACGGCTTTTATGACAACTACAAAGACGCAGACCAGTGGATTCTTCGATTTTCTCCGGACGTTGTCGGGCATTGGGCCTATCAGGTATTTGCGACTGACAATGGCAGAACCGGTCAATCACCGATCGCTCATTTTCAGGCCGTAGAGTCGGAGCATCACGGCTGGATTCAACCGTCCAAGACAAATCCGCATTACTTCAAACACCATGACGGCAGGTCCTATTTTGCCATCGGCGTCTATTCACCCTGGGGAAACAACCTTGCCAGGCTGGACACGTTTGCAGAACACCATGCGAATTTTCTGGGGATTTGGGACATTGGATATGGAGGCATGGTCAACAGTGCCGGTGTGATCGAGGAAGAACTGGGCAGGTACAATCAGGAAAAACTGGGGCGTCTCGATACCTTCATCAGCGAACTCGAAGTCCGCGATATCAAACTGATGGTTGCCATCTGGCCGCACGATCTGTTTTCCGCCACCGTGTGGGCTGCTGAGTGGGACAAGAATCCATACCGTGACATCACCGATGTGGTCGACGTATATCAAAGCGAGGCTGCCTGGGCATACCAGAAGAAAAAGTACCGCTACCTGGTGGCTCGGTACGCTTACAGTCGAAGCATGGGCGTCTGGGAAATTATCAATGAAATGAACGGGACTGACGGCTGGGCCAAGGGCCGGCACGAGGAAGCCCTCACCTGGGTGAGCAAAGTGGATCAATGGTTCGCAGAAAACGATCCCTACGATCACCCCACGACCGCGTCATTCAGCGGGGGGTTTGGTGAGTACCGCGAGGCGTTGTACGAACGTAATGACGTGCCCAATCTGCATGTGTACCCCAAGCAGGGTTGGATACCTCGCTATGACGAGGACCTGCTTCGCAGTGCCATGCACAACTATGCGTGGGCGAGTCGGCGTTTCTGGGAGAACTTTGACAAGCCCGCCTTGTTTGGCGAAGCCGGTGCAGATCTGGCCTACTTCAAAGTGCAGCAGGAGGAATACCACGACACGTATCACAATGCGATCTGGGCCACACTGACCAATGGCCTGGCAGGCATTCCCGTGTGGTGGCAGTTTCGCCATGTGAATGCACGCGACTGGGATCACCTGCAGCATCTGGCGACGTTTGTGTCGGACATAGACTTGGCCAATCAGCCGTACCGTCTTGCCGCGGTCCAGGCGCAAGGGGCCGATGTCTATGCATTGAATACCGACACACAGGCGTTCGGGTGGGTTCGGTCCTACCGGGGAGATACCGTCGGCGGCACTGAGATTGTCATGGAGGGACTGGTTCCAGATTTACTGGAGGTCTCCTGGTTCGATACATGGACCGGCAAGGTCGTGAGCCGCGGGATACACACGCTGCAGGAGGGCAAGCTGACCATGGCTGCGCCTGTGCGTCCCGGGGACCGTCCGGACATTGCGTTCAAAATCAATCGGGCCCCCAGATAACCAGATCGCCAGAATCGGGATCAGTGTGGAACGCCAATATCAAACTGCAGTATCCTCTGATACACATGACTGACCCTCAGGGACATTTGACTAACTTTGACAGGACAATGACAACATGGACAGGCACAGACTCATGAAGACATTTGGATGTTTGGCGTTTGCAGTACTCGGTGTGATGGCCCCATGCGGCGGGATGTCGGCCCAGGCTCAGTCCATTGGGTTCGACGACGCCAACTGGATCTGGTGCCTGGATGCGGCACCCCTGGAGTCGCTGCCAGCTGCGGTGACCTACTTTCGGGCCGCAGTCATGATCCCCGAGAGTCCTGCGCTGAAGTCAGCAGAGATTATCGCGACTGCCGACAATCTGTTTGTCCTCTATCTGAATGGTCAACCGGTTGGGGAAAGTGATGCTGACAACAGTGCATGGCAGCGACCCAAGCGTTGGGACGTGACCACACTGCTTGTGCCCGGGCGCACGGTGGTCGCGGTCGAGGCCGTGAATACACTGCCTGGACCGGCTGGTTTGATCGTGAAGCTTGTGGCCAACCTGGCCAATGGCAAGCAGATCGTCTTGGCCAGCAATGCGACATGGACCTGCAGCATTGAAGAAGAGGCCAACTGGCAGCAGGCGGGATTCGACGACCAGAAATGGAAGCATGTGGATGTGATCGGTGACTTCGGCATGGGGCCGTGGGGTAAGGTCGCAGTGCCTTCCGAGAGTCAGCCGGGCGGCGGGCCCGTGGGCAATGTCCAGCAGGTGACGCGCGAGATCCTGGCGCAGGCTGAAAAACAGGGGCACATTGGTGCCGTGAAGAAGCAGGTGCCTCCCCCGGAATATGTCTGGCCCGAGGCCCTGATTTTTCTGGGCGATGACTGCAGCCTGTATCGTCCGCTGCAGGGGACAAACAACGCCATGGACAGCCTGTCTGTGACGGTCTTCAATCCCCGCAAGTCAAGGGCGTTTCCAGAGCATGACCTGCCTGCCCCCATGAAGGTGGGGCATACCCTGTATCAATTGAAGCCTGCACGTCCCGGCGTGGAGCCGCGTCCATTGCTCGATGCGGGCAAGGGGGGCATTGGATCGCCGAGTGTGTCGTTTGACGGCAAGACCATTTACGTGTCCATGGCGTATCAGGGTGATCCATTTTTTCACATTTATAAACTCGATTGTGATGGCAGCCATCTGGAGCAGTTGACCCACGGTCCGTTTCATGACATTGATCCTGCAGAACTGCCGGACGGACGTCTGGTATTCTCCTCCACACGCATCGGCAGCTTTGAAGAGTATCACAGTCCGCCGTCGCGTGCCCTGTACGTGATGGACGCAGACGGCAGTCATATCGAGCCCTTGACCCATACCATCATCTTCGACAATGAACCCGAGGTGTTGGCAGACGGGCGCATCCTCTTTATCCGGTCGGACAATTTTTTTGACCGAGGCAAGGTCGAGACACTGCTCCACGCGATTCAGCCGGACGGCACAGACGGCATGACCGAATTCGGGTTGGACAACGGACCTGAATACGGCGTGCGTCTGCGTGCCAATCTGTGCGGCAGTCCTGCGCCCATGCCCGACGGTCGCGTGGCCTTTGTGTCCGGCCCGGGCATCACCGTGGGACAATTGGGGACGCCTTCAAAGCACCTGCAGCACTATTCTCTGGCAGCCGGGGATGTGGCTGCACTGCCGAACGGGCAACTCCTGTGCACCACAGCCAGTCGAGTCTCTGTCACGCTTGGATCCGGTGACGCCAAAAGAACGGCCTATGATCTCAGCTACGAAACCATTGCAATCCTCGATCCTTCAAGCCGGCCCCCGACCCTTGTGACACTGTACGAATCAAACGGCAAGGCCCTGCATTCTCCGGTGTTTCTCGGTGAACGCGTACTGCCGCCGGTGCTGGCCGAGAGAGTGGACAAAACCCAGACCACGGGCTTTCTATTCTGTCAGGATGCGCGGTTCACCAAGAATGTGACAGCCGGCTGGTCTCATGTGCGTGCGATCCGCGTGCTGGCGGGCAAGGGCCTGACCACGCGATCGTCTCACTCCTACATTGTTCATGCTGGCAATGAAACCGTGGAATTGGGCACCGTGCCCCTGGCGCCGGACGGCTCTTTTTCCATCGAGGTGCCGGCGGACACGCCCATCGCCCTGCAGGCCGTGGATGCTGAGGGACGGTCCGAATTGAACGAGATGTCCTGGGTGTATGTGCGCCCGGGCGAACAGCGAGGTTGCGTGGGGTGTCATCACACGCGTCAAAGCACCCCCATGGTGACACGCCCGCGCGCCCTGGCACTCAACACGGCACCCTTGAAACTCCTGGGCCAGGGACAGCCCCATCGATTTCGCGGCAACAACGCGGCAGTGACCGGCTTGATGGAACTTCAATTCGACCGGTACAGGGAAGTGGCAGGCATCAATCGACACAGTGAGACCGTCAATCCCCTGGCCACCGGTGCAGAGGAAGTGGGGGACCTGATCCGCCAGTTGCGGGGTTCTGACAGCGGCCTGAAGATCTCTGCGGCCCAGCGTCTGTCCATCTTCAGGGACCCGGCTGCGGCCAGCACGCTGGCTGATTGTCTGCACGACCGAAACCGTGAGGTGCAGGTCGCGGCTGCCTTGTCCCTGTCGACCTGCGGGACACGCGACTCCGTGCCGCCGCTGTTCACGGCCCTGACGAGCAAGGATCCGCTGGTTGCGCAGGCTGCGGCTGTGGCACTTGAAAATATCACAGGCCACAGCCAGCCCTTCAATGCCTTTGCGCCCTTCAAGACACGTTCCGCGCAGGCGCAGGCATGGCGACAATGGTTTGCCAATACGACCTGGGAGCAGATCGAACTTACACTGATCGAGAGACTGCAGAGTCCGGACACGGATGGGGTGCGCCGCGCTGCAGTGGCACTGGGACACACGGGTGCAGAGGCTGCGGGCGCAGCGATCCGCGCGTATGTCACGGAGGCCCGACAAAACAATCCATTCCCGGCATGGCAGCGGGGGGGCAATATTGGGGACAATGCCCGATTCAATGCAGCATCACGGGTCAATCCCAGAACCCTTCAGGCTGCGACCAGGGCACTGGGCCATCTCAGAGACATTGAAGCGGTTCCCCTGCTCAGCGAGACGCTTCGCCAATACAGCGACCCGGCCACTGGCAATTTGTTCCTGGCAGAGGCCGCTGTGGAAGCCCTGGGCCGGATCGGCTCACCTGCGGCCCAAACTGCCCTGGTGACGACCTTTTCAGGTTTGAAGAATTATCAAGACTACACACTCTGGTACGGCGACCACCCGGCCCTGATGGCCTGTCACGCATCTCCGGTCCATTACTTTATCGCAGAGGCCCTCGATGGCCTGGGATCTATGCAGGCCGGACCGATCCTCCTGCACCTGATCCGCGCCCTGCCTGTGGATCCGGACCGCGCCTTGTTCTTGAACAACGATGACTTCGAAACACTCGTGGGGCGGGTCATTCGCCGGCACGGAAAAGAGGCGTCTGTGGTGGAGACCTGCCTGGCCATGCTCGGCGACGCGCAGGCCAAACCAACCCAGGAGATCCAGGAGGCCCTCTCTACCATCAATCGCTGTTGGGGCGGACATCCTTCGCCGGAGAATCGGGCCGCGCAGGTGTTGTCACTGGTATGTCGGGATCGGGCGTATGAGCCGCGCGTCCGTGCTGTACTGGAGCGCTACCGCAGAAGGCCCGTGGATATTCCTCGAGTCTTCGATACAGGCATTCCTGAGGTGTTGACTCTGCCTGCCAAACACTGGGTCTGTTTCTTTGCGGCACGCACCCTGGGCAACCTGAACGACCCTCGATCCACAGAGGCCCTGACTGCGATCCTGGAGCATGAGCCGGCCGAAGGCGCCTATGGGTACCCTGATCCCCTGGGACCGGGCGTGCTTTTCCTGCACAATGATCTGACACCCTGTTGGCGTGCTGCCGTGGCCTGGGCCCTGGGCCGCATCGGTGATCACAGCGCCGTACCTGTATTGCTGGATACCATTGGGAATCTGGACAATGCCCTGGATACACGTCACGCAGCAGCCGAGGCCCTGGCACACTGCATCCAACAGGCGGACCTCGCGCGCATCCAAAAACTTGCTGCCGACTATCCTGAGTCGTCCACACGTCGTGTGTTGCTCGACCTCTGTGAACAGACCAGGACCCTGGAGTCCACCGTGGCCAGCGCAAACTGAGTGGCCTTTGCCGGGCAGGCATGGAAGATTTCCAAGGCATAACTTGCCTTTCGGGCACTGTCCGACTATATTTTGACACATAGGTGTTTGTGCCAAAGGAGTCTCTTTTATGAAGATATTGCATGCGCGATTTTTTACACGAAGATCTTGTCACGTCTTGCTCTTCGGCCTTGTGACAGTCATGGGTACCCTGGCCACGTCTGTGGTCCAGGGCGCAGATCCCGGATCAGTGATCAACAGCGAAACCAAGGCTGAATGGATAAGACTCCTGATCAATCGCAGCCGAGGCGATGTGGAAGCCGATGCTGCCGGTGCTGTGGACGGCATCAAGAGCGGGGCGTTTGGCTTTCACACAGAGCGACAGAAGAACCCCTGGTGGCAGGTGGATCTCGAGCAAACCCATGCCCTGGATCGCGTGCTGGTGTTCAATCGCGACGGTGCCCAGGAGCGTGCCCGGTACCTGACCTTGCAGGTGTCACCGGACGGCAGGACCTGGCAGGATGTGTACCAACACGACGGCACTATCTTTGGCGGGTCTTTCGATGGCAAGCCTCTGGTCATTGCCCTGATCGACTGCACTGCGCGGTTCGTGCGCGTGCAGATCAACGACAGCACCTGGATGCATTTGAGTGAGGTGGAAGTCTATGGTGTCACAGACCCGCAAAAGAATCTGGCCCTGGGCAAGCCGGCCAGACAGAGTTCGATCAGTCAGTGGTCCACACGGGCCAAGGCCGACCCCGGGACTGTGACATTCGGGCCCGAGGATGTCCCCCTGGCCCAGGAGATCATCAGTGACATGCTGGACAAGATGGCCCCGAATCCCTCGCTGCGCAATGCCCTGAATGCCTTGGGCACTGACACGGTCCAGGCCCCGGATGGTCCGGGCTGGGTGTCCCTGTACGCCAGGGTGGCGGGTATTGTGGCCAGGCAGGAGCGCATGCGCCAGAATCTGGAACTCCTCAACATCCCTGCCCTGAAACGGGCGATCACGGATCTGGGTCGCACGTATCCTGATCGGTACCCGCGGGCCGATATGTATCTGTCAAAGCTGGATCAGTTTGCCCGTGAACTGCCTGACATCAAGGACCAGTTGCTGAAAGACAGTCCTGAGGCCCATGCGCGTCTGGAGGCCATCATGGCCCTGAAACGCCGGGCCCTGCTGGCCAATCCGCTCATCGATTTCAACGAGATTGTGCTCGTCAAGCGCTCAGCTAACCGCCTGGGCCTGCCTGCCAACTGGCAGGGCAACTGCTCTACGGCCGCAACCGGGTATGACAACGAAATCGCCGTGCTCTCCCTGGCCAATCCGGACAGACCCTTGACCACGCTGTATCGTCCGTCCAAGTCGGAATTTGTCGGGGATCTTGACATGAACTTCGATGCTGACACCCTGCTGTTCTCCATGCCCGGCACACATGACCGGTGGCAGATATGGCAGATCGGGGTCGACGGCAAGAACCTGGTGCAGGTCACGCGCGGCACGGAACCTGATGTGGACAACTATGACGCGTGCTATCTGCCGGACGGTCGCATCATCTACGATTCAACAGCCCCCATGACAGGGGTGCCCTGCGTGCGGGGCAGCAGCAATGTGGCCAATCTGTACATCATGAATGGTGACGGCAGTCATGTGCGTCAACTCTGTTTTGACCAGGACCACGACTGGTGTCCCACACTCCTGAACAACGGTAGGGTGATGTACCAGCGTTGGGAATACACGGATACACCGCACTCCAATACGCGCATGCTGTTCCACATGAATCCTGACGGCACGTCACAGATGGAGTATTACGGCAGCAACTCCTACTGGCCCAACTCGATTTTTTATGCCAAGGCCATTCCGGATCACCCCACCAAGGTGGTGGGCATTGTCACGGGCCATCACGGTGTGGCCCGCATGGGCGAGTTGGTCGTGTTTGATCCGGGTGTGAATCGCCATGAGGCGTCCGGCGTGGTCCAGCGAATTCCCGGCTATGGCCAGCCTGTGGATCCCACAATCAAGGATCAACTGGTGGATGACTCCTGGCCCAAGTTTCTGCACCCGTACCCCCTCAGCGAGAAATATTTTCTGGTGGCAGCCAAACCCACGCCCGGTTCTCTGTGGGGCATCTATCTGGTGGACATCTTCGACAACATGCTTCTTCTGAAGGAAGAGACCGGATACGTCCTGTTTGAGCCGGTGGCCGTGAAAAAGACCCCGCGGCCTCCGATCATGCCGGACAGAATCGATCCCAAGAGCAAACACGCCACCGTTTATCTGGCGGACATTTACGCCGGGCCCGGGCTTGCGGGTGTGCCGCGTGGCGCCGTAAAAAAGCTCAGGGTCTTCAGTTACAACTACGGGTATCGAGGTATGGGCGGTCTGCTGGGCACCGTGGGTATGGATGGCCCGTGGGACATCAAGCGGGTCCTGGGCACCGTGCCGGTGGAAGCGGACGGATCCGCAAACTTCGTGGTTCCTGCCAACACGCCGATCTCCATTCAGCCCCTGGATGCAGAGGGCAAGGCCCTGCAGCTCATGCGCAGTTGGATGACGGCCATGCCGGGCGAAGTGCTCTCGTGCGTGGGCTGTCACGAGCAGCAGAACACCTCGCCTCCGCCCAGGCAGACCCTGGCTGCCCGGCGCAAGCCGTCCCCCATCACGCCCTGGTACGGCCCCACACGCGGTTTCAGCTTTCAGCGTGAGGTCCAGCCCGTGTTGGACCGACACTGCCTCAGTTGTCACAATCCCGAATCATCGGCTGATGGTCAACAGGTCGCTGCAGGCAAAGCCATGCCCGATCTACGCGGCACTGAGTTCATCAGCGACTGGCAGTCCGTGACACCTGGCAATGCAGGCCCGGACGGCGGCAAGTACTTTTCTGTGAGTTACAACTGGCTGCACCGCTATGTGCGCAGGCCGGGCATAGAAAGCGATTACCACCTCCTCACACCGATGGACTACCATGCCGGTACCACGGAGCTGGTGCAGATGCTCAAGAAGGGGCATTACGGCGTGACACTCGATACCGAATCCTGGGACAGACTTGTCACCTGGATAGACCTCAATGCACCCTATCACGGCTACTGGCATGAGATTGTGGGTGACCGAGCCAAAGAACTTTCGTCCAGGCAGGCTGAGTTGCGTCAAAAGTACGCCGGTATCAACGAGGATATGGAGATCATTCCTGACATCACCTATCCGGCCGTGAAGCCCGTGCCTGCGGTGAACCCTGTGACACACACGCCCAAGGTGACATCGGCTGCATGGCCGTTTGACCAGGCCACGGCAAGACGCTATCAGACACAGGCCGGTGACAGTGCCTGGACGATCGATCTTGGGGACGGCCTCACACTGGAACTGGTTCGTATTCCGGACGGCGAATTTGTCATGGGCAGCACGGACGGCCAGCGCGGCGTGGATGAGGCGCCCTGTACTGTGGTCAAGATTGACCAGGCCTTCTGGATGGGCAAGTTTGAGGTCTCCAATGAACAGTACCGCCGTTATGATGCGGCGCACGACAGTCGGGTGGAGTCAAAGCATGCGTATCAGTTTGGTGTGCACGGCTTTCCCCTCAATGAAGCCGAGCAGCCCGTGGTGCGTGTGTCATGGCAGGAGGCCCTGGCCTTTTGCGACTGGCTCAGCCGCAAGACCGGGGTGCGATTCTCCCTGCCCACAGAGGCCCAGTGGGAATATGCGTGCAGGGCGGGCTCGAGCAATGCGTTTTCCTTTGGTGGTCCGGATGACGATTTCTCGGCGTACGCCAATTTGGCGGATCAGAAACTCAGGGAGTTCGCCGATGATCCTTATCAGGTGTACGCCCCCCTGGTAGACGCCACCGTGTACGACGACTGGATTCCCAGGGACACGCGTTTCAATGACGGCACGCTCGTGTCCGGCAAGGTCGGTCACTACCGTCCCAATTGCTGGGGACTCCATGATATGCACGGCAATGTGAGCGAATGGACCCGAACGGCCTACAGACCGTATCCCTACCAAGAGAACGATGGACGCAACAGCCTGACCGCCTCGGAAGACAGAATCGTACGCGGGGGATCATGGTATGATCGACCCAAGCGGGCCACCTCCGCATTCCGTCTGGCCTATCGTCCCTATCAGAAGGTATTCAACGTGGGATTTCGTGTGGTCTGTTCATCGCCTGAGCCCACCGGTGTGACCATCGCCGCCAAGTAACTTGTCCATCTTCAGGAGAGCATCATGGATTATTTAATGGCGATTGACCTTGGGTCCACGAGTCTCAAGGCAGTCATCTACGATCTGGACGGCAATCGGATTGCTTCCGCCAGTCGACCCACTGAAAAAACTACCCCTGAAGGACACCCTGAATGGGTCATCTGGGAGCCGGATCAAATCTGGCACGGCGCTGCTGCTGCGGCCAAAGAAGCCATGTCGGTCATTGACGATCCTGCCTGGGTCAAGGCCGTGGCCGTCACCGGTATGGGCATGGACGGCGTGCCCATCGACCAAGAGGGCCATCATCTGTATCCGTTCATCAGTTGGCATGATCCTCGAACAGCGGCGCAGGCCGAGTGGTGGGACAAGCATATTGGCGCAGAGAAAACATTCAGTATCGCCGGATTCCCCACGTGGGCCATTACAGCAGCCATGCGCATCCTCTGGATGAAAGAGCACGAGCCGGAGATCATGAAGCGGACCAGGAAATGGCTTCTCATCGAAGACTTCTTGAATCACAAGTTGTGCGCAAAGATCGCCACGGATTACAGCATGGCGTCGTGCATGTTGTTGTTCGATCAAAAGGCACAGACATGGTCTGACGAACTCATGGCAGCCTCTGGCATTGACAGGACGCTGCTGCCTGATCCTGTTCAGAGCGGGACAGTGCTTGGCAAGATCACGCCCGAGGCATCGGCATTGACAGGGCTTTCGACTGAGACCACGGTGGTGCTGGGCGGGCATGACCATATTTGCGGCACCCTGCCCATTGGCGTGTACAGGCCCGGTACCGTGCTGGACATCATGGGGACCTGGGAAATCATTTCAACGGCTGTGCCTTCACCGGTGTTGGATCCGGCCATCAGCGCTGCAGGCATCTGCATGCAGTCGCACGTGGTCCCCAGCATGTATGCTGCATGGGGGGCTGCCGTGTCCGGCGAATCTCTCGAATGGTTCCGAAAGGAATTTGGATTCGAAGCCCAGCAAAAAGCGGACAAAGACGGCAGTGTGGTGTGGACACATCTCATGGCATGGCTGGCCCATACGAAGCCCGGTGCCTCCGGCGCCATGTTTTTGCCGCACATCTCAGCGTCCGGCTGTCCCATCAACGACAGCAAATCTCTGGGTGCGTTTGTGGGTGTGAGCAATACGGTCACCAAGGCCGACATGCTCAGGGCCGTGATTGAAGGGCTGAACTACCAGTTCCTGCACATCATCGAGGTCATGGAATCCAATCTGAAATGTAAACTCGAGAAGATTACGATTGCCGGCGGCGTGGCACAGAACGAATTCTGGATTCAGAACAAGGTCGACATGCTCGGCATGCCCATGGAAGTCTCCGAGGTCCAGGAGGCCACGCCTCTGGGGTGTGCCATGCTGGCCGGTGTGGGCGTGGGCCTGTACAGGGACATGGACGAGGCCTACCAGCGGGTCAGGAAGTCAGGCAAGGTGTATTACCCCAACAAGGCCCTGACCGAGCAGTACACCAAATTGTTCGGCATATACAAGGACCTTTATCCGGCCCTGAAGAACATCAACCATACACTGTTCGATCAGTTCAAAGGGTAGGGCATTGACAAGATAACCCGACGGAAGGCTGTACCATGGCAACAAGGCAAACCTTAATATCGAAAAAAGCGAATCAAGCATTGAGTCAAGTGACTTCAATTGACGATCATGTGCAGGGAGGGCGTTTATGCAGCGATTCTTGGGTCTGAGGCGCGGCGCGCTTATTCTAGCGGTATGCGTGGTTATATGCCTGCTGTTACCGGGTTGCGGCGGCGGTGATGACGAAGCACCGTCGAACACTTCATCGGACGGTTCCAGCATGGCTTTGACGCCGGTCGAACAGCCGACCAATCCATCGACAAGCCTTGCGCCATCCGTGAACGAAACACAACCGTTGACAGGGACGCCGACCGAGCAATTACTGGGTCTGTCGTTGCCGGATAACGCGGGTGATCCTGGCGAGGCACTGGGGCGGCCGCAGTCGGTCGAACTCCCCGCGGCACAGCGTGAAGCACTCTCACGCCAACTCGATGTGACGGCCAAAGCTTTTGAGACGGGTGATCCCGAGACCATCATCAATGTGGTTTATCCCGGTCGTCGTGACGTGGTGAACGACCTGCTCACCCATGCAAACAAACCCATGTCACAGTTCGCCAGGGCCCTGGCCTCCGGCAAACTGATCGCGGCCACGGATGTGATGGCTGAGTACGAAATTGTGATGGACGGTAAGGCATATCCGGTCGTGTTCATGAACGCAGACGACCAGTGGTTCCTGTACACGTTCTAATAAGGAGGTCCGATGTCACGCATCACCAGTCTCGCTCTCGTCCTGCTGATCATCTGCGTTGCTGCCATGGGGTATGAAAACCGCACCCCTGGCCAAAAGATCGAAACCACAGAACGGATCGACTCGCCGCACGGCCGGATCAACCGGCTGGCATTGGGCATTTATGCCTCGCGCGTCGCTGCGAAGGGCGGCTTCATGGGCAGCGATGACCCGGTGCGTGATTACCAGCTTTTGCCGTTATTGACCAGCACACTGCCAACCCGCCGGTTGACCGGAGAAATCGCGGTCCGCTGCGGCATGTTCTACGAGAAAGACACCCTCAGCTCACACAGCAACACCGGTGCGGCGATCGAGCAAACGCCCGGTGTCATGCTGTCAGGCAGCGCCGAGTGGATGCGTGACAAGGCCGTGCAGGCATTCAACGAACAGAAGTGCAGGGTCGGGGACAAGAAGCTGGCGTTTAGCGAGTGGCTGATCGAAGCCGGTTACGCAGCGGATGAACCGGAACTGTGGATGTCCCTGCGGCATTTTTACGATCCGATCTCCGGGCAGGGCATCACCGACGAGCATTACCTGCTGGCTGCGGCATTGTTCAAGGTCGGTGATCTGGTGCTGCAGCGGCCGAAGATGGACGCTCGCACCTGGGCACTGCGTGGGCAGGCTCAGACGCCGTTCGAGGAGAACCACTGGTCGTGGGAAAACGGCATCCGGGCCATGTCAGAGGCTGTTGCCTGCACATCCAGCCCTGCGCAGCGTGATCGATTATATGCCAAGAGCTGGCGGGCGTTGGGTGAGACGATGCACCTGATGGCCGACATGACCGTGCCCGCACACGTGCGCAACGATGCTCATGCGTACAAGACCGCGGCCGGCAGTCTCGGTCCCGACCCGTACGAAGTGTTCGCCACTGAGCAGTTGATCGACGATATCGCAAGGCACATCATCCGTCACAGCATCTCACCTTACCTGGCGATTCGCGACCAGACCAGCGATACTCTCCGGCAGGCCATGGACGGCTGCGAAACGCCGGACGACCTGTTCAAGACCGTGGCCTCGTGGACCAACAGCAACTTCTTCTCGGCCGATACTGTCAGCGGCACCGCGACCGTGGACGGCAAGGCCGTGACCGTGCATAACGCCAACGGCACGCCGGACTTTCCCAGCCCGAAACTGGAAGACTGCATGCTCGACAGTGAGACGGTCGGCCTGGCACCGATGACACTGTATACACGTGAAATCGACTTCGGCACACTGACCCAGCGCAAACCCCGCCGTGTTTACATGGCCCGCCTGACGTGGGCAGTGGACAGCGGCTGGCTGGGTTACTTCCGTACGAAGGTGCAGTGTCGCGGGTGGGAACCAAACATAGATGTGTGCATGTCGCAGGCGCAGGTGCTCATCCCGCTGGCGATCCACGCCAACACCTACCTGGTGGACTGGTACATTCCGCGATTCAGGATCGAACTGGATGAATTGGACATCGACGCCGGCAAACTGGGGGGACGCGTGGTGCACATCCCATACGGCGCGCATCAAGACCTCACGTACAACCTGCCGGGAGGCGAGTCATGGGCGCCGTTGTCTCGCCTGGTGATCGATGGCCGGCAGCAGGCGGCTGACAGTTACACGCTGGAAGTGAGAGACGGTGTGCTGCAGTGCGATTTCAGCTCGATCGCCGACCGGGTCACCGCACAGTCGGATGTGCGTGTGTACCTGGACCTGGGTGGAATCTGGATGCCTTCGCAGCCGTACAAGCCCGCACCGCCGACCGGGTACTGGGTGCAGGAGAACCTACGTATCGACACGCGCCGGTTCTGGAAGGAGGAGACCACCGCAGGGCCATTCTCGCTGACCAGCACCTGGGAAGCCACTGATGAGACTCGCCTGGCGGGCGGGTTCAAGCAGGCCGGGCAGTACTCGGTGGACGTCGGTAAGTGGGCTGCGTACAGCGTCGAGGCGAGCGGCGAACTGAACTGGCAGCCGTTGCCAAAGGTCATCGCTGCAAGCGGTGGATGGGAGATTCACGTCACGGGATCGGCCAGTCACAAGATGGAGCCGGACAACGAGACCGTACGCCTGACCGCCGGTGAACGCTCCACCGCTGAGCAGGATTCTTCCAGCGACCGGACCCCGTGGACGTGGTTCTACTGTCCCGACTACAGCGAGTGGTGGAGCCAGGGCTGCAAGGGCTCACCTCAAGCGGCTCGCAGCCGCAAGCACCAGGCCGAGGGCGGAAACCTCGACAAGACAATTCTCCTCGTGTTCCGTGCAGTGCCTGAAGCCGAACGCGCAGGTCTGCCCAAGCTGACCGTAACCTACCAGGCTCACACGCCCATGGGCTACCAGAACGTGGTGGCCAGTTACGTGTACTACGAAGCACTGCCCGGGACACTGAAGGATCAATGGGTCAACGTGAAAGCCAGTAAGCGCTTCAAGGGTGTGTTCACCTCACGTCCGTAGATTTATAAAAACTGACCATCTCATCTGTGCCACCGCCGGCACAGCCTTGTGAGCCAGGTAAAACTGCTGCATTTTGTAGAGGTTAATAGGCTAAGGAAGTAACAACGATTGAATACTACAAGGCGGTTCATCAGAAGAAAAAACCTATCTTTAAGAAAATAGGCATAATTGAAGCATAATTGGGGCCAGCCCTTAAGAACTAAGTTCTCGGTGTTCCATGAGAGTCAATTGATGGTTCAATCGCTCCACCAGGCCTTGAAGCTGCTTATCTGATTTCATCCGTTCATGCAATCGCTTAATCTGCAATGATACGGCGACG
>JAIPFM010000087.1 GCA_021736645.1 Phycisphaerae bacterium | reverse complement strand
TCCGCCATTCGCTACGGCCGTGGTGTGCCGTCTGCGGTGAGTCTGATCCACAAGCGGGGCCTGGCCTTTCTCGCTGAGACGCAGCGGGAAGATGGGACCTGGCCGGGGGCCAGCAATAATGGTCCGGCCATCCCCGGGATTTGTATCATGGCCTTTATGGCCGGGGGGGATGATCCCGATTTTGGCCCCTATGCCGAGAACATTCGCCGAGCCTTGAGCCGAATCATACAGGATCAGGATGCGGAGACCGGTTACATCACGGGCGGCGGCCATCAGTCCATGTATCACCACGGCCTGGCCATGCTGGCCCTGTCCGAGGCCTATGGGGTGGTGAACGATCGCCTGCTCTGGCAGGGCAGTGACGGACCTGTTGAGGACAGGCGTACCGTGGGGCAGGCGCTGGAACTGGCCGTACGCTGCGCGTTGACTGCGCAGAAGAAGAACCCCTTCGGCGCCTGGCGCTATTCCCCCGAGTCCCAGGATGCGGACACGACCGTGTCAGGCACGGTGTTGATGGGCCTGCTCGGCGCGCGCAACGCAGGTATCGAGATCCCCAATGAGGCCGTGGAAAAGGCATTGAGTTTTTTTATGCTCAATACCATGCAGGACGGCAACGTGTCCTACCAGCCTGCCTCGAGTCACGGGGACGGTATATGCCGCGCGTCCATTGCCACACTCGTGTTTGCCGTGGCAAAACGTAAGGACCTGCCCCAATACAAGGCCGCTGCAGGATACATCAAGCAGCGCATGGATCAGGATGTCAGTTCGCACCCGTTCTACACACGCTACTATCAGGCCCAGGCCCTGTTTCACAGTGACATCGAGGCCTGGAAGGCCTGGAACCAGCGTACCGTAGAGAAGCTTCAGGAAATGCAGAAGGAAGACGGCAGCATCCCCAGTCCCTATGGGTCGGCCTACGGCACGGGCATGTCCGTGCTGGCCCTGGCATTGAACTATCGGCTTCTGCCGGTGTATGAACGATGATTCTTTAAAAAAAATATTGAGCCGCAGATTGCGCAGATGGACGCAGAATAAAAGACAAGAAAGACAGAGAATAATCTGTGAAGACCTGTGGTATCTGTGGATTGAAAGAAACGTGTAAGAAGCAAGAAGATATGAGAAGAATACAGTCAAACTCAATCATTGGAATATGGCTGGTTGCATTGATGCTGCCATGGGTCGCATCCGCCCAAGTTCAGGCCGCGGTTCTGCGATGGAAGAATGGGGACCTCCTTGTCGGAAGGCTTCTGGGAAGCGGGCCCGGCCAAATCCGGTGGTCATCCCCCATCTTCTCTGAGGCGCTTGTGGTTGACAGCAATGCGCTGGCGTCGATCACATTTCAGGGCGCTGTCGTAAAATCCGATCTGACTTCGAGGGATGCTCTTGCCACGTGGCTGCCGCCGGGTGAGGCCTTCCGCATTGTCACGGTGGCAGGCGATGTGTTCACGGGTGATCTGGTAGGGTCCGACGAAAGCACACTGCACTTCGCCAGCAAACGCTATGGCATGATCCGGGTGAATCGAGATACCGTGTATTCGTTCGCGCGGCGCAGCCACTCGAATCTCATCTTCGACGGGTCCCAGATGAGCGATTGGGATGTGGCACTGCAGGGTCCGGTCAAGGATTCGATTTACAGGGTCTATAGCGGGGACTGGGCCGAAAGCGATGACGAGGGGTTCCCCCACTTCTCGAAACTCAGTCCGGCTGAAATGGGCAGACTGCCGGCCGGATACATCGATGTGGATCTTCCCGGTTTCAAGGAACGTTTTGCGATGGTGTTCGAGGGTCGGATCGAAATCACCCAGGCGGGTGACTACCAGGTTGGCATTGCCGCCGATGAAAAAGCGAGGTTGTTCATCAATGGCAAGCAGATTGCCCAGGCCGAAGCGGTCGATTTCACGGCCGGAGACTTCGAGGCCGGCGCTGGGGGGAGAGACCGGGCCAATGTGAAATTAGGACCGGGTTTTCATGCGATGCGCGTGGAGTATTTTGACACCGGGGGCAACACCATGTTGAACGTGTGGATGAGCGGTCCTGACTTCCCGTACCTTTCACTTGACGGCGTTCGCAAGGATCCCGGCTGGCGTCGCGGGCCTGGAGGTCATGCGCTGAGCACCCCCAAGACCGGCCGCCTGTTTCGCAAGATCGAGATACCAAAACAGGGTGAGATCGATTTTGAATTCACCTCTTCTGCAAGCCCGAGGTTTGTGCTGGCGTTCGGTGAAGACACGTTGGACACAACATCAGGCAAGTCATTGCGACTGGAAACCTTGGGCAACGAACTGGTGGTTGTACAGGATAAGGTCTTCGAACGCATCGCGACCCTGGAACCAGACCAGCGCCGTGTCCACCTGCGATTGGCTTTGAATCGTGACATGGGGGAACTTCAGGTTCTCGATTCAGACGGTGATGTGTTAGTGACGGTCAAAGGTATTCAGGCCCCGATTGGTGACTCCCTGGTTCACGTGCGCAACCGAGGTGAGGATCTGATGATACGGCGATTGCGTGTCTATCGCCGGTCCAACGGGGCGGCCCGGCGGGGCGAGGACTCCGGCAAGGCACGCGTCCACCTGATGGATGGACAGGTGATGGTCGGGCGTCTGGCTGTTACCGAACGCGGCGCGCAGGTTGTGGCTCCGGACGGTACGCGGCGCGATGTTGAATTGGACAGCATCGATCGCATTTCGAGTCCCGGTACCGCATTGGCTGTGACTGCCAACACGGCTGAATTGGTTTATGCTGACGGGGTGATCTTGCGCGGTCACATCCAAGCCGTGAACCCGGAGCGCGTGGTGTTGCGCACGGCATTCTCGGAGGCGCCGGTGGTCTGCACACTGGCCGGGGCGTCGTCCCTTGGATTCGGTCCACCTGCAACTGACGGCACATCGCCAGACCGTACGAGTGATCGACTCGTGTATGCATCAGGTCAGTTGCACGGGCGACTCTTGTTCGACCGGGATGAATCGCCGTTGAGCTGGAAGCCGGAAGGGGGTGTGACGCCCGTGCGACTGGCTGGCACCGGCGGCGCGCGCATCGAACGGAGCCGCAGGGCGGTTGCTGAGACCCGTTTTTACGATGAGCGAGCATTTCCCTTTGCGCTGCATCTGAAGAATGGGGAGATTATTCCGTGCCGGGTGTTGTCATACGACAGGGACTCTCTCGGTTTTCAATCGCCGTATATCGAGCAGCGAGTGATCGATACGACACACATCAAGGCGGTCGAATTCGCACCAAGAAGAAGCCGGGATTCAGCGGACGGCTTCTCCGGCGAGACGAATGGCTGGCTCAAGGGTGTCCTGGCGCCAGCACCAAAGACCTCCCTTGGCGTCGACTCGATGAAACTGGCCCGTGCGCTGACAGTGCCGCGTTTCAGTCGTGGCAGTCCGTACGGCCACATCCTGGTGGCCAGGAACGGCGATTTGAAGCGTGGGAATCTGCTGGGACTGAGTCCGAAGACTCTACAGTTTGAATCGAAGCTGCGCATGCAGACCTTTCCGGTAGATCGTCTGGCGTGTGTGGTCAACGTCAGCCAGCCGGAAGAAGAATCGAGCGAAACGACAGTCACAGCAATCGACCCCAAAGGCCAGGTTCGAGCCGACCTGGCGGATGGTTCGATCCTGGTCTTTGCGGCCGTTGAATCCCGGGATGGCAAGCTGATCGGCCGTTCCACGCTTTATGGGGACATGGCCATTCCTGTCGAAAGCATCCGCTACCTGCATACCGGTGATCTTGACAAGACGCCGTTCAGGTCCCTGTTCGAGACCTGGGTGGTGCGTCCGGCCAGGGAACCGGCACTTGGTGTTCAGAACGACTTTGAATCACGACAACAAAAAAGAGAACAATGATGGATAACGGCTTGCTGAAGGAATTCACGTGCTCGTGCTCAAACTCGATTCATCGAGATGGTGCTCGTCATCGTAATCGAAATGAAGATTTGGACGGGCATCGATTACGATTACGAGCACCGTTGGGCTGCGCCTCTCTGAGCACGAGCACGATTGTCGAAGTGTTCAAAAACAGCGTAATCTTTTCGATGCTTTTTCTGATCACATCGGTGCAGGCCCAGGAGGCGATGCTTCGCTGGCACAATGGGGATGTCCTGCCGGGCAGGCTGCTTGCCAGCGAATCCGGGCAGATACGCTGGTCATCGCCTGTCTTTGCAGATGATCTGGCCGTGGATATCAATGCCGTGGATGCGATTCAGTTTCCCACAGAGACTGGACAGACCTCTGAGGCCTTTCGCATTGGCACGGTGACAGGCGATGTGTTCACCGCGGACTTGATCGGTTCCAGTGACAACGACTTTCTCTTTGCCAGTCAACGTCTGGGACAGGTTCGGGTGAATCGAGACGCGGTTTATTCCATGAACCGGCGCGTGCATCCCAATCTTGTGTTCGATGGATCCCAGTTCGGGCAGTGGCAACTCCTGATGGACGGTCCAATCAGGAACCTTGGCATCAAGGTCTACAAGGGCAACTGGACCTGGGGCGATGACTTTCCTGATCTGGCGGAACTGACGCCTGTGGATGAAGCCCGGTTCGTGGCCGGTTACCTCGATCTGGGATTATCGAGATTTGAGGGACGATTCGCCATGTCCTTCGAGGGAGATATCGCGGTTCCCAGCACGGGGCAGTACCAGTTCGAGGGGAGTGTCGATGACGCCGCACATTTGTGGATTGACGGGAAAAAGATCAGGAACGATGCTGACATTGCCAATCGCTACAGATCCGTTGTGACACTGGCTCAGGGGTCTCACTCACTGAAATTGGAGTATATCGATCTTGGCGGAGAGGCCCGATTGAGTCTCTGGATGATCAATGCCAGGGACGAGTACACCTCCCTGGCAGAAAGCAGCCAGACATCCGGTTGGCAGCAGGGCCTCGGGGGACATCCTCAAACCTCTCGCAAACACGCCAGACTCTCACGTGCCCTTGAACTGCCGGACCAGTTCGAAATCGATCTGGAACTCACCTCGTCAAGTACGCTGCAGTTTGTGCTGGCCATTGGCAGGGAAACAGACAGTGATGAAACGAACCAGTCCCCGCGTTTGGAGACCTGGGGCGATGAACTGGTGGTCGTACAGGACCAGATCTTTGAGCCGGTGATGACCCTTGGTAAACACATGCGAGACGTGCGATTGCGCCTGGTGTTTGACAGTGACAACCCGTCATTACAGGTGTTCGATGCCAGCGGGGGGCTGCTCGTCGAGGTCAAGGGGGTTCAGACCCAGGCAGGTGAGTCCGGCATCGTTATTCGCAACCGAGGCGAGGATCTAACGGTGCGTCGCCTCGGTGTGTATCATCGGTTGAACACAGGGGCCAGGCAGGTGTTTGATGCGGCCAGGACGCGTGTGCATCTGGTGAATGGGGAGGTGGTGTACGGACACCTGCACGTGACTGACGGGGCTGCGTTTGTGGTGGATCAGGCCGGTATCCGTCACCGCATCGATCTGGATCAGGTGGATCGCATGGCCAGGCCAGGTGCGGCATTGGCTGTCACGGCCAACATGAGTGAACTGATCTATGCAGATGGAGCGATCGTACGCGGACGTGTGGTTCGGATGGCGTCCGGCCAGGTGATCCTGCAAACAGGGTTTTCCGATGAACCGGTGACCTGCGGACTGGGCCGTGCAGCATTGCTTCGCTTTGACGCACGCGACATCCAGGCCTCCACGTCCAGTGACGGCATGGACGAACTCTTCACGTCGGCCGGTCGCTTGCGCGGCCGCCTGTCGTTTGATCTGGCTGGATCACCTCTGAGTTGGCATGTCCCTGGCGTCGCCCCCGCCCTGCGCCTGGCCGGGGCAGCGGTGGCCCGAATCCAGCGGCACCGCCAATCCCTGCCCCAGGGGCCTGCCATGACCGTTGATTCGAAGCGATTTCCCTGGACGCTGCACCTGAAAAACGGGGAGGTCATTCCCTGTCGGGTCTTGTCATGTGACAAGGCCGTACTGGATTTTGACTCCCCCTTTGTCCTGCAGCGTGCCTGTGATGCGCAGTCCATCAAGGCCATAGAATTCATGCCGTTGAAGCGTCAAGGGACAGGAGGGACAAACGCCTGGCTCAATCGTACCCTGCGGTACGAGCAGGAGAGGGTCCTCGATGTCGACCCGGTCAAGCTGGCGCGTGCGTTGACTGTGCCGCGGTTCAATCGCAGTACGCCGCCCACCCACATCCTGATGGCAAGGAACGGCGATCTGAAACGGGGCACGCTGCTGGGCATGAGCACGCGCAGCGTTCAATTTGAATCCAAACTCCGTACGCAGACAATACCCGTTGCCCGTTTGGCACGCGTGGTCGATGTCAGCAGGCCGGGGCAAGACCCGAATGCCCCTGCAAGATCAAGCACCGACGTGACCGCCCAGGTGCGAGCCAATCTGATCAACGGTTCGATCCTGATCTTTACCCCCGTCGAATCCAGGGGCGGCCAGCTTCTGGGGCGCTCCGCGATCTATGGAGACGTGACGATTCCCTGTGATATGATTGAGGCTCTGAATCTTGGCGGTTTTGAACCTGAGCTTTTTCGCTCGCCGTTTGATGGCTGGGGCGTTCACCCGTCAGAGGAACCCGTGTTTTAGTCAGCCACGTCACCCCAAGGCAACGTGCGCACGGCAGAGGAGTCCATCGCACCTTTGCCTGCAGCGCTGTGGGTTTGCCCTTGATTTGTCACGATTCGGACCTATAATCGTGATCCATGATGGCAGTTCACACTCGTGTTGTGTCACACGGAAATGCGGGCTAGGGTGCTGCGCATACCCAGAACTTAAGGTGTGACAAAGCACTGGCGGTTGATTGCCAAGCCTTTTTCAATGAAGAAAGTCCCGATGCATCAGAATCAGAACACCTGTTCAAAGTTTACGAATTGTCCAAATCTGCACACGTACCTCCTGGTCTGTACATTTCTTTTTGTGTTGCCTCGTGCTGCGCTGGCCACGTGGTACAGGGAGAACGTCCAGGACGGCGCGGACATCATCATGATGGATATACGCTGGCCGTGGTGGCCGTCCGGCACCTACTATGCCAACTGGAACAGCAGCTTCAATCCCAAGCCCAACAACGTCAGTTTTTATGCGGGGTTTCCCTCATATGCACCGGACGGGCCCGGGTATCTGCCCCATCTCGATGAAGCCGTGCAGACCTCGTACAGACCGGGCAATGTGTGGACATTCTGGGGAGGGGACGCCAATGGCAGCCCGGTCCGTTTCACGGATGTGGCCCCCAACCTCTATATCAGGAATGACTACGGGGGGGAGGGCAGCAGCGGCACCATGGGATCCGAGGCCTGGCCCTTTGTGCAGAGCAGACAGTGGTATACCATGGCAGCACGCGTGTGGCAGCCGATCGGGGGCGGGAACCACGCGTTCATGGGACGCTGGATCAAGGACCATGGGGACGGACGCTGGCACCTCATCGGACTGGCCCGCCTGCCCATACCCGCCGAATCATTCACAGGCAACAGCGGATTTATTGAAACGCTCTCGGACGGACGCGTGGTCAGGCCGCTGCATCGGCGCCTGGGGTATTTCCGCAAGCACGGACACTGGCTCAAGTCGGACACGATCACCATCACCCGGACGAACTATGTCGTGGTGAACATTGTGCCTGAGGGCGACCACGAATATGCGGCCATCGAGTATGCCAATCGTCCGGATTTTCTGCCGCAGCATATCCAGGGCGTCCCGCTGGATGGGGACAAGGTGCACGACTTCTCCGTGACACAGCCCGACCTGCCCGTATTCGACAGGCCGGCCGTGACCCAGGTGCGGGCCCAGGGCATGGGCAGCCAGGTGGCCGTGTCGTGGGACGTGCCTGACACGGCGTCGCCCGCGTTTTCGTACAGGATCGAGGTCTTTGACAATCCCCAATGCCAGGGAAACCCGGTGGCCGTGAAGCAGGAGCGTCTGCCCACGGCACGCCTGTCACTGGTGGAGACACCGGCGTCAGCGTCCATGATCCGGCTGACCGTCACGGATGTCTTTGACCAGGCGGCCCCGCCGATGACTGTGCCCGTGGACGCGGTCAACACGCCGGCACCTCCTGAAAAAACCGCGGCCACGATTACGGGGCTTGCGTACGAACTGTTCCACAAGGACTCGAAACGCAGGGTCAACTATTTCAATCCTCCACTCCAGAAGCCCGACGAGTCGCACACCTGGCTGACGCTCGACGAGATGGCCCAGGGCACGCTGGTTCGGCGCGGTCTGGCCAGGGGCTTTGACCTCAGTGTGCGTGCGCAGCGCAACGTCGGTTATGCCATGGTGTTCAAGGGCCTGCTGCGTGTGCCTGGTGACGGGCTCTACATATTTCGTGCGCAGATTGACGGGGCCTATCGCATCCGGATCGATGAACAAGAGGTGCTCGTGTGGGACGGTCAGCACGGTACCACGGAAAAGGCCGCACTGCAATGCCTGGCCAGGGGCGACCATGCGCTGGAGGTGACCTATCTGTACGATCAGCTCAATGCCAGGAATTTCAGCATCGACTGGGAAGGTCCGGACCTGGTACGCCAGCCCATTCCGCTGGAGGCCCTGCGCGTCGCGGAGACCGGCGCGTATCCTGTGCCGAAGATGACAGCAGAGGCCCCGGGCGACGGTACGGCACGTGTCACGGTCTCGGTGCAGGCCCGCGACCACAGGGTGGACCGGACCACCTTATTTCTCGGCCCGCTCCAACTGGCAGAGAGTCAGGGCCCGGATCTGCAGTACAGCGGTCCCCTGGCACGCGGCACGAACACGCTGTGGACCCGGGTGTTGTTCGATGACAACCGGACTGTGGATTCCGAGTCTGTCACGCTCGAGGTCACGGGCCAACCCGTGGATGCAGACTGGACCGTGCGCAACGTGGGCGACGCCAAGGCACACGCCGGTCTGTGGCAGACGGGCAGCAGGGCCTTTGAGTTCTTCGGTCATGGCATGCACACCGTGACAAAAGAGATCACAGGGGACTTCACGGCCACCTGCCGCATTGACCACTACAATGGATCGCGCGGCGAACCCGTGAACCCGCACGCGTGGGTGGGCCTGAGCGCCCGCGAATACGGGGATCGTCTGAACTGGGAATGGGGCCGGGATTTTTATCTCGTGCAGACCGCTGCCAATGGCCTGCGCTCGTCAGCGGACTTCTCCGATCTGGGGGCGACGCGTGTCAGTTCGTACAGAATCGCCAGGGACCGGCCCTGGCTGCGCATTGTACGCAAAGGCCAGGTATGGACGGCCTGGTCATCCGTGGACGGCCGGCAGTGGGAACTCGGGGCCTATCAATATAAGAAAACCCGGCAGAAGATGGATGTGGGACTGTTTTTCAGCGCCCTGCCGCAGGATGCCCTGGCCCACTACCAGGCCGGTGTCTCTGAACTCTCCATCGTGCAGGGGGCCGCACCTGAATGCGCGCCGCCGCTGCCTGCTGCAGCGGAGCACACGGGGGGCGATCGCCTGACCGGTGTGGTCATGGCACGCACCGATCCACAGGTGGTGGTGCTGCGTTCGTCATTCGCAGGTCTGCTCAGGACCACGGATGGCGGCAGGACCTGGTCGCCCTGCAATGGTCAGCTCACCGGCGAGGATCTAATGGTGCGCAGCGTGGCCATCCATCCGGAGGATCCCCTCACCATGCTCCGCGCCTGCGGACGCGGCACAACAGGGCGTCTGTGGAAAACCACGGACGGCGGCAGCACCTGGACACGGCTCGATCTGCACTGCGACTTCGACGGGGTCGGTCCGTCGGCCCTGTGCGGCGAGGTGGTGGCATACGATCTCAAGACACCCGACACGATCTATGCGGGCGGCGAATCCAAGGGCTTCTTCAAGAGCACGGACGGCGGTGTCACCTGGACGCTGCTGGACCTGGCCGGCCAGCGCATTACCTCCGTGACTGTGTGGCCGTGGGCCCGGTTTTATCCGGATGCCACGCGCGGCAGGACCGAACTGTGCGTCACCACCTGTCCGGACCGCTGGATGATGTGCCTCGGGCGGGGCACGCCCAACGCGGCCACGGAATCCACTCTGGCAAGAAGCTACATCACCAAAGACGATGTGCAGTCGCTGAGGGTCTCGGATGAACGCGATGACACGGGATTTTACAATGCAGCCTGGGACAAGTCTCTCAGCAATACCGTGTCCATCAGTTTTGCCACGAGCCATGGGTATCAGGGCAACTCCGGCGGTCACATGTCACTGTTTCCCCCGCAGAAAAACCTGGAGTGGCTGCGCCCGTTTACCGCACTGGGCACCACGGCCACGGGCGATCGCAGGCAGGGACGCTTTCTCACCCAGGCCCTGGATCCAATGGTGCCGGGGCGTCTGTCTCTGTGCGTACGCGGATGGGGCATGAACTGGTCCTGGCTCCAGACCCGGGGCGAGGTGCCGAGAGGGGGGCTGATCGCCGTCTGCGGTGACGTGCACCAGGGCGACTGGTGGTGGTTCGTGCATACGGACGGTCTCTATGTGTCTCCGGACGGCGGTGTCACCTTGAAGAGGGTTCTGGATAACGCAGGCAGAGCCTCAGGGCCTTGATGCTCCGATCCCTCAGTTTACGGTGTTCCGCAGGCGTGACACCTGAACGGATGAGAGGCACACAGTCCGGCCCCCCATGGGGCTGTAAGCTTTGGCCGGAACCAAACAACTTTCCTCTCGCAGAGAACGCAGAGACACCTGGCCTTAGCCAGGGGCCTTGTTTCAAATACAACGGTGATAGCAGTGTTGAAATGGTCCAAGAAGATTTCTTCAAGTCCCCTTGAGTGCCCTGCAACCCAGGACAAACAGCACGATGCCCGCCAGGCCGATGGCCATCGAAATCGCAAAGGCCATTGAGTCTATATAGCCGGGGATTTCGCAGGCACCTGAATATGCGGACACGAACGCCCAGCACAGCAATGCGCCTGCGACAGCGAAAAGAGAATGCCTCAAACCACGGGATTGCCTGCGCATCAGGAGGACTCCAGTCACGGCCAGGGAGGCCAATACGAGAACAAACCAAACCAGGTATATATAGGGTCCTAATCCCATGTCGTCCTTTTCCCAGGCCCTGTCTTGTGTGGCCGCATCGTTCACACAAGACCACGAGGTGTCTGCATTCAGGTGTCTGATTCCAAAGATCAGTACGTGTATATTACATTAGAAACCATACCGAACGCAAGGCCTGATAATCACGGGATGGACAACCCCCATGATACTGGTGTACTATGGGGGATGGCCAGGTGAAACAGGGTAGACCGTCATGAAACTGAAGGGACAGATCATGTGGAAGTGTTTGTCTATGGTTCTTGTCATGCAGGCAATCGTGCCGGGCACTCTGTGCGCGGCGCAGGCCTCTGGCATGCTTCAAATGGAGGCATCGAAGGCTGAGGTCGCCAGATACGGGAAGCTCGAGCTGCTCGTGGCATGGGACAGACGCTATGACAATCCATTCGATCCTCAGGAAGTTGAATTGAATGTGGTGCTCACAACACCGAATGGCCAGTCCATGACTGTACCGGCCTTCTTTTGCCAGATGTATGAACGGCAGCAACTCAATCAGGGACGCGCCCGATCCGATTGGATCTATCCTGTGGGACACGGTCAGTGGAAGGCACGCTTTGCCCCCATGCATACAGGGACCTACAGGGCCATGGCACGGCTGAAAGACAAGACCGGTATCATTGAGTCACAGCCCATTTCATTCGTGTGCGTGGCGTCGGCAAGCAGGGGATTCCTGGGTGTGTGCGAGGAAGATCCCCGGTTCATGGCGTTCAGCGACGGCACGCCTTTCTTTGCCATCGGACAGAACCTTGCCTTCATTGGCGAGGGCCAGACTGTGACTCTCTCCAAGGCTGAGACCATCTTCAAAAAGCTCACTGCCAATGGGGCCAATTTTCTCCGCATCTGGACGGGCTGCCACGACTGGGCCATGGCGATCGAGGCCAGGAAGAGTGCGTGGAACCGTTCATGGAGTCGCGACAACATCGTGATGCCCATGCCGGGCCTGGAGGGCGATCCCAAGGCACGTCACTGCGTCAAGATAGAGAGCCAGTCTGTGACAGTGGCCCCGTCTCATCCTGTGGCACTGCGTCCAAACACAAGCTATGTCATTGCCGGCCGTTTCATGACTGACAGCGCGACCGGCCTGCGCATCAACCTTGGAGGCGAGCATTGGGAGACACCCGTCCACGCCACAGGGGACACGACATGGCAGGCGTTCACACAGGAATTCACCACGGCAGACCGTGACTTCTGGCTCGGGCAGTTGACCCTGGGGCCGGTCGGGTCCGGAACGATCTGGCTGGACAGCCTCTCCCTGAAAGAAGCGGGGCACGGGCCGGAGCTGTTGTGGGAGGCGGATGTGAACCGGCCCGCGCTGGGCGTATATAACCAGGTCGACTGCTTTATGCTGGACAAGCTGGTTGAAGCTGCGCAGGACCACGGCATTTACCTGATGCTGTGTCTGCTGACACGGGACCTGTACATGAAGCATCTCGCCGATGCCAGCAGCCGCGACTATGACACGGCCATTCGCTATGCCAGACAATTCATGCGTTATGCCGTGGCCCGCTGGGGCTATGCGACCAGTGTGGCTGCGTGGGAGTATTTCAATGAGATCGATCCCGGCCTGCCCACAGACCGTTTCTATACGGAGGTCGGCCACTATGTCGAATCCATAGACATCTACCACCACCTCCGCGCCACGAGTACGTGGCACCCTTCGGCCAGAGACTGCGCACTCCCGTGCCTGGACCTGGCCCAGGTACACCGCTACATGCGTCCCGGCACTGAGGAAGCGTACCAGGATGAAGTCGCCGTGGTGCTGGACAGGGCTGAGTTCTTGAGAAAGAACGCCCCGAACAAGCCCTCACTGATTGCGGAATTCGGCCTGGCCGATGCCAAATGGGGACGCAGTGACTACATGAAGCAGGACTCCGAAGGTGTGCATTTCCATACCTCGCTGTGGGCCTCGGCATTTTCAGGCACGTCCGGTACGGCCATGTTCTGGTGGTGGGAACTGCTCGACGAGCAGGATGCGTACAGGCATTACAAGCCTTTGTCTGCCTTCCTGGCGGACGTCTGTTTTGCAGGACTTGGCCTGACAGGCGCGACTGTGTCCGACGGGCAGGTGCGTGTGCTGGGTTATCAGGGCGATGCCTGTGCCTACCTCTGGATCTCCGACAGCCGGGCCACATGGTGGCGTCAGGTCGCAGAAAACAAACGGCCGGCCCCGGTGACAGAGGGGATCGTGACAATCGGCGGACTCAAAGACGGGACCTATCAGATCGAGTGGTGGGATACCTTCGCTGGCGGAGTCCTTCGCACTGACCATGTCTCATGCAGAGAAGGTCGCCTGCAGGGTTCAATGCCTCCATTCAGCCGGGACATCGCCTGCAAAATAAGACCGAAATGAGGAGTATGTTCGCAATGCCTATCTCAATCCGATTTCTATTCGTATTGTCCCTGTGTCACATCAGCTTCCAGGCCCGGGGCCTTGAGCCTGTCCTCTCTGGAAATCCGGAGGTCCTGAGTCTTGATGGCACCTGGGGGATCATGTTCGACCCTGCCAATGTGGGGAGGGAGGCCGGCTGGCACAGGGACACCGTGTTTTCCGAGCAGGCGGGGATTCGCCGGATTCAGGTGCCGAGCTGCTGGGAGGAAATCGAAAAGGACTATGAAGGCGTGGCCTTTTATCGCCGGACGTTCAAGGTGCCGGAAGGCTGGCAGGGGAAGGTCATTCGGCTGCAGTTCGACGCGGTGAATTTTCTGGCAGAAGTCTGGTTGAACGACACGGCTGTGGGTGTCCACGAAGGCGGTTTCACACCCTTTGAGTTCCGAGTGGACGGGCTCATCAGGCAGGGCCAGGAGAACACGTTGATCCTGCGTGTGGTCGGGCCGATCCTGCTGCAGGACAAGCGAGTGGACGGGATGGGACCCATGGAAACACCTCAATGGCGCGGTGCGATCACTGGCGGCATCTGGCAGCCAGTCAGACTGGTCGCGACACGGGATGTGACCATACAGGATGTCTTTATTGAGCCGAGGATTTCGAATGACACCGCCACCTTCCACGTGGCACTGGAGCACGGGGGAGACCAGGATATACCAGCCGAGTTGAACATTGCCATCCGCTCTGTGGCCCGACCTGATCAGGTGGTCGCTGCGAACCATCACTCAGGAACCCTGACCCCCGGCTTGACCCGTCAGAGCTGGACGTTGTCCATCCCTGACGCCCTGTACTGGTCACCGGACCATGCCCATCTGTACCGTGCCGAGGTGAGCGTGACATACGGCGGCATGATCTCCGATCGATGGACTGCCAGGTTCGGCATGCGCGAATTTACTATCCGTGACAAGCAGTTCTACCTGAACGGCAAACCCCTGTACCTGAAGGCCACTTTTTTCGAGGGGCTGTACCCGGTGAAGCTGGCCTACCCTGACAGCCGTGACATGGTCAGACGCGAAATCCAACTGGCCAAAGAGGCGGGCTTCAATATGATCCGCCCGTGGCGCAAACCGCCGCCGCCCATGTGGCTTGATCTGGCCGATGAAATGGGGGTGCTCACTGTGGGGTCGCTGGCCATTGAATGTATGGACCTGCCCATGGAATCCGCGCGTTTGCCCGGATGGGTAGAAAACGAGGTGCGTCAGAGCATCCTGCGTGACCGGAACCGTACGTGTGTGGTGCAGTGGGAACTCTTTAACGAGCTCAAACGCCCGGTGCTCAAGCAGATGCTGCATCCGATGTCCATGCTCGCGCGGCAGCTCGATCCCACGCGTTTGATCCTGGATGAGTCCGGTGGGTGGGCCCAGGGCGCACACATGTATCTGCCCTATGAGTCCGAACCGCTCAAGTTCAATGATATCCACGACTATCCCGGACCGCAGATCAATGAGGCCGTGTACGACAAACTCCTGTGGACCGGCCGAATCACGCATGAAGCCATGCGGGCCATGGGTCTGAAAGGTCGACTGCCTGGTAGAAATGTGGTGCCTGGACTGATGACGATTTTTTCAGAATTGGGCTACGGCAGTCTGCCGGATCTGGTGGACAACAACAGACGTTTTGCCCAGATCGGTAATCCCCTGGTGCCGCCTGCGGTGTATCATCGCCGCCTGGCTGAGCAGCACAGGCAGGCATTGAAGGACAGCGGATTTGACGTGCTGTATCCTGATCTCCACCAGTTCTGCCTTGACCAGCAGCAACTGCACGGCACGGCCAACCGTCGCATGATCGAGGCCGTGCGATGCAACCCGGCTGTGAAGGGCTACTGCATTCATGCCCTGTGTGCAGGGGACTGGATCATGGGCGCTGGACTGCTGGATCTGTTCCGCCGTCCCAAGACCTATGCGTATGAAGGCACCAAGGCGGCCAATCAGGCACGCATCCTTTCGATCCGCGTGCGCCCTCGCAATGTGTATGCCGAGCGCGGCACCACCCTCGAGATTACGGGCGTGAACGAAATGGAGAGTGTCACAGGGCACCTGAAGGTGGAGGTGGCAGCCCCTGATGGCACCCTCGTTTTTGCGAAACGTATCCCGATTCATATGGAATCAGGTATTGCGCCGGTGTTCAGCGAGGTATTGGATACCGGGCTGCTCAAGGGGGCATACACAGTCAAGACACAGATCACAGAGGACGACGGTGTGATGGTCACTGAAAATGAGCAGGGCTTCGATGTATTTTCTGAAGAGCAACTGGCCGTCCCTGACACGCAGATCGCCGTCCTCGATCCGAGCAATTCACTGAGACCATTTTTACGGGAAAAGGGTATCGCGTTCGAGGAATTCAGTGCATTGACCGATATTGCCTGTCCCGTGTTCGTGTCCAGGACCGAAGCCCGGATACAAACCCAGAAGGATCGCTTTGCTGCACTCACGGCATTCATCCGGTCCGGGGGCACAGCGGTGTATCTGCAGGGCGGGGGTCCCCAGGTGCCCTGGGCCATGGCCGGACCTGCCTCGGATCTCCTGCCCGTACGCGTTCGCGTCAAGGCGGCCATCGGTCTGTGGCTGGGTATTTCACATCTCGTGCATGACCATCCTGTATTCGACGGCCTGCCTGTCAATGGCATGATGGGCTCGATCTACGAAAATGTCTGGGCCCAGAGTACACTGCTGGACGTGGACGGAGACACGATCGCAGGGGCCATTGGCTTTGACTTTTCCCCTGATTTTGAATTGAGCAAACGTCACTACTATGGCCCGGGTGACGCATGGTGGGGCAGTGACCTGGCCATGGTGCCATGCGGGATGGGGCGCTGCGTGCTGTCGCAGCTTCGTCTGGTCGACAACCTCGGCCAGGATCCTGTGGCGGACAAGATCCTCTACAACATGATAAACGCATTCTGAGGCAGGCAAGGCATGACGCTTAATAAATGGAATCGCCGCGTCATTTCTCAGTGAGCTGAAAGATCGGCACTGGGGCGAACACGATGGTCTCATAGGGCTGTTTGAGCCCGGCCTCATACAGGCACGCCACGGCACCCTGGGACAGAGGCAGCACGGCCAGGTCGGAATAGGCGCTGGGGCCGGCATGCAGCACACAGGCCAGGGGCCAGGTCAGGCCTTCGTCGAAACTGAGGCGCACGGTCATTCTCTCCCGCCCTGACCGACTGGCGGGATTGGAGAATGCGATCACACTGTCACGGTCCAGCCCGGACCAGCGCACGCGTTCCAGACCGGCCTGACAGATGGGCTCGATGAGCGTCTGGTCAAAGTGTTGATCGGTCCACGTCTGGCCGCCGTCTTCGCTGACAGCCACCTGGCGATTCTTTTTGTCGCGATTGTAGTTGCGCATGTTCAACATCAGTCGCCCCCCTGTGAGTTCAACCACCTCGCATTCGTTGACCTGGTGCTGTGGCGTGCTGCCGCCGAGCTGCCAGGTCGCACCGTGATCATCGGAAAAGATGATGTGGGAGTAGTAGTGTTTGGTCCCGGCTTCAATGTGATCGCAGGGAATGACCAGGCGTCCTTTGTGCGGGCCCTGCTTCATCTGGATGCCGCTGCCCGGGCCTGTGGCATACCAGGTCCAGTTGGGGCGTTTTGTGTGCGTGGTGATTTCCCTGGCCGGACTCCAGGTCGTGCCGTCGTCTGTGGACGAAAGCACAAAGACACGACGTGTGTCCTGGCTGGTTTGATCGATGATCTGGGCTTCATGATCCCTGCCGAGGTTCCAGGTGGACAGCAGCCAGACCGTGCCTGTGTCACGATCCACCACGACGCACGGATTGCCGCAGGTATTGTCTGCATCATGCCAGATGACCTGCTGCCCGCTCCAGGTCTGACCCTGGTCCGTGGAGCGTTTGACCAGCAGGTCAATGCTGCCGCTGTCACCGCGGCCGTTCTTGCGTCCCTCACAGAATGCCAGCAGGGTGCCTTGATTCGTAACGACCAGGGCGGGTATCCGGTACGTGTGGTAGCCGTCCTGTCCGCTGACATATAGGGCCTGGCCAAAAGGCGCGGTCCCAGGTACAGGTTGGCCCATGGTCGGTGGGCAAGCCAATGACAGGACGAAACTTGCGATGATCCACTTCTGTGCACGGTGCATACGTCACCCTCCTGATTGATCAGGCCACAAAACGCGTTTCGAGATCGAGCGACCGAGTCTCCATCGGGGTCACGAGAGACGGCAGGCCGTGCCTCCTTGCCCCTCAATTCTCACAGGCACTCGATGTCCCATTGATTCACTCTGTCGCCAGTGTACCCCGGCGGACTGATGGATTCAAAGCATTCCTGTGAGATTACAGGGATCGGACCAGGATAAATTTTGGCTTTCCATCATTCTTCAGACGATTCCAGACGGCTTTCATGGTGTTCAAAGCCCCATTTATGCTCATAATTGCGTGTTTTTATTTGAAATGAATCGGCTATTTGTGGAAGATATAGTGTCCGGCTTGTTGAGGTGCGCTTGTCAAGTGCCCAAGACAACCAGCGGCCGGCAGAACATAAAACTGAAGAAATCGGTAAACAGGTGTCGTTTATCGGTATGAATCCAGAGATTAATTATCAGGTTCTTTCTTATATGGTGGAGGTTTCTGTGATGAAGGTGAAAAACAGCGTACTCCTGCTGGCATGTCTGCTGGGGCTCTCAAATTGCGCATCAGCCGTGTTGCTCATTGGCGGGGATATCCTCAATGGTAATTTCAATAGTCTGGTCTCTGAAAGCACGGTCGATGCACAGCCGTATGACAATGTCGTGGGCTGGTACAATATTGCCCCTTCAGGCAATCAGACCACGCAGGCCACTCGGGCCAACCTGGGTTTCGATGGATCCCGCAATGCCGTCCTGGCCGGGGGGACCCACAGGTATTCTGCCATGGATACAGGCCATACGATTTCGGCAGGGGAGTCCTTTGATGTCGGGTATGTGTGGCGCGATGCGTCCGGCTGGGACGACGCCGTGGACGAGGTGGTCGTGATTCTTTTTGTGACAGACGACAACACCATCACCGGCACACGCACGGATCTGGTTCAGGATCTGTCCGGATTGTCCACGCAGGATAGTACCTACGAGGAAGTCGACCACGATGGCATTTATGAGGCCACTGCAGCAGATGCAGGCAAGATCCTGTTCGTGATGTTTGCTGCCAACACAACCACGACCAGCAGATTCGCCCGTCTGGACAACTTCACATTGGAAGTGAGTGTCACATTTGGGGCTTCCGATCCGAATCCTCAAAATGGTGCAGAGGACGTCTTGGTGGATGCAGACCTGTCCTGGGAACCGGGCATGTCGGCCAAGACCCATGACATCTATTTTGGTACGGCGTTTGAGGATGTCAATGACGCTGCTGTACCCACCATCGCAGGTCTGGATGTCAACAGTTTTGATCCCGGCCGGTTGGAATTTGGCCAGACCTACTTCTGGCGTGTGGATGCGGTCAGTGGGACACCGGACAAGACAGTCACCAAAGGCGCGGTTTGGAGTTTCACGGCTGAGCCCTATTCCGTTATGATCCCGGTGGGCATCGATCATGTCACTGCGTCAAGTGCCACGGCGGCGAATCCGCCCAGTCTGGTGGTGAATGGGTCCGGCCTGGATGGTAGTACACATTCAACAGACAGCGACACCATGTGGCTCAGTGACACACCGGAGCTGGATCCCTGGCTGATGTTCGAGTTCGACAGTCTGCAAAAGCTCGATCACATGGTGATCTGGAACTCGAACGGAGCGTCCGAGCGCTTTGTCGGCTGGGGCATCAAAAAAGTGAACATTGAATTCTCTGTGGATGGCGTGGCGTGGACAGGCCTTGCAGAATCCACGGAAATCAGCCAGGCCCCCGGTCTGGACACCTACAGTGAACCCCAGGTGGTCAATCTTGGTTTGGCCCTGGCCAAATATGTCAGGCTGAACATCCTGAGCAACTGGGGCGGCCTGCTCAATCAGTACGGTGTGGCCGAAGTCCAGTTTTACGGTCTGCCCATGTATGCACGCACACCGGACCCTGTATCCGGTTCAACGGTCCTTCCCAGTGCTGTGGCCACCTGGCGCGCAGGGCGTGAGGCCGCAGAGCACGCGGTTTACACAGGGACCGATGCGCAAGCCTTGACGTCGTCCGTGTCTTCAAACTCAAACAGCATTGATCTCAGTTCGCTTGACCTTCAACTGGATCAGACCTACTACTGGCGTGTGGATGAAGTGAACGAGGCTGAGGCTGTTTCTGTTTGGCAAGGCCCTGTCTGGACCCTCTCCATCGTGCCTTTCCTGACGGTCGATGATTTCGACAGGTATGACAACTTCAGTCCGAATCGCCCGTTCCAGACCTGGCTCGACGGTTTCGGGTATTCAGCGGATGAGTTCTTCCCAGTGGATTATCCGGGCAATGGCACGGGGTCCGGCGTGGGTCACGACATCTGGGGCCCCGGCAGTCCCCACTTTGATGGCACCATTATGGAGAGCACCCTTGCCAAGAGCGGCAAATCCATGCCGTTGTATTTCAACAACACTGGCGGCATCAGCGTGTCCGAGGCAGTGAGGACATTTGAGTCTGCCCAGAACTGGGCTGCCTATGGCATCAAGTCCCTGTCTCTGGACATCTATGGTGATCCCGGCAACTCAGGTCAACTGTATCTCAAGATCAATGGCACGAGAATCAACTATAGTGGCCTGTCTGATGCGCTGCAGCGCCAGCAGTGGATTCCCTGGCATATTGATTTGTCGGGCGTCTCCGGACTCCAGGCCGTGACAAGCCTGACCCTCGGTATTGAAGGGGCCGGGGCCACTGGAGTGGTCTACGTGGATGATATCCGCCTGTATGCCCTGACACCGGAAACGATTGACCCGGTCGTACCCAGCGACAGTGATCCGAACCTGGTGGCTTTCTATGCGTTTGAAGGCAATGCCAATGACAGTGCAGGTGATCATCATGCCACCTCCGAGGGGGCACCGCTGTACACAGCCGGTAAGGTGGGTCAAGCCATCAGCCTGGACGGATTGTTTGACTATGTGGTTTACCCCTTTGACGCTGAAGAAACCTGGTCTGCCACCAGTGTGTGCCTGTGGGCCCAAGCGGGCATGTTGGCGCAGCCGGTCTGGTCCGGCCTGTTTAACAACAATGCCGCAGACAATGATTTCCAGTTTGATGTGGATGGCACTGATCCTGGGTTCTACCGTTACAACGGCACAGGGGGCAGCGGCCTCTTTGGGATTGTGACAAACGAATGGGTCCATCTGGCCATGAGCTGCGATGGATCGCAAACACGCATCTACTACAACGGCCTGTATGTCACGTCTATCAGTGCAGCCAACACTCAGTTTGGCCAGATCGCCGTGGGCGTCAACCGGGGCATGGCCACCGTGTTTAACGGCGCAATCGATGATGTGCGCCTGTACAACCGCGCATTATCTGATGGCGAGGTGGCCGGTTTGGCCGGTCTGGCAGAGGCGATTCCCTCCTCGTTTTAATGTGAATTCCCACCCAATAGGGGGCCTCTGCTCGGAGGTCCCCTATATCTACTGGCAGTCACCTATCGCTATATATTTTGCGTTTTTGTTTGAAAGGTTGTGACTGTTTGTGGAAGATAGGTGATCAGGCTGATTCGTTCACTGACCGCAGCCGACCATGAACAGCCGATGGGCCGTAAGATGGAATGACGCGCCCAACTGAGGCAACATAGAAATGGGTGTTATGACTCGTGATCATTGAATAATGTCAAGTTTTTAAGGGTGATGGAGGATTTTGAAATGCACGTAAGAAACACTGTGCTGATATTACTTGTGTGTCTGCTGGGATGGTCGAACACTGCATCCGCGGACCTGGTCGGGTGGTGGCGATTTGATGAAGAAAGTGGCGATGTGGCCGCAGATTCGTCGGGTCATGGTCTGGATGCTGCCATTGAAGGGGCCGTCTGGACGGAGGGTCATTCCGGCTCCGCCCTGACATTTAATGGTGTGGACAGCGTGGTGAGGATGCCCAGCCGGACCGTGGGTCTGGTGCAGACCGTGACTGCGTGGGTCAAGGTCGACGCCGTGGAAAGCGGTCAAAGGCAGATATTCAATGGCAATGGCCCTCCCCACATGAACTTTGAGCTGCAGGACGGCCAGATCCAGGGTCGTATGTATACAGGCAGTACCAATGTGACGCTGACCGGCCCGGTCGTACCTGTGGGTGTGTGGACCCATGTGGCCTGGGTGTATGATGTCGTGATGAATCGGTCCGAGCTCTTTATAGACGGTGAATCCGTGGCACTGGGCGATGCAGTCAATTCGATTGCGCATACCTCTGCCGGGCCCACCATTGGAAGCCATCCCACGCAAGTGGACAGATCCTTCCTGGGTGCCATAGACGACGTGCGAATCTATGATCACGGTCTGACACTGGGTGAGATCAAGGCGGACATGAAGGGGGCAGCCTTCAGTCACAGCCCCAATCCCCGGGAGGCGGCTGTCGATGTGCTGCGTGATGCCATGCTGACCTGGGAGTCCGGTGAATTCGCGCAGTCCCATGACGTCTACATTGGCACGGCCTTTGAGGATGTCACTGACGCCACTGTGCCCACCAGCGCAGGCCTGAGTGACGCCAGCTTCGATCCTGGCCGACTGGAATTCGGTCAGACCTATTACTGGCGCGTGGACGAAGTCAATGGGGCCCCTGACAATACGGTCTTCAAAGGCGATGTCTGGAGCTTTACGGTGGAACCCTATGCCATCATGATCCCGGTGGATGTCGATCATGTCACGGCTTCCAGTTCGACTGACGCAAATCCGCCCAGTCTGGCGGTGGATGGGTCCGGCCTGGACGGCACCACGCACACCACAGACAGCGATACCATGTGGCTCAGTGCAACGCCTGAGCTCGATCCCTGGATCATGTTCGAGTTCGACAGCGTGCAGAAACTCGATCACATGCTGATCTGGAACTCGAACGCACCGTCTGAAGGATTTATCGGTTGGGGTATCAAGGACGTGAAGATCGAAATCTCCGTGGATGGCGTGGACTGGACAAATCTCGCCGATTCCACAGAAGTCAGCCGGGCCCCGGGTCAGCCGACTTACAATGCCCCCCAGGCTATTGACCTCGATCTGGCACTGGCCAAATACGTCAGGCTGAACATCCTGAGCAACTGGGGCGGCCTGCTCAAGCAATACGGTGTGGCGGAAGTCCAGTTCTACGGCCTGCCCGTGCAGGCACGTACTCCCGATCCGGCCTCCGGTGCCGCGGGTGTCCTGCCCAATTCGGTGGTGACCTGGCGAGCAGGACGCGAGGCCGACAAGCACACCGTGTACGTGGGACTTGATGCAGATGCCTTGACGTCATCCGTGTCGTCAAACACCAGCAGTGCAGATCTCACATCGCTCGATCTTCAACTGGATCAGACCTATGTCTGGCGTGTGGATGAAGTGAACGACACAGAGGTACCCTCCATCTGGGGAGGGGACATCTGGAGCTTCTCCACTGTCCCGTATGTGACAGTCGATGATTTCGAGAGTTACGGCAACCTCAGTCCGAATCGTCCGTTCCAGACCTGGCTCGATGGATTCGGGTATTCAGCGGATGAATTCTTCCCAGTGGAGTATCCGGGCAATGGGACGGGGTCAGGCGTGGGTCACGACATCTGGAGTCCCGGCAGTCCTCAATTCGACGGCCAGATCATGGAGAGCACCATTGCCAAGAGCGGACAATCCATGCCGTTGTATTTCAACAACACAGGCGGCATCAGCGTGTCCGAGGCTGTGAAGACCTTTGAGTCTGCGCAGGACTGGACCG
>JAIPFM010000086.1 GCA_021736645.1 Phycisphaerae bacterium | reverse complement strand
GGCTGATTCTCATGGGACCGGACTTTGACCGGACTGTCTCGTGTTCACTGAAAGAAAGACCCCTGTGGCGTCAACTGGACAAGACCACATTTCCCGGGGTGCAGGGCACGCCTTATCTGAATCACGTGGCTGGCAAGGCCGTATTTTTCAAGGAAATGCTGACCCCGGCCTATCGCGCCAGACAACATGCCATCGTGGAAAATGCCAGGGTACTGAGCGACGCTCTGATGGAACTGGGTTTTGAGGTGCTGACAGGCGGCACAGACAATCACATGATCTTGATTAATGTGACCGGATTTGCCCCGGGGTTGACCGGTGTGATTGCACAGAAGTGTCTGGAGGAGTGCGGGATCATCATCAATATGAATCGCTTACCCTATGATCCGCTTGCGCAATGCATTACGTCCGGAATCCGCCTGGGCACGCCGATCCTGACACGTCATGGCATGCGGGCAAAAGAGATGTACCTGATTGCGGATTTGCTCCATGAGGTTTTGAGAACTGTCGACGTGACTGGGCCGTCCACCTATGTGCTGGACGACATCTTTGCCGCAGGCATGCGGGAGCGCGTCAGGTCGTTGTGTCAGCAGTTTCCACTGCAGTAACGGGTGGTTCTGAGGCCATAAAGGAATCTTGAGCACGGAGCATCAAGGCCGTGTCATTGAGCATCAGAAGGCGAATCAGGTCAGAGGGGACGACTGTCATGCCCATGCTCAAAACTTTATCCTCGACCATACCGGCGACCGCACGTGCTGTCTGTCTGGGCAACTGATGACACTGTATCAGGTCCTGGACAATGCGAGCCTTGTTCCATTTGGCACGCATGGAAGAGGGATCGTACTCACAAAGCTGCTGAGCATCCATCAACGACAGGATGGGTATGCAGGCCACTTCGGTTCGATTGCGTTTGAGAAGACGATCGAAGTAGTAATCACTCAAGGCTTCGGCCACATGATCGTGGCCCGTGGTGGTTAAAACGACCTTGATGATGGCATGTATTTCACTGCTGGAGACTTGTTTGGGCAGGCGTTCTTTATCGTGATACAGGTAATAGGTGACCACCTCGGCCAATTCCTGAGCCAGAAAAAGATCTGATTGCCCGGTCAGGCCAAAGGCATTGCATAAGGTCCCCAATACCTTGGTATGCAGGTACATTTCTGAGGACCCGTCTGTCTTGATTACTTCCAGTTTCCTGGCCATCGAGACACATGCCTCCTTGCATTGTTTGACGCCGGCTTAGTCTTCAAAGAACATGAGTTGCTCCAGAGGCTCCGCCTGTTCAATGGCTCTCTGGACCTCTTCAATGAGCTCCGAAGCGCTGCCGAAATTGCGATATATACTGGCAAAACGAATATAGGCGATCTTGTCCACTGCGCGAAGGTAGCGCATGACCTGTTCACCGATTTCCGTGGACGGCACTTCCTTGTCAAACCGTCTAAAGATATTTTCCTCAGCCTTGTCTGCAATTTTCTGGATATAGGCTGCGGGTACCGGTCGTTTGTAACACGCCTTTTCCAGGCCGCCAATGATCTTGTCGCGTTCGTAAGGCACGCGACTCTGATCACGCTTGATCACGGTGAGCTTAAAACCGTCATTGGTCTTCTCGTAGGTCGTAAAGCGTCTTTCACAAGACAGACACTGGCGTCGTCGTCGAATCGTCCGCCCTGCATCGCTGGAACGCGAATCAATGACCTTGTCATCATCTTCCATACAATAAGGACAACGCAAAATTGAAACCCACCAAAACTGATCAAAACTGAAATCCGTATGCGTCCCTGACATGGGCCGACTCATACACCCTTGCCATTGTATGGCCCTATAATGTGTTATGTCAAAAAAAAAGCCAAGGTTCGTGAGAACCTTGGCTGTGAAAAGCGAAATAGAGGTGCGACCGATTATGGACAATCAATGATTGTAACCTGATCGGATCCGGCGAAATATTGGCCTGTCATGAATTTTCCAACGACGGTCACACCGAGTGGGCCATTCGTAAGATTGGCACTGGTGATCTGATCCTTGTCAAACTGAGCGATGATCCCAACGGTTCCTGGTCCACTGGTATAGGCAGACTGGCCAATGGCCTGAACATTGCCCGGGAACAGTGTCAAGAGTTGTGAGAGATCAATCGCGCTCAAGGAGGTCTGTTGGATGTTCACGATACCATAGACGATCTGATTGCAGGTCCCGCGCTGAATGCTGCCCGGGAACATGGTCAGACTTGCCTGCAGGGGCTGAATCACTGTGATTAGCACCTGGTCTACTGCCGAGATCAGTTGGCCATCCCCCACGATGAGGTTGATGGTGTGCATGCCGACAGGCAGCAGGATCACGGGCGTGGCGCCTGTGGTCATATAGGTCGTGCCGTTGATGCTCCAATTCCAGGAGTAATTCAGCAACGCGCCTTCAGGGTCATAGGAGCTGGTACCATCCAGCGTGGTTTGACCCGTATTATTGATCGAGGCAAAAATGAGCTGATCGGGCCCGGCGTTGGCGACCGGTGTTTGATTGAGGCCGCCGCCTCCGTTGTTGCCGCCGCCATTGTTCCCACCGTCATGGCTTCCGCTGCTACCAGCCTCGTCCACATCATTGGTGTCTGCGTAGGGATTGACAGAGCCAAATTCGTAGGCCCCCATGTCCACGATGGGATCAAACGGAAGGCCAAGGCCGGTGTCCGGTGTATTGGCGTCGTCAAAGAAGCGGGTACTTCCATCTCTGTCCTTCGTGATATTGGCGGGTACTGAGTAGTTTTGTGCAGCATCAATACAGGGTGAAGAAGGCAGGATTCTCAAATTGTCATCTGGTGTGCCCAGGATCTGGTCCCACCCCAGAGGATTGGCAAACCTGGGATTCAATCCAATATTCCCGGGGCCAGGGTAGCCGCCGGACACATCGCTATAGAGCACATAGAGCTGTGATCCGTCTTCGATGTCGATGTTATTGCTGTCGTTCCACAGGATGCTATTGTGAATGATGACATTGCTGAAACTGGTGACATTGTTGTAGACGTTATGGCACGCCACACCGCGCCCCATGGGTGCATTATTATCATAGAAAGTGCAGTTGACAATCTTGGCTTCACAGTCATTGATGCTGAGTGCTCCACCCTTGTCGTCTGCGATATTCCCACTGAAGACGCAGTTGGTGTAATTCGGTTCGCTGGCATACTGGTGGACCGCACCACCACTTTCATCCGCGATGTTGCCATTAAAGGTACAACGGTTCAGGGTCACCGTACTGAAGTTGTTGAGCATGGCCCCGCCAGTGACCCCGGCATAATTACCATAAAAACTACAATTGGAGAAATAGGCATCGGATCTGGAGTTCGTGGCAGCACCGCCGTCACCGCGCCAATCGACACTGTTGCCAATAAACACACAATTAACGACAGTTGGCCAGCTTTGTTCCGAGGCTATGGCCCCGCCGGAACCGCCAGCCAAGTTGTTCTTGAAGAGACAATCGTCAATCAAGGGCGAGCTGTCATAGCTGTAAATGCCACCTCCCGAATAACCGGAATCAGTGCTGTTCATAATGAAATCACAACTGATGATGCTTGGTTCGGCGGCCGTATTGTAGATGGCGGCACCATTGCCACTGGTAAAGTTGCCCACAAAAATGCAGTTCATGATGGTGGGTTCACTGCTGTAGTTGCACAGGGCAGCCCCCGCATCGATGGCGGCATTGAGGGTCAATACGCAGTTCTTGATCGTGGGATACCCCTTGTGGATAAAGAGGCCCCCGCCCCTGACCTTCTGGTAAGGCCAATCGTACATGGCAAGAGGATCATTGGCATTGCCATTTTTAATGATGAAGCCATCCAGAATCGCCGTTTGGTTCTTGCTGGTACTCGTGACCACGGAATAGCAGTTGTCCTGTCTCGTGGCGTGGTTTTCGAGAGACTTATCATCTGCGGTATTATTCGGATCCAGGGCAATATCATTGGCCAGCAAATCACCGTCCAGAATGGTGTCATACTCCCAGATCAGTCGTTCACCTGGAAATGGCATGCCATTGCCGGCAAAACCGCCCAGGATTTCGACGTTGTTTTTCAGTTCAAATGTGGCATTACGATCCAGAGAGCTCATCCCGTTGGCGTCCGCCGGACTGTAAGTCCCCTGGGCGACCTTGATGACCGTGTTTGGGAGAGCCGCCTGCAGGGCGTCCTGGAGAGAGCGATAGGCGTGATACCAAGAGGTTCCATTGTTCAAGCCAGGCGCTGTATCATCCACATAGATTGTGGTAGACGAGGGTACCGGGTCAGCGGCCCACAGACCTTGGGTCAACAGTCCCAGAAGGATTAAAGACAGAGTTATTAGTTTTCCACGGATTCTCATTTGGATCTTCCTTTCTGCAATTTGCAGTGCCTGATTTGCTTCCTCGCGTATTCAATACTCAAAAAGAGCAGTATGCTGAAGAGAAATGAAATGTTCCTTCATATTACCCACTAAAACTTCGCGTATTAACACATTTAGTAATCTGTGTGATAATATAGGGTACTTCATTTTGCAACTATTAGTCAATAGTTGAATACAACAACTCTATTTTCAGCGACAATCGCAGGTCTATTCGGCATAAAATGTTTGTTACTGAGCCAAAATCATGGTTCCACATTTTAAATGCCCGTTGTTAATATAGGTTCCTTGTGGCCCGCGATATGTAACGGTCTAATTTTAAGACATGGTTCCGTACTCACTCAGCATCCCTGTACAGATAATGACGTAAAAACCGGGTATTGCGCAACACAGCGGAGGAAGGAAATGTCAGATTTCCAGGTCTGCAGAAAAACTTAATGAACCCAAAAAATTACCATTGAGCCTCACTGTAAGGACCTATCGGACCTTCCGGCTTGGCTTTGGCCCGCATCTCAAGAATGGCTTCTGCAATAGCGACGTCTGTGGGGAGGGTTATTTTGATGTTTGAGCTGTCAGTTTCAACGATGGAGACCTTGTGGCCAAGCAGCTCTACCAGTTGTGCGTCATCGCTGATATAAGTGCCGCTGATATCGAGGTTTGAGAGGTTTTTGTAAGCTTGTTTTAGAAGAGTTCTGTCAAAGACTTGGGGTGTTTGTGCTTCGTAAAGTCCTTGTCTGTCAATGGTTTGTGTGATCACGCCATTGGAAGCCGCTTTGAGCGTGGGAACGACAGGGCATGCGGGAATAGCGGCCTGACTTGATTGAGCAGCCCGGATGACCCGGTCAATGATTTCTGAGGTCACGCAACACCTGGCCGCGTCATGGACTGCCACCAGGTCAATATCTTCTCGTACCAGGGCCAGGGCATTGGCCACCGACTCAAAACGCGCCTTGCCCCCAAGGCAGAGACGGACGCCAAAAAACGACAAGTTGGCCCCCCATCTGATCTTAACGATTTCTTCGTCATCCCCGGAAATGACGAGAATCACCTGCTTGACATCATCACGCTCCGTGAACAGCTCCACACTGTGTAAAAACGCCGCTCGGCCCGCCACCTCAATAAATGGTTTCTTTTTTTTGCCGCCAAACCGACTGCTGCTGCCTGCGGCACAGATGATTGCTGCTAACTGGTTCATGTTCTTTGTCACATCCTTATATGACTGACCGATTATCATTCACTTTGCTATTTTAGGATGAGAGCAGTGTTTTGGGAAGAAAAACAACGATTAGAAGTCAGATTCGCGTTTAGAATCCCCGATATAGCAGAAGGCTCTCTCTGAAAAGTCGATCTGGCTTCGACCGGCTTGTTTTTCGCCTGGACTGCGTCCGGCTGCATCGACGATACGTTCAATATCGCCTGCTTCGCCGTCCTTACCAGGCGAAAAACCGCTCGCTCTCGGGCCGACGACTGACTTTTCAGACAGAGCCTAGGTTGCAAAAGCCCGATCAGACAATTAACATATGCTGCGTCAAGAAACTTCGGAGTAGTCCATGAGTGAATGTTGTGAAAACAAAGCACCGGAAGTGTCAGTGGTCGTGCCTCTGCTGGACGAGCAGGACAACCTGCCTGCCCTATATGAGCAGATCACCCAGGCTCTGGACACCTATTACACGTACGAGATTCTGTTCATTGACGACGGCAGCACGGACAACAGCTTCGTACTGCTCAAGGGCCTGCATGCCAAGGATCCACGCGTGCGTGTGCTGAGATTCCGTAAGAATTTTGGCCAGACAGCCGCCATGAGCGCCGGCTTTGAGCATGCCAGAGGTCAGATCATCGTGGCGCTGGACGCGGACCTCCAGAATGACCCGGCGGATATTCCCATGCTCGTGGATAAGCTCAAGGAGGGGTATGATGTGGTCAGCGGCTGGAGGAAGGTGCGTCATGATCATGCTGTCACACGCCTTCTGCCCTCCAAAATGGCCAATTGGCTGATTGCCCGGATCACCGGTGTCAAGATCCATGACTACGGCTGCACACTCAAGGCGTATCGCAAGGAGGTCCTGAACGAAACCAGACTCTACGGGGAGATGCACCGCTTCATTCCGGCCCTGGCCAGTTGGGCCGGAGCCAGCATTGCCGAATGCGTGGTGAACCACAGGCCGCGCACGGCCGGCGTTGCCAAGTATGGACTGGGACGCACCTTTAAAGTGATCCTCGATCTGATCACGGTCAAGTTCCTGGGCTCATTTTCCACCAAGCCTATTTATGTATTTGGCGGCCTGGGGGGCTTGAGTTTTCTGGGCTCGATCCTGTGCGGTCTGATCGTGATGTATCAAAAATTTATCTCGCCCGAGCATCTGGGCATGAACCGTAACCCTCTGCTCGTCTTGACGGCCGTCCTGATTATTACCACGGTTCAATTCGTACTGATGGGGCTGCTCGCCGAGTTGCAGGTCAGAACCTACCATGAATCTCAGAACCGACCGACCTATGTCCTGCGGGAATGCCTGGATGCAAACCCTTGCCAAGATACCACGGAGTCTGTATGAAATCATCTTCCAAGTCTGCCACTGTCCTCCAACCGGCACGATTTCCCTGGGTCTTTTTTTTGGTGCTGGCAGTCGTGACGGCAATCCCATTTGGCTTTGGAAAGTACTTTGAACTCAATACCAAGGGTCCGTTCGACAGTGGGGCCTACGTGTATTCCGCCAAGCACATTCTGGACGGGGCCAAAATGGGTGTGGATGAAAAGGTCACGGCACGCATGGGCACACTCCTGGTGAACATGCTCGGCGTCAGGCTATTCGGTTTCAGTGAGCTGGGGCCCAAGCTGGTTCAGATGTGTCTCCAGATCACGGCGCTGGTCTTCATGTTTGTGGCGTTGTATCGATTGTGGGGCAAGTGGGCCGCCGGCCTGAGTACCTTCATGGCAGCGTTCTATCTATCTGCCCCGGTCATTGCCAAGTTTGGCAATGTCAAAGAGCAGTACATGATTGCCTTTATGGTGGTGGGCGTGAGCTGTTATGTGTTTCGCCAGCTCGGTGGCCGCTGGTGGTGGACTCTGGCTGCAGGTGCTGTGCTTGCCTGGGGGCCCATGTTCAAGCAGACCGGCCTGTCCGCCATAGGCGCTGTGGGACTTTTTGCGTTGATGCAACCCGTTTTTAAAAACGGCACCTGGAAACAGGCTGGATGCGACGTGCTGCTCCTGGTTGCCGGTGCGGCCCTGAGCCTGACACCTGTGTACCTATGGCTGGCCATGGAAAAAGCGCCCTTTGAATACTACCCCTATGCCAAGATCATACGACTGGTCCTGCCTGTCGGCGGTGAGCGGGTCAGTGCGTACATTGCAAAGGGACGACAATTGGTCGATATGAAAGACGTGGCGGGTCGCGTGTTTCGCTACTATGGCATTTTGATCGTGCCAATTTTGTTGGCACTAGGGTCCATCGTGTGTTCCGGCATTAGGCTGGTCTCAAAAAAGGCCATAGCAAGAGATCGCTTTGTGGTCCTCTTTGGCGTATGGTGGATCCTGGACATGGCCTTTATCTGGATCAGTCCAAGATCGTATGAGCAGTATTACCTGCCGCTCAATGCCTCCGCTGCCATGCTGGGTGCGTTTGTATTGGGGGCATATTTTTCTCAATTGAAATCAGCTTCCTTTAAAATCCCGTGGGTTGTGTTGGGTGGGATCGGTGTGGTATTGATGATCGCACTGTCCAGTCAGGTTGTCTTCGGTATCCCCAAAAGTCCGCACAGCGGCACCGTCTATAAAGATCAGACCGGTCAGACCAGCCCTCGCAACGGGTATGTGCAGAGATACCGTGAAGTCAAAAGCAATGGCGTGGGGCCGTGGGAAAGTGTCGCAGCCTACGTCAACAAGAATACCGAGCCCGAAGATCGTATTTATGTCTGGGGCTGGTATCCTGGTGTTTATGTCCAGGCACAACGCATGTCGGCCTCGGCTCACGCCTTTACCAGCGAAATGCATGTGAAGCCAGTGACAAGGTTGCAGGAAGATGTCGAGGATATTCTCGCAGGCTTTCGGAAGCAGCCTCCCAAGTATGTGGTGGATTCGCACAAACTTCACTTTCCCTGGAATCGACCTGTGTTGGAGGTCTGGCCTGTGCAAAACAGGCTGAAGATTCCAGCCTGGCCTGAAAGGTCTGAAGCCTTGCCTGCCACCAAGGCTGCCCTGGATCAGTATGATGCGACATGGAGTCGTGTCTTGACAACGCATCCGCAACTCAAGGCCTTTGGTGAAGATGAAGCCCAGCGCTTTGAGGCCATGCGACCTTTGCGGGAGTTCATGCTGGAGCACTATGTCTTCGTCCGTCGCATGGGACAATTTTCCGTATTCAGGCTCAAGTCCAGTGATTCAGGCCGGGAGACGAATTGACCGTGTCTCGCCTGAAAATTCTCATGCTCAATCATGAATTTCCTCCGGTCGGTGGTGGGGCTTCGCCGGTGACCTATGACCTCTGTCGACACCTTGCCCAAAAAGGTCACCAGGTGGATGTGGTGACCATGCATTTTAAGGGGACGCCTCGCGAGGCATGTATGGACGGAGTTCGAGTGTTTCGTACGCCTGCGATACGCAAGCGGGCGGATATCTGTCATGCCCATGAGTTGGCCACCTTTTATCCTGGCGCCTTGATCAAGGCACTACAATTGACGCGCACAACGCACTATGACATTATTCATTGTCATTTTCTGGTGCCTGGCGGACCGCTGGCCTGGCTTGTGAGTCGATGGCGGCGGATTCCCCTGCTCGTGACATGTCACGGGACCGACGTGCCAGAGCACAACCCGGAGCGATTTCAATGGATGCACAAGTTGATTGGGCCGGCCTGGCGGTTTCTGGCGCGTCATGCAGACCAGATCACATCGCCCAGTGAGTATCTCAAGACCGCCATTCACAGGGCCTGTCCTGACGCTCGCGTACAGGTGATCCCCAACGGGATTACGCTGAACCGGTTTGAGCCTGGACCCAAGAAAAAGCAAATCCTCATGTGCAGTCGACTCCTGGCCTTCAAGGGATTTCAACATGTGATTGAAGCAGTCAAGGATCTGGATCTGGACTGGACAGTTCACATTATTGGCGACGGTCCCTATCTGCCGGAATTAAAACGCCTGGCAGGTTCCTCCATAACTCCCATCCAGTTTACCGGGTGGCTGGACAAAACCGATCCGGAGTTTGTCGCGCTTTACAGGGAGAGTGCCATCTTTGTATTCCCCTCTGAGGCCGAGAATTTTCCCACCGTGTTGCTGGAAGCCATGAGCGCGCGCATGGCCATTATATCCAGTACCGCAGGCGGTTGTCGCGAGGTGGTCGGCGACGCCGGCATGTACGTGTCACCGGGTGACGTGGCCGGCATTCGAGAGAGCATTGTGAAACTTATTGAGTCGGACTCGGAGCGAGAACGATTGGCGCAAGCGGCTTTGGAACGCGCCGGCCGGTTTGGCTGGGACACCATTGCCGATCAGTTTATCGAAACCTATCAGGGGCTGATGCAGACAACATGACCGTGGCACCTCAAGACATCAAATGGATAGAGACACGTCTCAGCGAGACCATTCACGAGGTTCGCCAGTTGGCGGAGACAAAGCCGTCCAGTATCTTTTACCTGCGCGGCCAGCGGGACTATGTCCTGAAGCGAACCAAAAGGGTGCCTTTGGGCAGAGAGTTCGAAAGTCTCCAAAAGGTGTATGATCTGTGGTTGACCCAAAAGGCGTGTCTCGAATTCAGGGTGCCGAAGCCCTATCTGTTGGGGCCTGAGGGTCAATTTATCCTCATGGCCTACATTGACGGCGAAACGCTTCTGGCGAAACTCATTGCCGAGGAAGAGGGCGTTGAAACGTTGTTCTCTCGGGCCGGGCGGGGTCTCAAGCAATATCACGACCTGATGACGGACCGGATGCATGACGGCGCAGAAGACCTCAGTGAGTATGAGTACATGGCGGATACACTGCGACAGCCGGGTGGATCACTGATGCGTGAGCGTCTGGGGAATTTTCCGCCTGAGACCCGGAGGGTCCTGTTCAAGGATTTTACACCGGCCAATGTCATGGTTTCCGAGGCAGGGCACATCTACTTTGTGGACATACAGGAGATATTTTATACCGGGTCCTTGTATTATGATCTGGCCCGCTTCATTGACACGACCAAGGTGTTCAGTATTATCAAAAAACCGGCGCGTGCGCTGCGAGGGATTCATCATATTCGCCGGGCCGTGCAGGCCTTTTTGAGCGGCTATGGTCATGAGGTGGATCACGGATTACTCAAAAGGATGCAGGTGATTCACCAGAAAGAGCATGTTTATATAAAAAACACGGTGACGCCAATGAACGCACTGGTTCTAAGAACTCTATATACGGTATTGAAATGACGGCTGAAATCGACTATCGCAATGAATTCAAGAAGGACGCCCAGGCCTACGAGCGTATTGTGCAATCGAAGCATATTCAATTGATCTATACCTTGGAGAAGGCGGTCCTGGCGCGGGTGTTTTCTGAGATGGGCGCTCAGGACAAGACTCTCATGGATTTTGCCTGTGGCAGCGGCCGGTGGACCCGTGTTCTGGAAGATTGTTTTTCCGACACGCTGGGTGTGGATGTGTCCGAGCAGATGATTGCTGTGGCCAGGGAGAAGTGCCGCAAGGCCCAGTTTGTGGTCACGGACATTACGTCTGATGGTGTGGATCAAGCCCTGGACGGTCAAACCTTTGATGTGATTACGGCGTTTCGTTTCTACAAGAACGCTCAGGCGTCATTGCGACAAGCTGCCACCCAGGCCCTGCCGAAATACCTCAAAGAGGACGGGGTATTTATTTTCGATCTTCACCTGAACACCTTTTCCTGCATGGGCCTTCTGGCGAGTTTGATGCGCCTGCTGAGATTCCCCAAGCTGCTGGGCATGTCCGAGCTGTTGATCAGGACGATGTCCCTGGCCGATATCAAGAGACTGTTTAAGGACAGTGAGTTTGAAGTCATGGATTACTATGGCATGGGTGTGCTGCCCGGCCGGGCCAACATGGTCCTTCTGCCGCGTCCATGGCTCTATAAAATTGAAACATTTTTCACCCAACGGAAAATACTGAGAGGGATTTCTTACAACATCCTCGTGATTGCCAGAAAGAAGTCCTCCACCCCTGATTGATAAAGAGGTACATGTACTATGAAACAATTGATGATTTCTCTGCAGGGCATGACGCCCCGATGGCTCAAGAGGGCTTTATATTGCCTCGGCGTCCATAAACTGGTGGGGTGCATAATGGGCAAAAAGGCCACCGAATTGGGGTTCCAGACGGCCTGGGCCAGAACATTCAAAAACAATCGGCACAAGGTCCTGGAGTATTGGGAGCAATATCGGTACCTGCATGATATCAGGGCGATCGTTCAGGATCACGACGACATGAATGTCCTGGATGTGGGGTGCGGCATCAGTACGGTCCTCCATTTCATCAAGGGCAAGCGGATCGGCATCGATCCCCTGGCAGAGTCCTACAAACAAATCTATGACTACCCGGAAGGCATCCGTATTCAGCAGGCCGATGGCGAAACCCTGCCCTTTGACGATGGCTTTTTTGACCTGGTCTTCTGTACCAATGTGATTGACCATGTCACCGACCCCCACGAGACGATTGGCCATATCGCGAGGGTACTCAAGCCGAATGGGTACTTTGTCTTGACCGTGGAACTGTTCGAAGAAAACATCAAGCGGGACGCGGCCCATCCCCACAGCCTGAGAAAGGGTGACGTCACACAATTGATTCAGGACAGATTCACGATCGTGATGGAAAAGGAATCACCCTGGATCGGCATGCAAAGATATGTGGACGGTGGCAGAAAGAGCAAGCAGCAAGAATTGATCCTGGTACTCAAGAAAAAATAGCCATCCCATTCAATCACTACTTTTAAGAAAGACGGTTCGATGATTTACCTGACCTATGCCAAGTTGTTTGTATTGATGTGTGTCCGGAATATTCGGTGGGTCTTCATCCTTCTCTTTATGGGGAACGAAAGACCCTGGCGTGTCCTGGACTTTCGTATGAATCTCTGTGCGCGTCAGGCGGGTCTGGACCCCAAGGAGAATAGCATTCACAAGCAGCTCATCCTGGATCATACACGGGAATTTGAGGCCACCAGACTGATGCAGCAGTGCATCCAACCGGACGACGTGATTTTGGAACTGGGTGCCAATATTGGGTATTATGTCCTGCTGGAATCCAAGATCCTGTCAGACAAGGCCCACATCTACGCTGTGGAACCGTCCGCGGAGAATGTGGCGCTGCTCAAACGTAATGTGGTACTCAATGCTGTCCAACATATTGATATTGACCACATGGCCATGAGTGACACCAAGGGGACTGCCAAGCTGTATACTGGAGATGCGTGCAACCTGCACAGTCTGGTGAACGAGTCTGGGGACTCGACTGCCGATTACGTGGAGGTTCCGACTGACACAGTCGATGGCTATCTGGCCGGCAAGCGGCCGATCACATTTTTGCGCATGGACATCGAAGGCTATGAGGCCGTGATTATTGACGGCATGCAAGAGACCCTGGCATCCCCTGCGCTCAAACGGATGTTTATCGAAATCCATCCGGTCAAGATTGAATCTGACAGGATGCAGATCTTTCTAAAAAACCTTCAAGATCACGGCTTTGAAATAGACGCTGCGATCTCGCGAGACAACTGGCAGCGCACCGTATTGGGCCACTGCAAGGTCGAACACATGACCCTGGCCGAACTGGCCCAAGATCCCCGCGTCGTTGAGAAGAAGCATGCCTTTGAGATTTTCTTCAAACGTGTTTAGGGCAAGCAATCAACAAATGGAGGATTGCCACGCTACCGCTCGTAATGACGACTGGCTGTACAGGCAGAGCCGGGGTGCTACGTTGAAGTGAGAGGTGTGGGAATGGCCGAGCCGTTGCGAAAGCCTGTGGGTTCAGCTTGGTCGTGATTCGACGCGATGGCATTTCTTTTGACATATTCTTGTAACTTGATGGGATTTGGGGGCACGTTTAATAGACGCCTCACGTATATGACACAATGAATCAGTCGGTCAATAACAACATGAAAGGGCATCCCATGAATAAAGTGGTCACTGTCACAGTTTTCATCAGTTTGAGTTGTATGCTTGTCCTGGGGACTGCCAGCGCCCAGTCAGGCCAGGATTACTGGCCCAATTGGCGGGGTCCTGCCCATACCGGTATGGCAGGCCAGGGCAATCCACCTGTGAACATCTCGGAAAACGTCAAGTGGAAGGTGGCTTTGCCCGGCCAGGGTCAGTCTTCGCCTGTGATTTGGGATAACAAGATTATTTTTCAGACGGTGGTGGATACCGGCGAAGCCTCGGGCACGCCTGCGTCTCCGCCTGCCCCCCAGGGCAGCAGACGGGGCCGCGGTGGCGGCGGTGGCGGCGCCCGGGGCCCCAGTACTGTCCATCAATTCAATCTGGTCTGTCTGAATCGTGCGACCGGCCAGCCTGTTTGGCAAAAAACGGTTGTTGAGGCGCTTCCTCACGAAGGCCATCACGGCACAGGCAGCTTTGCACCCTATTCACCTGTCACAGATGGTAAGCTCATCTGGGCCAGTTTTGGGTCGCGAGGCCTGTACTGCTATGACATGAAGGGGAATCTCAAGTGGAAAAAACCGTTGGTCAAGATGTCGATCCGCGCCGGTTTTGGCGAGGGCAGCTCCCCCTGCCTGGTAGATAATGCCGTGATCGTGGTGTGCGATCATGAAGGGGATTCTCAGATCACTGCTTTTGACAAGCTGACAGGGGATCTCTTGTGGCAGAAGGCCCGTGATGAAGGCTCGGGCTGGGCCACGCCCGTGGGGGCCAAAGTCAATGGCAAGTGGCAGGTGATAACCAATAATACCAATGCAACCCGGGCCTATGACGTTCAAACCGGTGATCTGGTATGGCAGTCCACCGGCCAGACAGCCAATTGTATTCCCACACCCATTGTGTCCGGCGATATGGTCTATCTGATCAGCGGTTTCAGAGGGAGTTCACTTCAGGCCGTCAAGCTCGGAAAGACTGGCAACCTGGATGGTACGGATGCGATCGTCTGGAAGATGAGCGATGGCACGCCCTATGTACCATCCGGTGTGTTGATCGGCGATCGCCTGTATTTCTGTGCGAGCGGAGGCAATCGCAACATTGTGTCCTGTTACAATGTGAAGACAGGTCAGCCAGTGTATTCGAAGCAGGAATTGCCGGGCATTGGCACTATTTATGCCTCGTTTGTGGCTGCCGGTGACAGGATCTATGTGTGTGACCGCGACGGCACAGTTTTGGTCCTGAAAAACTCGGACACCTTTGAAATTCTCGGCACCAGTGAACTGGGAGAGCCCATTGATGCGACACCTGCCATTGTGGGTGATGAACTCTTTATCAAGGGGGCGGAACATCTCTATTGTATTACTCAGAGCTAAGGACTGAGGAGATGACCTTGAAAAATCTTTGGCCGGAAATCCGAGATCCACTCGGGTTTCCGGTTTTTTTTGTGTGACAAGTGATTTAAAATGGCCTCTAACCTGACCTGTGGCTGACATGCACAGGCAGCAGGCAACTCGAAAAACCAGGGTCATTTGGCCTGACAATCAAAATATGGGTGGTTCATGAATCGATTTTTTATACCGCGGGAATGGATTGAGCAGGACCGTGTTCGTCTGGAGGATGACTTTGCCCACCAGATTTCTCATGTGCTTCGGCTCAAACCACAGGATTTCGTGGTGGTGCTGGACAATACGGGCATGGAGTATGTGGTGCGTCTGACATGGATGGACAACAAACGGACCGGTGGTGAAATCCATGAAAGACGTTCCTGCCTGGCCGAGCCCTTGGCCCAAATAACGCTGTTTCAGAGTATGCTCAAACGCGAGAAGTTTGAATGGGTCCTGCAAAAATGTACAGAGGTGGGTGTGGCTCGGATTGTCCCGGTGATCACGAGCCGCAGTCTGGTGCAGAAAACGGAGATAAAACCCGGAAAAATGGATCGCTGGAGGCGGATCATTCGGGAGGCTGCCGAGCAGTGTGGTCGGGGCCGGGTTCCGGATCTGGTGGAGCCCACCCATCTGGCAGAGAGTTTTGCATGGCCGATGGATGTTCGCCTCATGGCCGCCCTGGAAGGTGATCAGCGGTCCATCCCTGAGAGCCTGTCTCAAGTGAATGCGACGACAGGCCCCAATATCGGCGTGTGGATCGGGCCGGAAGGGGGTTTTGATTCAGAGGAGGTGGCCATGGCTGCCGGACATGGCGCATGCTGCGTCAGCCTGGGGCAACGGACGTTACGCACAGAAACGGCTGCGGTTGTTGCATGCACACTGATATTACATGAGTTGAAAGAACTGTAATGCTCTATTTTGTGGCCACGCCCATTGGAAATATGTCTGACATCACCCTGCGTGCCATTGAGGTGCTCAAGGCGGTGGACATGGTAGCCAGCGAAGATACGCGAAGGACCGGGCGTCTTTTAAAGCAGTACGACATCAGCAAACCCCAGATGTCCTTTCATGAGCACAATAAGGCCCATGCCGGTGCTCGTATTCTGGGGCACCTGGCCGAGGGGAAAGATGTGGCCCTGGTCGCAGATGCAGGGACGCCGGGTATTTCTGATCCGGGATATACCCTGGTCAGATCGGCCATCGAGCATGGCTGTGAATTCACCATGGTTCCGGGGCCCTGTGCCTTTGTCATGGCCCTGGTTCTGTCGGGCCTGCCCACCCATGGATTTACCTTCAGAGGGTTTGCACCCAAGAAATCGGGCCAGCGTCAGCGATTTCTGGCTGTGGACGCCCAGTCCCCGCATACCCTGATTTTTTACGAAAGTCCGTATCGGGTCAAAAAATTTCTCCAGGATGCCCTGGTCGTCTTTGGCGACAGGCAGGCCGTGCTGGCACGTGAGTTGACAAAAATGTTCGAATCAGTGGATCGGGGCCCCATGTCGCAGTTGATAGAGACCATACCGGAGAAGCCGAAGGGTGAATATGTGATTTTGGTCCACGGATGCGGGGAAGAAAAAGAATAAAACAGGGCCGAGGTGCGGAGGGAGAGGAAAAGCGAGATAACCCCGACCCTGTTAAGTGCACATAAGCAGAACGCGAGCCGTGATAATTCACATCAGTGTGTTGATCTATGACCTCATGTCATTAAAATTGAATTCACGCTCGATGACTATAGTGTACACGGCCACCTCCAAAATCGCAAGGAGATTTTCCCATTTCTGCCGGAGAGTTTTGTGACTTGGCGACGGCACAAGTCGATATTTGGGTGCCGAAAATCAGACTGGAGCCGGGAGAGGGTGTCATCCCGGCCGGTTAAGCATGCCGGATGTATTGACGTAGCCTGGGGTTTAGACTATCCTAGTGGGTCTGTGACTACAGATACAAACCATTGCTAGTGGTCTTTGAAAGAAGGATATATGATTAAAAGAACGCACACATGTGGAGAACTCCGGATCGAAAACGCCGGAACAAAGGTGGCTTTGTCGGGCTGGGTGAAGTCATATCGAGACCACGGCAATCTCGTGTTTATCGATCTGCGTGACCGAGATGGTTTCACGCAACTTGTGTTCAATCCCGAGGCATTTCCTGACGCGCATCAGTTGTCCAGATCGCTGCGCTGCGAATGGGTGATTGCAGCCTGCGGCGTGGTCCAGCCGAGAGGCGAAGGCCTGGAAAATCCCAAGATTCCCACAGGTCAGATTGAAGTGGCTGTGGAATCTATACAAATCCTCAACGAATCAAAGACACCACCCTTTGAGATCGATGCAGCAGACAAGACCAATGAAGAATTGCGACTGACTCACCGCTACATTGACCTGCGAAGGCCGGCCATGCAGCACAAGTTGAAGACGCGTCACCAGGTCACCTCTTCGGTGCGTCGTTATTTTGATCAACTGGGTTTCTGGGAGATTGAAACCCCCATGCTGGGCAAGAGTACGCCGGAGGGCGCCCGCGACTTCCTGGTGCCAAGCCGCTTGAGTGAAGGGTGCTTTTATGCGTTGCCCCAGTCACCCCAATTGTTCAAGCAAATCCTCATGGTGGGGCAGGTTGAAAAGTATTTTCAGATTGTTCGATGCTTCAGGGATGAAGATCCCAGGGCGGATCGCCAGGCAGAGTTTACCCAGATCGACGTGGAAATGAGTTTTGTGGACACGGATGATGTGATCAGTGTGCATGAAGGCATGATTGCTCAGGTCTGGAAAGAAGTGCTGGGTGTGGAGTTGACCCTGCCCATGCCTCGTATTCCCTATGCCCAGGCCATGGAGGAGTATGGCGTGGATCGGCCGGATATGCGTTTTGAGATGAAACTCAAAAACGTGTCCGATCTGGCCGCCAAGACGAGCTTCAAGGTCTTTACCTCCGTGATCGAAAACGGGGGAGTGGTCAAGGGATTGTGTGCCAAGGGCGGTGACGTCTACTCAAGGAGTGACATCGAAAAAACCCTCACCAGTTTTGTGGCAGATTACGGTGCCAAGGGCTTGGCCTGGTGCAAGGTCAAGGAAGAAAGCGGCGAACTGACCTTCGTGGGCGGGGCAGCCAAGTTTTTTGAGGGCCCCCTGCAAAAGGAACTGGTGGCATTGTTTGACGCTGCTGATGGTGACCTGTTGTTGTTTGTGGCAGACACGGAAAAAACCGCCAACAAGGCCCTGGCGCCCTTGCGCTGCAAATTGGCCCGTGAATTAAAACTCTATGATGACAAGAGTTTTGGATTCGTGTGGGTGGTGGACTTCCCGCTCATGGAGTGGAATGAGGAGGAAGGACGATTCGATTCTCTGCACCATCCATTTACCGCCCCGGTACCGGAGGAGGTCGACAAACTTGAAAGCGATCCCGGCCATGTCTGTTCGCAGGCGTATGACCTGGTGTTGAACGGGTATGAGATCGGCGGCGGCAGTATCCGTATTCATCAGCCCGCCATGCAACGACGGATTTTCCGTCTGCTCAACATCTCGGATGAACAGGCCCAGGATCGTTTTGGGTTCTTCCTCAAGGCCCTGGAATACGGTGCCCCTCCCCATGGGGGATTGGCCTTTGGTCTGGACCGTCTGGTCATGTTGCTGACAGGGACTGAAAATATTCGCGACGTGATTGCCTTCCCCAAGACCCAGCGAGGGCAGTGTCTCTTGACTGAGGCGCCCAGTGATGTAGACGCCAAACAACTGGAAGAGTTGAATCTGAGAACGCAACGTCATTCGCACGCCCCGAAGAAGCCGTCCTAGGTCGGGCCGTGTGACATTGACAGAAAGGTTTCGAGCAGGAAAACACGACCATGAAATGGGACCCCAAACAGGTCTTTCCCAAGGCCATGCATCGACTCAGACTCTGGCCACTCAGTCTGGCTGAGAAATGTCGACTCATGTTTGGCTCGGCCGTGCTGTTCAGCCTGACGCTGGTCCTGCTGTTTCCCTATAGCTGGATGAGCATGCTCACCAAAAAAGATATCCTGGATATCTGTGAAGGGCGTGCCAATGCCCTGTACCGGCTCCATTTTTATGGGGATGTGGGAGACGGCCCCTCGCTGCGCCCGTCGTTGGAGAGTTCGGGTCGTGTGGTCGATGTCAATGACCCGGAGCTGCAGTGGGTATTATTTACCGATGATCCGGTCAAGGATCTGTCCCCCTTTTCGCCGGACCAGGCGCAGGTTGTCAAGGATCTGCGTGAAAACAGCAATACAGACTATCACCTCGCGACAGAGAAAATCGATGGCACCCTTCAAGGTCAATACATCAAGGTCTTTCGTGCCAATGAATCCTGCTTGAGTTGTCATTATGTGCAGGGGGCTGCCGGGGCCTTTTCCATGAATCAGGCGGTGGGGGCCGCGGTGGTGAAGTTCAGAGACAGCAGTCGGGAGATCAGCAAGATCCAGCTCATCAATCGTGTGGGCACGTTGATTGCCGGATTGATCGGTGCCACCGGTGCGATCGTGGCGTTTTACTGGGTGACGCAGGTCGTGATCCTGCGGCCTGTTCGGCAGTTGCGTGGTATCGCCAACAATGTGGCAGAGGGCAACCTCGACATCCGAAGCCAGATCGACACGGGTGACGAGTATGAGCGTCTGGCCGATGCCTTCAACCACATGCTCGACAATCTTCAGGCTGCGCAGGTCAAATTACGCGAAGCCAACAGACAGCTCGACCAGAAGATTGTGGAACTGTCTGAACGCAATATCGAGCTGTTCAAGGCCAACAAGCTCAAGAGCGAATTTCTGGCCAACATGAGTCATGAATTCCGAACGCCGCTCAATGCGATTCTCGGGTTTGCCCAGGTCCTGCATGACAACCCGGCGATTCTCAAGAAAGAAAAGGGCCAGCGCTACGCTGAGAACATCATGACCAGCGGCAACCGTCTCCTGGTCATGATCAACGACCTGCTGCAATTGGCCAAGGCCCAGGCCGACAAGATCGAATTGCACATAGAAAAGGCATCCCTGTCGCAGTTGTGTGAAGTCCTCGAGTCATCATTCAGCCTGTTGACACAGGAAAAGAAACTCAAAATAAAGACCTCTCTGGCACCGGATATCCCCGTCTTGAACACGGACATAGGCAAGGTTCAGCAGATCCTCTATAACCTGTTCAGTAATGCCATCAAGTTCACACCGCCGCGCGGCAGCATCGAATTGCGGGCTCACATGCTGGATGAAAAGACCCTGCGCATTGAAGTTCAGGATACAGGGTGCGGCATTGCACCCAAAGATCAGGACAAGATCTTTGAAAAGTTCCGTCAGGTGGACGGCTCCATCACGCGTGAAACATCGGGCACCGGTCTGGGTCTGGCCATCAGTCAGGATCTGGCCGTTATGCTTGCAGGATCTATTGGCCTGCAAAGTGATGTGGACCAGGGTTCCACCTTCTGGCTTGAAATTCCTGTGGTGCTCAACAAAGACACGCAGAATTCGAATCCAACTCAAGAACACTCCCCCTTGGCACCTGCGTCTAATCCTCCTGGACGGCTCGACTCATGACCTTTCCCAATGTGCTCATCACCCGCCACCCGGCCTTTTTCCTTTTCATGAGCCGGTGGAATCCCTACAATAGTGGCTTGTTGCTAATCTACATAGAAAATTGGTGAACCTTATGTCAAAAAACCTGTTTGATAAGATTTGGGACCTTCATACGGTCAAAACCCTGCCCACCGGGCAGACACAATTGTTCATTGGTCTGCATCTCATTCATGAGGTGACCAGTCCCCAGGCCTTTGCCATGCTCAGGGAGCGGGGCCTCAGCGTGCTGCGTCCGGATCGGACCTTTGCCACAGTGGACCACATCGTGCCCACAGACGACCAGGCCCGGCCGTACAGCGATGACCTGGCGGAAAAGATGATGCAGGCCCTGGAAAAGAACACCGAAGAAAACGACATCGAATTCTTTAATCTGGAATCCGGGATGCAAGGCATTGTCCACGTGATCGGTCCTGAACTCGGCTTGACACAGCCCGGCATGACCATTGCCTGCGGCGATTCGCACACGTCGACGCACGGCGCCTTTGGCGCGATCGGCTTTGGCGTGGGCACCACGCAGATTCGCGACATCCTGGCCACCCAGACCATGGCCCTGTCCAAGCCCAAGGTGAGGAAGCTCCAGTTCAACGGCACGCTGTCTGCAGGCGTGACTTCCAAGGATCTGATACTGTATCTGATCAGCAAACTGGGTGTCAACGGCGGCATCGGGTTTGCCTATGAATACGCGGGTCCGGCCATTGAGGCCCTGGACATGGAAGCCCGCATGTCCATCTGTAACATGAGTATTGAAGGCGGCGCGCGTGTGGGCTATATCAACCCGGACCAGACCACCTACGACTATCTCGAGGGACGGCAATACGTGCCCAAGGGCGAGGCCTTTGACAAGGCCGTGGCGTTCTGGAAATCCATGGCCTCGGACGGTGATTCCGAATACGACGAGATCATGACCTTTGACGCCGGTGACATCGAACCCATGGTGACCTGGGGCATCAATCCCGGTCAGGCCGTGGGTGTGTCCCAAAGCCTGCCTGAACTGGCCAATTGTTCTGACGATGAACGTGCTACGGCGGCCATGGCCTACGAGCACATGGGCTTCACGCCGGGGCAGCCCATGGCCGGTGCCAAGATTGACGTGGCCTTTATCGGTTCCTGCACCAATGGACGCATCAGTGACCTTCGGGCCGCTGCTGTGGTGGCCAAGGGACGCAGGGTCGCGCCCGGTGTCCGGGCGTTCGTGGTGCCCGGTTCCATGCAGGTGGCCATCCAGGCGAGAGAAGAGGGTCTGGACAAGATCTTCGAGGAAGCAGGCTTTCAATGGCGTCGTGCAGGGTGTTCCATGTGTCTGGCCATGAATCCGGACAAGCTTCAGGGCCGTGAACTGTCCGCGTCGTCATCCAACCGAAACTTCATCGGTCGACAGGGCTCGCCTACCGGCAGAACCCTGCTCATGAGCCCGGCCATGGTGGCTGCTGCAGCGATTGCAGGCAAGGTCGTGGATGTGAGGACTTTATAGTTGTTCGTTATTCGTTGTTGGTTGTTGGTGACGTTGAGCGGGCTTCGTCCGTACCTCAATGAACTTAACACTGAGAACTTAACATTGAAAACCTAAAACCTAAAACTTAAAACTGTGGAACACATATGACTACTGAACTTCAACGCAGGCAGGTGACTGGGACCGGGATTCCGGTGCCGGGTAATGATATTGATACGGATCGGATCATTCCGGCCCGCTTCATGAAGTGTGTGACCTTTGAGGGGCTGGAGCAGTACGTGTTCTATGACGTGAGGTTTGACGCAGAGGGCCAGCCCAAGACCCATCCGTTCAACGAGGCCCGGTATCAGAAGGGCTCTGTGCTGATCGTGAACAAGAACTTCGGGTGCGGTTCCTCCCGGGAACATGCGCCCCAGGCCCTGGTCAGATTCGGCATGCGTGCCGTGATCGGCGAATCCTTTGCCGAGATCTTTGCAGGCAACTGCACGGCCCTTGGCATCCCGGCCGTGACCGCATCTGCCCAGGACATCGCGGCCCTGATGGAGGTCGTGGAAAAGGCCCCGAGCACGGCCATCACTCTGGATCTTGACGCCAAGACCGCGACATTCAGCGACCTCAGCATCGCCATTGATCTGCCCGAGTCGTCCAGACAGTCTCTGGTCGAGGGGGCCTGGGACACCACAGCACAGCTTCTGGACAAAAAGGCCATTGCCGGGGCTGCAGGCAGAATCCCATACATGACTTGGTCGGTGTAGCCGCGAATGTCCCCTCGTCTGTCCATGCCGGGCAGACAAGTGGCGAGACCAATTGGCGTTTTTCTAGAGGAGTTTTGAAACCAGCTCCAAGGAGTATGACCATGAAAATGCTGAAATGGTGGCTTGTGGGGGCGTTGTTTGTGTGTCTGGTGGGGTGCGAGAAGTATGTCGTGTCCTTGATGCCGCTGTGTCCCGATGAATCGAGTGTGGCTGTTCCCGGCCTGGAGGGGAAATGGGCCTGCGAAGGTCAGGTCTGGACGATTCGAGTCAAAGAAGATACGTCCTATGAGATGCGTGTGGCAGATGCCATGGATACGGCCCGGTTTGATGGCAGGTGTCGCCGCCTGGGAGACCATTTGTATGTGGAATTGAGACCGATCAGTGAATCTGAGGCGTCTCCTGTACCTTCTTTGTATGACGCCCATTGGGTTCAGGCCTGTTCCTTTATGCAGGTGCAGCTTCAGGGAGATGTCCTTAGGCTGAAGCGTTTGAATGCAGAGACCCTTAAAGGGACACTCGAAGAGAAGCCCGGTTTGATCAAGCATGTATTCCAGGGTGACAACGTCGTGCTGGTCGACGAGACAGAGCCTCTGGCCCGATTCGTTCAGGCCCAGGCCGATGTCAATGAACTCTGGCAGGAACAGGGTGAGTTCGTGCGTTGTCAGCCTCTGTACAGGATCGAGGATCTCATCCAGGGTCGCGACTTGATGGGGCAGTGGCAGGACCCCAATGACAAGGAGCACGGACATATCGAAGTGACCTCTGAGGGCAATCACATTGCCATCCAATTCTCAAATGATTCCGATGAAAACTTGATCTTTTCCGGCCATCTGTTCAAACTCCAGGGTCTGAGGTTCAAGGGTGTCTTTCTGGGACCGGAAGAAATTCGGGCCAGAGAAATGGCCACCCTGATGCCGGATTGGTTTGCCCTGGTAACCCTGAAGGAGGATCGTCTTGATCTGAACGTCCTGGACTACATGACCATCAAGGAACTGCTGGCCCACCCGGAACAAGTTCAGGAAGACCTGTCCAAACCGGACGTCGAAATGATTCGCGTGAGGCCGTAATTTGCTGAACGCCTGTTACTGGCACGCGGTGGGCCAGTTTATCCAATCACCATGGGCACCCTAGTTGAGCGGCTCGCCTGGTACACCAAAAACGAGAAT
>JAIPFM010000085.1 GCA_021736645.1 Phycisphaerae bacterium | reverse complement strand
GATAAAGGAGTAGATCTATGGCATTAGCGTTCATTGACTGGTTGATCATCGGTGCTTTCCTGGCAGTCATCATTCTGATCGGGATTGTTGTATCCAAGCGGTCCGCCAACACCTCTGCGGACTTCTTCCTGGGAAGCCGCAGCATGCCCTGGTGGCTGCTGGGCATTTCCATGGTGGCCTGCACCTTTTCCTGTGACACGCCGAACCTGGTCACCGGCATGGTGCGCGGCGGCGGTGTGGTGGCCAACTGGGGGTGGTGGGCCTTCCTGATTACCGGCATGGTCACGGTGTTCATCTATGCCCAATTGTGGCGTCGGTCCAAGGTCATGACCGATCTGGAATTCTATGAAATCCGATACAGCGGCAAGAGCGCCGCATTTATTCGCGGATTCCGTTCGCTCTATCTCGGCATCTTCTTCAACTGCCTGATCATGGGCACCGTGACCCTGGCCGCCATCAAAATCGGGCAGGTAATTTTTGATGTGGAACCGATCTGGGCCGTGATACTGGGGTCAGTCGGTGTGGTCATCTATGCCACGGCCGGCGGCATCAAGAGCTGCATCTGGGCCGACTTTTTTCAGTATTCGATTGCCATGTTTGGTGCTGTGTATGCCGCGATCGTGGCCTGCAGACAGCCGGAAGTGGGCGGACTCACACAACTGCTGCACCATTCGGCCGTGATTGAAAACCTGAACTGGATGCCGGATTTTTCCACCTGGCTGGCCTGGGTGCCCATGCTGCTGATTCCCGTGGCTGTCCAGTGGTGGGCTGTCTGGTATCCCGGTGCCGAACCCGGCGGCGGCGGCTACATTGCCCAGCGTATGCTGGCTGCCAAGGATGAAAAGAACGCCATTGGCGCCACCATGTTTTTCAACTTCATGCATTATGCCATGCGTCCCTGGCCCTGGATCATTGTGGCCCTGGCCTCCATGGTCTGTTATCCCACATTGGCAAGCATCAAGGCCGCATTCCCCGGCATTGATCCCACCTATCTCAAGCAGGACATTGCCTATCCGGTCATGATTTCCAAGCTGGGACCCGGCCTCCTGGGCCTCGTCGTAGCCTCCTTGATTGCAGCCTACATGTCCACGATTGGCACCCACCTGAACTGGGGCTCCTCGTATGTGGTCAATGATTTCTACAAACGCTTTGTACGCAAAGACGCCACAGAAAAACAGATGGTCACAGCCGGTCGTATCTGTACCGTGGCACTGATGTTTGTCGCCGGATTCTTTGCCCTGACCTTCCTGCAGGATGCCAATCAGGCCTTTGAAATCCTGCTGCTGTCCGGCGCCGGGACCGGGGCCATCTATATCCTGCGTTGGTTCTGGTGGCGCATCAATGCCTGGACAGAAATCGTGGCCATGGTGGCAGCCAGTGTGGTGGCCTTCTGGATCGTCTTGGGCGTGGGCAGTGAAGGCACCTTGGCCTGGTATATCGATACCAGTGCAGTGGCAGATCGTGTATTTGTGATCGATGACGCGGACACAGTCAGCACCGTATCCGAACAGCATGCCAGGGCTCAGGTCGAGATCACCAAGGGTGAAGTGGAACTCGATATGCTCGCGGATCTTTGGCGCAAAGAACGTAAAGTCAGCGAGGAAGCACGCGACAAAGCCCGAACAGCCTATGATACCAAACTGGCCGAATTAAACGATCTCAGGGAAGCCGCGTCCATCGCCACCCTGGTCAATGCCGTCCCAGAGGCCCCATGGAAGGCCGGTCTGACAGAGTTCTATGCCAATCAGACTCAATGGCAACTGGAACGCACCAACAAACGACGTGTCAGCCTGAACCTCGAAGAAAAGGCCCTGAGTGACATCTCGGTCGGCTTTGGGGGTCTGCAGGCCGGCGACAAGCTGTGTATCTATCATCCTGACGTGGCCAACCTGAAGTTTGCCGTCCAATTGCTGGTCTGTGTCATTGTGGTGACGCTCTCCTGGGTCCTGGCCACGTTCGTCACCCCTGCAGTGGACAGAAAGAAATTGCGCAGCTTTTACCAGCTCTGTCACCCGGGCGGACCCGGATGGCGCAAGGTGGTCATGGAAGCCCGTGCCGATGGTGAAGAAATCGATCAGAAAAATGCCATTGGCGACTGGAAGCTCCCCATGCAGATCCTGTGCGTGTTCCTGGGCTGCATCACCATCTATGCTTCTCTGTTTTCCGTGGGCAATTTTGTGTACGGCAACCAGGGATGGGGATTCGCCCTGATCGTCCTGGCCCTGGCTTCGGTATACGCCCTGTTCAAGTGTTTCGGCAAGATCGGCGTGGAATCCGGAGACTAGCAATACGTCGACCACAGCAGTTTGGCAATGGTGATGGCCACCACACAGAGAAAGAACATCCGAACAAAGCGGGTGCCGCGATTCAGGACCAGATGTGAGCCCGCATAGGCGCCGAGCATTTGCCCGACTCCCATGGTGACACCTGCGAACACGACAACGTGTCCGCCCGCAATGAACGTGACCAGCGCCACGATATTACTCGTGAAGTTCAGCGCCTTGGTGTGTGCCGTGGCCTTCTTGAGGTCAAATCCAAGCCACAGGACAAACACAATCGTCCAGATCGATCCTGTGCCCGGCCCGAAAAACCCATCATAGAATCCAATCAGGCACCCGAATACGAGATAGAACAGCCAGGGGGCCATTCGGTGAGGCTTGTGCGTGGTACCCAGCTCGGGATTGCAGAGCACGTACACAAAGATGATCACAAGAAGGACCGGAATAATATGTTTCAAGGAATCCGCGGACATGACTTGCACTGTGGTTGTACCGGCAAAGGCACCCATCGCGGTAAAGGCAATGCCGAGTATGAGTTCTCGAAACCGCAGCAGACGGCCCCGGCGATAGTTCAATGTCGCTGTGAAACTGCCGAAACTCGCCTGGAGCTTGTTGGTCCCCAGAGCCAGGTGAGGAGGAAATCCCACGGCCAGGAGTGCCGGCACCGTGATGATGCCTCCACCTCCGGCGATGGCATCCACGAAACCGGCAAGGACCGCAGCAAAAAACAGGATACTGAGACAACTGTAGGATAGGTCAGGCATAGGCTCTTTCTACAGGGCATACGACAGTCGGGTTGCCCATGTCCGGGAAGATTCGGTCCCCGTGGGCGGCAGATTGGGAGAATCCGATCCGGCTCCTAGATGGCGGCGTTCAGGGTCATCTCTACCACAATAGCCTGCCCGACCTTGATCTCAAAAAAGTCACTGTTGCCATAGAATCCGGACGGGGGGTGTCCTGCCACTGAGTTGTGTTTAAATTGATACATGCCAGGCTCCAGAGGTATCTGCCCGTCAGGAAAATCCTTGAGCTGCACGGTCCACGTCTCTGCCTCAACATACCGGGACTGGCCACTCGTGTCTCCAGGCCAGCGTTGGCTCGTGGCCCCCTGCTCCTGTGTCTCACGTGTGACACGCACAAGCGTCACTGCACGGATGGCATCAAGCGGTATGACGATTCCCGGGTCGGTGTGTTTCAAGACGAGGTGGACCAGACCCCTGCCCCGGCCCACAGGGGCTCTATGCAATATCTTGGCTGGAGGTCGATCCTTCTCACACCCGGAAACGACAAGGGCCAGAAGGAGACATAGGATGGCGATTCTCGGTGACCTCTTGGGGTTCAGGTGTTGCATACAAAAACACGGCGCGCCAGGGTGAACATTCTACCTATAGAGAAATAAACGGCCGGCACGTGGCCACGGCCGTTTATTCAAACTCACGAGTTTTCAGGGCTTAAATTTTGAGCCCCCTGGTGTCATATTTCAATTTTGTGGTATCCGCCAGTAGGTCGGACCAACTGATTCTTTTTTTCGTGTACGCAGCAGTACGTCCCATGATGGAGATGAGATTACTCTGAACGCTGGGTGCCACAGTATCATTGGCATAATTACCTTCAGTCACGTTCTTGTGGAATTCAGCGATGTTGGCCACTGCGCCGTCTTCGTAGATCCTGGGCGAACTGCCGCCTCGGTAGAAGGACTTGCCGTGGATGATGACCTGTCCGCCATACTCGGTTTCCAGGACACCGTTTGAGCCAAACATCCGGTTTCGAATCCCCTCATGCCCCACACCGTGTCCGGGGAACTGCCTCGAGCTAAAGGTCACTCCCACCTGGTTGTCGTATTGATACAGGCAGGTAAAGTGATCAAAACAATCGCCGATGGGACGCACAGAACGGGCGCCGGACCCATCCACATAAAGCGGCGGATGCTTCATGATCCAGTTCATCACATCGAGCGTGTGAATGTTCTGCTCCACAATGATGTCACCGGAAAGCACCTGATCCATGCCCCAGGCCCGCACCTTGGTTTCCGGGTCATTGGGATTCTTGGCCAGGGCATCCATATGACCGCCCCAGGGAATGCCCGCATGATAGATCGCTTCGCCAAAGGCCAACTCACCCAGGGCACCGTCATGGACCCGGCGAAGGGCTTCCTTATAAAAGCCGTCTTGACGCGTTTGAAAGTCTACCAGGAAGCACTTCTTTTTCTGACCGGCCTTGCGTCCGCTCTGCTCAATGGTTTTGCATCCAGGTACATCCACGGCAATGGGCTTGGCCAGATACACGTGCAGGCCTGCATCCACGGCTGCAGAGGCCTGTTCCGGGTGAAAGTACGGCGGGCTTATAATGGCCACGGCCTGGACACCTGATTCCAGGAGCCGCTTGTATCCGGACAGGGCTGGAAAGCGGCGACTCGCCGGGATACCAAACTTTTCGCCACAGCTATCCACGCGGTCCTGGAAATAGTCGGCGCAGGCGTGAATCGTGTAGCCTCCATGGCGTTCAAACAGGCCTGCAATCCATTGACCGCGGCCGCCGCACCCAATCACGCCCAACTTTATTTTGCCACCACTGGCTTGGGCCCGGGCCACAGACCCTGACGCCATAGACAACGCTGCGGCGCCTGCGCCAGCCAGAAATGTTCGCCGATCAATCATGGGATATCCTTTCAATGGTAGTCTTCAGTTTTTAAACGTGGCTCAGAAGGACAGCAGCACCTGCCAGATATACATGTAGCCCAGGGCTTCATTGTCTTCCCAGATGCGTTGATACAATGCTTCGTCACCCTGAATCTTGGGCAGCTCCTTGAGCTTTTCTTCCCAGGGAATACAGATGCCCGGTTTGATTTGGGGTGTCTTGATCTCAGACATAGATAAATCTCCTAAGACAATACGGGACTTTTGCAAAAAGCCCTTTGGTTTTCAGTTTTCAGTTGGCAGTTGGCAGTTTTAAGAATAAGGCGTTTTAGGCACTGAATACTTAACACCGAAAACTGAAAATCTGCCTAGGTACCCCTAGGGGACTTGAAGTTTGCTAAACTTCAGTTAATACACGCCATACTCCCGAGTAAACTCGGTCATGGCCTTGATGTTTTCAATGGCAGTGTCGTTTTGCATGATGGCACTGGCATCCATGATATATCCGCCGTCTTTGGCCACTTCATCAATGACCTTCTTGCAGAAGGCCCGGACCTTGTCCGGTGTCTCATAGGCCAGCAAGTAATTGGGGATGCCACCGGTCAGACAGAATTTGTGACCGATCCGTTTGTGGACTTCGAAGATGTCGTCCTGATCCACATGAAAGACAATGCTGCCGTCCGGCAATTCGGCAAAGGCATCCAGATGATTCATCCATCGCCCTTCCGCGTAAAACAGGACCTGGTGACCCTGACGCCAGATCTCTTCAATGATCGGTTTCAGTGTAGGCCAGACAAACTGGTTAAAATGGTCGTGGTTGATAAATGGCGTGCAGCCCCGGTGCATCCAGAAACCGATCGGCACGTTCTTGTCCGGGTCCGCGCCGGACAGGGCCACGTGACACAGGTGAGGCATGAGTGCTTCGCAGGCCTTGAGTACCTCTTTCGGGCGTTCAAAGAGGTCCATGGTCAGGCCCAGATACCCTCGGAGTTTGTCGGCCAGGATGTCGAAGGGCTGTTTGAAGATGCCTGCAATGGCAGAGACAGTGCCGCTTTCCTGACGGAGTCGCTGTATCTGCGGGCCAAAGGCATTGAAGTAACTGAGCATGGCCATGCCGCCCTTGAGAAAAGAGAGGTTGTTTCTGTAGGAGGTGGGTGCCCCTTCCGGGCTGACATCGGCAGAGGCACGCGGCAGCCACACATTGTACAGAAAACCTGTGGGGTCCTTGGCCAGCAACTCGTACTCATCGGCCTTCATAAAGGCCTGCCCCTCCGCAGGTTCGCGATACTGGAAGCCAACGTCTTCGGGGATGTGGATGCCCGGGACACCGTAATACTTCAGTCCAATGGCCTCAGTGAGCCCTGTCCACACGTAGACCATGTTGGCCACGACTGCATCCCAGTCGAAATCAGCGGCACATTTGCATGCAGCCTCAAAGGCCAGGCTGTAATCATGCGCGACCTGAGCGCAGGTGTAACCCGCATATTTGGCCGTGAATTCAGCCACAAAAGGGCGAATGGGAACCTGATCCGGTTTCTCATTTCGCATGGCAGTGACATAACGCTTGAGGCGGGCCTGATAGAGTTTTTCCATGTCCTTCATCAATATGTCCCTCAGAGTCTCATCCAACTTTTGAAACGTAAACCGGGCACCATTATTGCAGACTCAATGGAACATGGCCACGATTAAATGGCTGAAAATGATCATATTTCCATGCCTGAAGCCCTCTCGAATCAAGGGTTGTGAGGGCCCGAAAACGCCGTTCAGAATCCGGCTGGCATGGCGTCAAATATCCCAACCGGGGCTCGGCACGGCTCAGTTTCTTAGAATAAAAGGACGCCCGATAACAGGGTGTACCATAAGCACAGCCACTCTTTTTTGCCTTCACGTCCCTGCAAAAGCACCTCTTTTAACACTGAGAAGGCCTATCCACAAAAACCGGTGAGGTTGAGCTTGTTCGCGGAATGCATCATGCCGAAGTAGCTCTATATGCCTGGGAGCGAGAACCGCAGGCATCGTGATTTGACTGGCGTTCCTGTTTTGGAACACACCCAGTTCCAAACACCCCTTTGGCGTGTTGGTCGCCAGGGACAGATTGAAAAACCGGAAAAATACAACCATGAAGATTCACGATAAAATCCTGTTGGCTTTTCTGGGCTTAAGCGTTGCCATTGGCATTGCCGCGTACGTGACCCTTTCACTGTATGAACGCACCTTGGTGAAAACCGTAGGAAATCAGTCTGTAGAACTGGCCAAGACAACCCTGGGGCACGTGTATGATTCCATGCAACAGCGTATGGATGATCTACAGAGCCATTCATTATCACTGGGTGACCATCCCCTGCTGACTGCGTCCAATGAACAGTTCGATCATCAGGCAGATGTCAATGATCTGATCGTGACCATGGAAACATCCTGGAAAAACAATGATCTGCAAGGCAGCGTCCAGGCCGTGACCCACAATGACCTGTCCACGCGTCTTGATAAAGACATTCAGTGCGCTGAGTATTACATGGACAAATATGGCTACCTGAGTTTTGGTGAAGTCTTTGTGACCAATAAATATGGCATCAACATTGCACAGACATCGATCACCTCAGATTGCTTTCAAGGCGACGAAGCCTGGTGGCAATGCGCCAAGGCGCATGGAGCCCATGTTGGCCAGATCCACTATGATGACAGCGCCGGTCTATACGCGGTAGATCTGGCAACTCGACTTGATGACAAAACCGGAACATTCGCAGGGGTCCTCAAGGCGGTTTATAACATTCACAAGTTCACCTCCGTGCTTCAAGATGTAAAGAACAACTCCGGGTACAGTTCCACCCGACTGCGCCTGGTCGTCAACGATCAAGTCCTCTTTGACACCCAGAGCCGGACCGTACCCACCGCCCTCCTGGAACCGGCATTCAAACAACAATTGACGGACAGGAAATCCAATCAGGGTTATTTTACAGACTCTGATTCCAGGAAACTGGTCGCCTTTTACAGCTCATTGTATGGTGACTACCCAGACACCCTGAACGCGATCCTCCTGCTGGAATGTGACCGGTCTGATATCCTGGCCCCCACCGCTGTTGCCAAGGCACAGTTCATCGATATCACACTCATGCTCATCGCCGCGTCAACCATTGGAGGGCTGTCACTGGCCCAAACCATCTCAAAACCATTGTTGGCATTGAAAAACATGGCCTTCGATATTAGCTGTGGCGACCTCAAGACATTGTCTCACATCCACGGCACAGACGAGATCAGCCAATTGGCTGAATCCTTTGATCGTATGGCCAGGGAGTTGAAATACACGGTGGAGGACCTTGAAAACAAAGTCAAGACACTCCAGGAGGCCGACTGTCAGGATAGCCCCAATCCCTTGGCCACACCATTACCGTAAGCCTTGTCTGCCCTTCTGAAATGCCCGACCCTGGTTTCCTGGATCTCTTTGGGCACCAGGCGATAAAGATTGCCTGGCTGGACATATTCATCATCCGCGCCGCGTTTCCGTTCGCAGCGGTCTGCCTCGCCGGAAATCCTGAGCAGCAGTTCCCTCTATTTGTGATCTTCAACAGGGCCGCCAAGCGGGTAAGAGTCTCCGTGCAGACAGCTTTGAATCCTATCTGAACACTGGACTTTCTTTCCATTTGAAACTAAGCTATGACACTGTTTTTGATCCCGTAATCATAAGGATAGACTATGAGCTTTAATGCCAAGCTGTTTCTGAGTACCTTTGTGTTGATCTTTCTGGCGGAATTGGGGGACAAGACCCAGTTGGCTGCCATGGCCAAGAGCATTGAGGGCCGAATGACCGTGTTTCTGGCAGCGTCGCTGGCCCTGGTGTGTTCCACGCTGATTGCCGTGCTGTTCGGCAAGGCGCTCAGCAGCATCATCCCGGAAAAATATATTCAGATGGCAGCAGCCGTACTGTTTATCCTGTTTGGGGCGGTCATGCTTTACAATGTACTGACTGGCAAAGAAGCGGCTGTGGCAGGCACGGTCAGGGCTGGTACGTTTGATCGCTTCATTATACAGATGGCCCTGCCCTTTGAAGAGGCTGCGGAAAAAGACTATCGCAAACTGGCAGCCACCACCGACAATGCGGCTGTCAGGAAGGTGCTGCTGGCCCTGGCCGAAGAAGAGCGGTCGCATCAGATGCGCATCAAAGAGGCCAACCGGTCAGACAGGGGTGACGAGGTGTTTGAAACCGAGACAGAGGCCGCCCTGCCTGATCTCGAAGATCTGCTGCACGATGTGGCAGGCGATCAGGCCAGACCGATTATTGAGCACGCCATAGAGCACGAGCTGGCCACTGCCGCCTTCTATCATGAACTGGCAAACACGGCCAAGCTCCCTGGCCTCAAACGCACACTGCACACACTGGCCCAGGAAGAACAAACCCACGCAGATATGCTCAGAGACCTTCAGGACAACCTCACAGACATGGAAGGCTTCGCCCAGTGGACTGCCGAGTCCATGTCCCCGGAAGACACCCAGGAAAATCTATAAGAAAACCTGTGACACGGTGATCCGCGAACCGTGATCTGTGACCCGTGATCTGTGATCCGTGATCTGTGATCTGCGATCTGTGATCTGCGATTTGTGATCCGTGATCCGTGATCTGCGATCTGTAATCTGCGAACCATATTGAAAAAGGCCCAACGCTGTAAAGCGTCGGGCCTTGAAAAGTCTAAAATCGGAAATCGCAATTCTAAAATGGGCTACTGTTGTGCGCCCACAGCAGGCTCTTCCTTGGCCTTCACCTTGACCTCAACCTCTTCCTCGATTTGTTCGCCTTCAAAACTGAGGCTGTCTTCATTTTTCACGTCGATCTTGACATGATTTTTGCCTGTGAACTCGCCGCCCAGGAACCGCTCTGACAGAGGATCTTCAATGTAGTGCTCTATCGCACGACGCAGGGGTCTGGCACCGAATTCCGGGTTATAGCCCTTTTCAATCAGGAATTCCTTGGCCTGCGGTGTCAGGTCGAGATGCAGGCCGTGTTCGATCAGACGCTTGAACACCTTGGCCAGTTCGTATTCCACAATATGGGTCAGGTCTTCACGCGTCAGGGGCCTGAACACGATGGTCTCATCCAGACGATTGATAAATTCCGGTCTGAAGTGACGTTCCACTTCTTTGTTCAACACTTCCTTCATCTTTTCAAAGTTGGATTCAGCGCTCTTCTTGGCAAAGCCGAAACCGCTCTGGTTCTTGATGAGATCCGCGCCAATATTACTCGTCATGATCAGGATCACATTCTTGAAGTCAATGATCCGACCGAAACTGTCTGTCAAGCGGCCTTCGTCCATGATCTGGAGCAGCATGTTGTACACATCGGAGTGGGCCTTTTCGATTTCATCGAGCAGCACCACAGCATAGGGACGACGACGCACGCGTTCCGTGAGCTGTCCCCCCTCTTCGTATCCCACGTATCCCGGAGGGGCACCGACCAGTCGACTGACATTGTGCTTCTCCATGAACTCACTCATATCGAGACGGACCAGGGCATTGCGGTCGCTGAACAGGAATTCAGCCAGGGCCTGAGCCAGCAGCGTCTTGCCCACACCACTGGGGCCCAGGAAGATAAAGCAGCCCATGGGACGATTCGGGTCTTTCATACCGCTGCGGCTGCGGCGTACAGCCTTGGCCACAGAGTTGAGTGCTTCATCCTGCGAGACCACGGTCTTGTGGAGCTCTTGCTCGAGTTCAAGCAAGCGCTGGGTTTCTTTCTTCTCCAGACGGGTCAGGGGCACGCCAGTCATGCTGCTGACCACTTCCGCAATGATCTCATTGTCGACCACGCCCGTGGATTCGCGATTTTCATCGTACCATTTTTTGTGCATTTCATCCTTGGCTTCCACCAGCTTCTGACACTCATCTCTCAGGGATGCAGCACGTTCATAGTCTGCGTTACGCACGGATTCATCCTTTTCACGCTGGCACTTTTCGATCTTCTCTTCCAGCGCTGTCAGATCCGGCGGCGGCGTCAGATTTTTCAGCCTGACACGGGCACCGGCCTCATCCATCACGTCAATGGCCTTGTCCGGCAGACAACGCCCGGTGATGTAGCGGCTCGACATTTCCACGGCCTGAAACAGGGCTTCGTCTGTAAAACGCACACGGTGGTGCGCCTCGTAACGGTCCCGCAGGCCCCGAAGGATTTCTACGGCCTCATCTTTGGAGGGTGGATTCACCAGGATGTTCTGGAAGCGGCGTTCCAGGGCACCGTCCTTTTCAATGTATTTTCTGTATTCGTCCAGGGTGGTTGCGCCAATACACTGCACCTCGCCACGGGCCAGGGCCGGCTTGAGCACGTTCGATGCATCAATCGCGCCTTCAGCACCGCCGGCACCCACCAGGGTGTGCAGCTCATCCACAAACAGGATCACATTGGTGGCACGCCTGACCTCATTGATGACCGCCTTAATGCGTTCTTCAAACTGACCGCGATACTTGGTGCCAGCCACCATCATGGCCAGGTCGAGCACCACCACGCGCTTGTTCTTGAGGATTTCAGGGACCTGTTTGCCGACTATCTGCTGGCTGAGGCCTTCCACAATGGCGGTTTTTCCCACACCCGCTTCACCCAGGAGCACGGGATTGTTCTTGGTTCGGCGACATAATATTTGGATAAGACGTTCTATTTCCCTGGCACGACCAATCACAGGATCCAGTTCATCATCCATGGCCAACTGGGTCAGGTCTCGTCCAAAGCTGTCCAGTGCCGGGGTTTTACTCTTGGCCTTGGCCCTGCCCGGCGCCTGAGGCCCCATCTTCATGCCCAGACCGGCAGGCGTATCATCCACACCGGCACCCAGGAGATTCAGGACTTCCTGACGGACTTCTTCCAGTTTAAGCCCAAGATTCATCAAAACCTGGGCGGCAATCCCCTCGCTCTCTCGGAGCAGGCCGAGCAGGATGTGCTCAGTGCCCACGTAATTATGGTTTAAGGCTCGAGCCTCTTCAATGGCGTATTCGATCACCTTTTTGGCACGCGGCGTTTGAGGCAGCTTACCCATGGTGACCATGTCCGGGCCGCTTTTAACGAGCTTTTCAATTTCCAAACGCAGCTTTTTGATGTCCACGTCCAGATTCTTGAGTACAGTAGCGCCCACACCACTGCCTTCCTTGACGAGTCCAAGCAGGATGTGCTCAGTGCCGATATACTCGTGGTTGAATCGCTGAGCTTCCTGATTGGCCAAAGCCATTACCTTGCGTGCTCTATCTGTAAAACGCTCAAACATGTTGTAACCTCAAAACGAATAATTGCGGTTTCTGTCGCTGTTGTGTCTACCAACTCGACCAATTATACCCTTCGATGACGCCCTGTCAAACAGCGTCGCCACAGAGTTGGCTGACTGACGCACTGGCCACTACACTCTATATCCCCCATGCTGTCATATGTTCGATGAGTGCACATGAGTTTTTCAAAGTACTGATTCTATCGTCAGAAAAGGCATAATACTTTTCTAAGAGTGCCCAACAAAATGCATTCCAGCCCCGAAAATGTGCGTTTTTTCGCCTGCCAAGCAAGGTGGTGCTCGCCGCCCGGAGAGTGGGGAGACAACCGGACAGCGCTCAGATGGAAGAAAAGACGCATAAATACACCCGCCTGTCGTACGGTGTTTTGAAATGTACCGGAAAAATCCCGATCTTTTCGCGACTTGTGAGCTTCCCACCTCAACGCCTTATAGCTCATTACGCCCGATAAAAAATAATTGGCTCGCGCTCTACTGACGAGGCTATCGTGTTTCAAAGGAGCCTGTCGAAAATCAAGTGGTCCTTATTTTTATATGGCGGCATGCACGACAGAGCCAATATCGTCTGTTTCACTGTCCTTTATCTGGCAAAAAGTGGGTCACTCTCGTGGCGACAAAGGAATTCCCCGACAGACTCCTGGAAAAACCAGAAAGATTTCCGTTGCAGGAAAACGTGATTCGCATGATAATGCCTATTTTATTGGATTTTTCGTGCACTAGGAGCATAAATGGGTTCTTTACTAAGTGGATTAGCGCAACTTCAGAGTGTTGAAAATCGTTTACGGGCTGCCAAGGCAAAACTGGCTCGCTGTCGACGTAGCGTGGTACTGCAGGAAAACAGGATTCGAACTGAGCAAAACACTCTGGAAGCCAAGAAGGAAGAACTCCAACTGACGCGCATCCAGAGCGATCGCCTGGAACTTGACCTCAGGGGCCGGGACCAGCAGATCGCCAAATTGCGGGCAGCACTTAACACAGCCAAGACCAACAAAGAATATGCCTCACTCCTGACCATACTCAACACCACCAAGGCAGACAATTCTAAGGTGGAAACTCAGATCCTGGAGTTGATGAAGGCCGTTGAAGCGGATGAGGCAGAATGCCAGAAGATCCGGGATGAAATTGAGGCTCAAAAAGAGAAACTTGACCAGGTCCGAAAAGAGGCCGAATCGTCCGCAGTCGCCCTGCAGCAGAAAGTCGATTCTGTGCAGAAAGAATGGGATGAAGCCGCCTCCATGATCACACCGGAAGCCCTCGAGGTGTTTAGACGTGTGGCGGAGACCTATGACGGCGAGGCCGTCGTGGATGTGGAAGAGCAGGAAGGTCGTTCCTCGGTGTATAGCTGCGGCGGATGTTTTATGAGTATCACCAATGAAAGCGTCAACCTGCTCATGACTCGCGACGAGATCATTCGGTGCGCCAATTGCACACGCATCCTGATCCTGAAGCAAAACAAAAACTAGCTCATACACACACGCGACCCTGGCCATTGGGGAGATGATCCATTGTTAAACAGAGTCATTGCGTATACAGATGGGGGCAGTCGAGGCAATCCGGGACCTGCAGGCGCAGGGGTTGTACTGTGCGACACAAATCATCAGGTGCTTCTGGCCAAGGGTTTCTATCTCGATCATCAGACCAACAATGTCGCTGAATACACAGGTGTCATCAAGGCCCTGGAAATCACCCTGAAACTCGGGAGCAAGGCGATTGAGTTGTTCTGCGACAGTGAACTCCTGGTCAAGCAGATCAATGGCCAGTACAAGGTACGCAGTGCCAATATCAAACCCCTGTACGATCAGGCCGTCACACTGCTGAATCAATTCGACCAGTGGAAAGTCACACACGTGTACAGGGAAGACAATAAACACGCAGACGCCATGGTCAACCAGGCCCTGGATGCCAGAGAAGATGTCACGGAAACCGCCCTGCGCCCGGCCCCGAATCTCAACACGCCCAAACTCCGGATCGGCGCGCTGATCAGCGGCGGCGGACGCACCCTCCTCAACATCCTGGACCGAATCCATCAAGGCGAAATCCACGCGGAGATCCCACTCGTGATCAGCTCCCAGTCCGGGATTGCCGGCGTACAGCGTATGAAGGACGCAGGCCTGACCGTGAAAGTCATCCGCAAAAAGGACCATGCAGACATACGGGCATTCAGTCAGGCCATGGAGGATGCCCTGATCGAGGCCCAGGTGGATCTCGTCATACAGGGCGGCTGGCTCTGCCTCTGGAACATCCCCAAACGCTACGACAACTCCGTGATGAATATCCACCCTGCCCTGCTGCCCAGCTTTGGCGGTCAGGGAATGTGGGGCCATCACGTACACGAAGCCGTGCTGAAGGCCGGATGCAAGGTGAGCGGCTGCACCGTACACTTCTGCACAGACGAATATGACAAGGGGCCCATTATTGTCCAGAGGACCTGCCCGGTCTTTTCGGATGACACCCCGGACACACTGGCAGCACGCGTGTTCGAGCAGGAATGCCTGGCCTTCCCGGAGGCCATCAAGTTATTCGCAGAGCACAGGATCACAGTAAACGACAGGATCGTTCACATAAAGTAAGTAGTTTTCAGTTTTCAGTGTTCAGTTTTCAGCAGGCAGAAACTTGAGAACCAAAAACTAAAAACCAAAAACCAAGAGCTGTTTACGATGACCCGACAAAAAAGACTACTGATTGACGTGGCCGTGGTCTTGACCATTACGGCCTTGGCTGTGGTCAGTATGATCCATCTCAAGGATTACATCAACCGCAGAGAAGCCCTGCTCGCCATGGAACAACTCGGCGAAAAGATCCTGGCCTATAGAGAAGCCCAGGGCGCCTTGCCCCCGGAAGAAACCGTTCAAGGCCTCATGAATCAGGTTGCAGGGCGGGCCCGGCTCGGAAGATTCACTTACCGGGCCCCATGGATCACCCCCGAGTCCAAGCCCGATGCCCTCCTGGCCTTTACCCAGCAAGACTACGAATCCCTCCTCGTCAGTGACGGATACATCGTCCTGCGCCTCAACGGCACAGTCCAATGGCTCGACGCCCGGCAGTTCAACAACGACATCGTGCCGATGCTTCAGTAACAGCCTTTGAAGGCCGTGAGGTCCGAAACAAACACCTTGATACCGGCTACTGTTGCAGCGCCTTGATTCTCTCGTCCAGTGAGGGAATCATGTCCTTTTGATCAAATTTCGAGGCCGCATTGCGCGCCTGCTGTAGATAGACAACGGCTGAGCCACCGTAGCCCGCCTGTTGAGCAGCCAGGGCGGCCTTTTCATAGGAAATGATAACGGCCCGGGCTTCGGTTTTTGAATAGGCGCGGGCAAAACGGGCCGACGTCACAGCCATGGTTTCAGCTTCCTGGTAGCGTTTGGCAGAGATCAGTCTGTTGACCTCTCCCCAGTATTCCATCATTTTCATGTGGGCGGCTTCTGCATCCAGACCCTCTTGGGGGATTGGAGTCGTGGATTCAGAAACAATCTTTCGAGTCTTCAATCGAGGTTTTTCAGGCGCCTGTGTCGCCACTGGTCTGTCTGGCTCTGGTGCTTTGAGCGGTTTTATCTGTCCATATTCCGGAACAGTCGTAGGCAACGAACTGTCTTTTGCAGCCCATTCGAGGTAGGTGTTGATGTCATATGTAGTCATCCGTTCACCTGCAGCGCTGAATGCGACAAATCCCAGACTTTTAACCGTCTTCCCATCATTCTCAAAAACCAATCCAGGACCGCAACTTTCACAATAGCGTATACCGTTTCCCCAGCGAGGAGGATGTGTAGCCCCATGGCCTATAAATTGGGGCTCAGAATTAGCGGGTAAATCCACCAGGTTGACGTTGGGAGTAGGCTTGACAGGCCGAATGAAGTGTGAAATTGTTTCCAGCTTGCCATCCGGTCGGCGACCGATTGTCCAACCCATGGGGTAGCCGTCCTGAAACTGTATTTCCTCTTGAACCCAATCTCGCGAACGCCGATACTGGAGCTGACCGTCTTTGATTCCTTTTTTGAAGCTCACAGAAGCCGCTTGCTGGCCATTGTCAAACCAGGCCCTACAAGCACCATCCAATAGTCCATCGCTGATCATTTCTTCTACATAAAGCTTCCCACTGGGAAAATAGAGTTTGCGTTTTCCATGGAGTTTTTCATCCCGATAGGATTCTTCACGTTTCACTGTGGCAGTGCCGTCCTGGTGGTGATACCATTCTCTCAGATCACCCGTGACAAGAGGGGCACTGTACACCTGGCTGGGGTAGAAGGGCCACGAGGGATTAAAATGGTAGGCCACATTACTATATCCCTTGAGTGGTTCACAGGTCTGTATTTTGCATTCAATGGGCTTGACCGTAAAAATGCCCTTGCGTTCAAGGCGAGGTTTACCGTCTTCAAAATGCTCGATAATGACAACGGGTTTCTGATCCTTGATTTCTATGATACGCTCCACAATACCTTTTTTGTGCAGAACCTGCCTGCCTTCAAGCCATCCCTTATTGTACGTGAGTGTATCGAGACCGATACGCCACTCGCCATCCGGCCGTCCATTGTCGTAGTTTCCCTGACGTCTCAATTCGCCGGTTCGTTCGTCTTTGTCAATATACTCACCATCATAGAAACCATTTCTGAAGTTTGCCACAAGCTGTTTCTGTCCCTTGAATTTGGATTCAGCAGGGAAATACTTGCTGTATTCGCCGTGACGCCATGAGGTACCCTCATTGTCCGTGGTGAAATAGGCCACTTCGATGAAGTTCCCGTCTGCATCCGTGATTTCTCGGGACACCAGCTCTCCAGGGGCCTGGTATGTATCTTCCGTTCGTTTTCCCTTGCTGTCCACTTCAATATGGAGACCAAAGATCTTCCCGTCAGCCGTGGTCTTCTTCTCTGTTTTTATGGAACCCTCCGCATCATAGGCTCGGTAGTATTTGGGAAAACTCGCACGCCCATTGGCGTCTTTTCCAGGCTTGTCCGTATCGTAAAACGTTTCGTAGTCAATTTTGCCTGTTGTAGAGTTAAAGAATCGCTCGAGTGCATAGATCCTGTCCCCAAGAATGAGTCTCTCGGATCTTAGACTTGTGGGCGTCCATTCCCGCTGCCAGCCATAAGGCGTGCCTTCGCCGTACCAGGCTTCAGATCTTGGTTTTTCTTGTGCATAGAATATATACTTTGGACCGTGCAGTTTTCCATCCTTATAGTGCGTGATTGCCCTGGGACTACCGTCCTCAAAGAACTCGGTCCTTGAGCCATGGGGTTTACCGTCTGCCCAGGATTCCTCCTTGGTCAATTTCCCATTTTGATAGGTGCGATCCGGACCATGCTTGACGTCATCCCGATACCAGGTCTCTTGTCTGAGCTGGAAGGTTGTACGATCATAGAATCGATAATATCCGTGTTTCTTGTCTTGACTGTAGTACACGTCTGTTTCGAGTTTGCCGCTGGCATTCCAGGTACGCTGCCGTCCCTGCTTTTTCCCATTGACATAGCAGGTTTCTTCAATGAGTATTCCGTTTATCCAGCGTTTGTAAAGTCCGTTAAAGGGGCTGTTGTAATTCGACCCAAGCCTTTCGTACTGCGTTCTGGACCCTCCCTTTTCGTCTGTTTTGGGTTGTCCTTTGTAAGGGGGAATTTCAGTAAAGGGTTCCACGCCCTGCACCACTTCCTTGATGTAATCCACCTCCTGAAATGGTACAGTTTCTCCATCCGAACCCTTAAAGACAGCCCCCAGGTCAGCAGGTGCTTTTGTGTTAATTTTATCAGCCAAGCCACCGGTGGCGGCATCTATCTGCTCATCAAAAGAGGCCCCAAGCTCTTTGTCCAGCATGGCCATCAGGTCGGCGTCTTCCGGTATTTTTCCATCCAGTTGTTCACGGCGGAGTGCCTGGTATTTCATATCGGCAAGCACATTAAGTCCAGCCAGGGTAACCAGATCTGCATCATCCGGGATTTCGCCTTTCCCCTGGCGAATCATCAGGTCATCGATTTCAATAATCAGGGCCTGATTGTCCACAGTGACTCCGGGTGGAAGACTCTGAGCATTTACTTTGACAAGTTGTGCATACCCATCGAGCTCTTCTTCCCGTTGTTTTCTCGCCTCCTCATTTTCACGAAACCTCTGGTTATTGAGCACTTCTTCGTATTTAACAGTCTCGACGGCATTGTGCTGCTCCCTCATTCTGTCATACTTTGCCATCATTTCCTTGACGAGTGGGTCATCGCTTCCGCCTCGCACTTTGTGCAGGGCCTTCAACTTATCTCTGAAGTCTTCGACCTCTTTACGATACTCGTCCCGTATACTTCGCATCTCGTGCCAGCCTTCAACAGAAAGCTCATCTTTTGAGGCAATGCATCGCACCAGCTTTGCCTCCAGAAGATCACTCTGCTGAGAATTTCTGGCAATCTGGGCACGCTTGTACAGGTCTTCCACCTGCTTGTCGCCGGCGCCGAACTGCTTGCGCATTTTCTGGCCAAGAACAATGATGTCCCGGACTCCCTGGTCGTATTCTTTCTGAAGTTCATCGACCCGAGCCTTGACAATGGGATCATCAATATCCAGATCCATTTGCAGCTTGATGATGTACTGACGCAGGACTTCCAGGTTCTTGTCTTTGGTGATGGTTTTGACGGCCAGTTTATTGCGAAGCTTGGCGGTTTCCAGGCGTGCGGCTTTTTCATTTTCATACACACCGTACTTGAGATTATTGCCGTAACGCATGATGGCATTGAGTTGAGTAATCTCTCCCACGGATCGCGTGGCCGTATTGTAGGCGACATCGAACCAACTGTAGTTGCCATTGGCAATTTCACGTTCGACCTCTGCCAACCCTTCTTCATTGAGAATATCCTGGAGGGTGCCAATGAACGTCTTCTTCTTGATGACATTCAGGATGGACTTGGCTTTGGCGTTGAACATACTGCCGTCACGGGCCATGGCGTTGTCCATCTCATTTTCCATCTCCGTGACCATCATTTCCGGCACGTCCAGGATCTGCATCAGACTGCTCAAGCCGGGTATTTTCTTGCCAAGCTGTTCCAGGGCCACATCCTTTCCAATCTCCTTGGCCATGTACTCTGCGGCCGACCCTTTTCCAGCTGCTTCGAGCTCAGCCGCCTTGTCGGCAATAGCCGCATAGCCTCCCAGACGCCCGATTTTATCAACCACGAAATCGCCTTTTTTCATGAAGTCGCTGCCCGCGCCTTTGATGGCCTGCATGGTTTCCGGAGAAATCCACGGTTTGGCAGGTTTCATGGCGTCGACACCTGCACGGATTTCGGCCTGCGCACTGCCGTTGGTTCGGTTCCTCCTGGAATCCTCTTTTTCTTTCTGGAGTGTCACCAGGACTTCGGCATGGGTTTGGAGGAGTTTTTTACCCAGCTCCGGATTGCTCTTGGCGATTTCCCGAAATGCCTGGTTATTGGTCTTCTTGATCAAATTCCGTTCTGTCTCGATATCGGCAGCCAGACTGCGCAGACGGTTCGCATTTTCGGTGTTGCCGGATTGTTCATTCCGTTCAGCCGCCTTGATCAGGGTCTCCTGCATGCGGCGTTTTGCCTCATCAGCCGCATGGTGCTCCACCGCACTCTGCCTGTAAGACTCGACGAGCTCCTGGGTCTTCACTTCCAGATACTGTTTCCTCATGTCTGCTTGCAGGGCCTCAGGCAGGTGATCAATACGCAATGCCCGGGTCTCACCGCCATGTTCTGTCAACACCTTTGAGGCTCGGTTCTTGGGATCTGCCAGGTAAGCCTCATAGCCATCCTTGCCAAGATCGCTCTTGATCAGCTTCACGACAATCTTGTCTTTCGTGTACAGATCATCCGTCTGGGAAAATTTCTTGAGATGGTCCAGCTTTGCGCCCAACGGGTCTTGAACACCCTTATTGAAGATCGCATGTTGTGCACCTGCTGTGGTGGCACAGACTTCAACATCTTTCATGGCCGCACTGAGACGCTGCCCCAGGGCCTTCTTTTCGGCGCCGGGAGGGGCGTCATCGTATTGCTTCTGGAGGTCCGCGACTGTCTCCGGTCCCCACTTGAGCCAATCCAGTTCTGGGCATTTCACGTACAAACCATGACCTTGCGGATCGGCCTCCACAGTCAATCCATTCTTTTTCATCAGAACGGTCATGGCTTCCAGGTCGGTTTTGGATTTAAACGTGGCATCAATATCCGATTGGATTTTGTTCTGGGCTCGCCCCACAAGCTGCACTTTGTCCTTGTCCGCACCGCCAAATACGGCTTCGGAGAAGGCCTTGTATTTGTCGCCGTATTTCGTCTGATAGTCCGTGTCGATCTTGTCGCGTGCCGTATCGAGCTGTCTGACAAACTGTTTATAGTTCGGATGATCTACATTGGGGACCGTATATTGCTGGCCCTTTGAATCACTGACCTTGACCCACATGGCAGGATCGTTTTTGGTGGTGGGCGGAAAATGGGTGTCCAGGAGTGTTTTCCTGGCATTGTTGTGCTGAGTCTTGAGTGTGGCTCGTGCCTTTTCAATGGAAACGATTTTCCCATTGGAGTCTTTCGGCAGCATGTCAAAGGGGATGTCCTTGCCCAGTGAATTCTTGACAATGGCCTGTGCCTCCTCGACAGACATCTGGGCCAGGGCACAGACTGAAATTGCAGCGGAAATCAGCAGAGAGAGAACCACGGTTTTAATCTGTTTCACGGTGTTCATGATTAGTTGCCTCCTTTGTCAGCGTTGAAATCAGCCAGGAGAGTTTTTGCGTAGGCAACAAGTACCTGATCTTCGGTCGTCTTGATCACTTCATTCAATTGAGAAACTGCATTGTTTTTGTCACCCTGTTGATTAAGAAGTATGCTGAGATAAATTCGCAACCTCGGATCACCGCCCAGTGTCACCATGTCAGTCAAAAAGGTGACACCCCCCTCGGCCTTGTTCAGTGACAGGTAACAGAGTGCCAGGTCCTGTGCGTACGCAGAATCCGGCTTGTTCGGCGCGTTTCGGGTCAGTATTTCATAGTGCACTCTGGCGTTATCCGGACCTCCGGTACTCATATAGAGCGCGGCCAGTTTCAGTCGACAGGTTTTCAACGAGGGATCCAGTTCCAATGCATCTTCATAATAAGACTGGGCCAGATAGGGGGCCGCGGGTTCAGCCAGATCGTCCAGCATGTCGCCCAGCAACTCCAGAATATCAGGCTTGTTCGGATCCAGTTGGACCGAGTTGATCAGGTAGTCCACCGCTTTTTGAATGTCCCCCTGTTCATACATGATCATGGCCTTGCCCGCCCGCACCGTGGCCAGATTGGCCATCAGCTCAGGGTCTCCCGGTTTCTCCTCGATCATGGGCACAAGCATGTCATCCATCTGCTGAAGCTCTTCCATGGACAGTTTCACGCCAGGGCCGCCAGACGGTGGTTGCGCGGAGGCAGGTGGCGGTGGTGTGATCACGGATGGTTCACTTGATTGTGGCGGTTGTGCGGGTGGCGACACGGGAATCATCGCAGGATCATAAAGCGACAGTGCACATTGAATGGCAGGCTGTTCGTACTGTTCAAATCCGGCACCCACCACAATGTTGAATACAAAACTGTGTGTCTCGCCAGCAGCAAAAGTAAAGATCATAGTGCCCGGATTCGCGGGATTGGTGGATGAGTATTTGCAGAAGGAGGTTTCAATACCGTTTGCAGTCTGCTTTGATTCGCTGACCTTTTTAAAGCCGTTGCCTGGCATGGTTTGATTGATATTGGCATACAGGGCATCGCGGAATTGAACCGTGGTCATGCCATTTTGGGGAAGGATGGCATTGATATGGATCAGGGCAAAGCCATCCGCAGACGTGATGGTCATGGCGGCTCCCTGGCTTCCAGGGCCTATGTTCCATCCCAATGGGGCCTCCAGCGTACAGGTTGTATTGGGGATTGGTATGGGAGTCGCTGAGGATCTATGAAAACAGCAGACAAAAATTAAAAAAGATGCGCCGACAATGGCTCTTCGACTCAATAGACTCTCCATGGTGTTGCCTCACTCATTGTTGTGTCAAATCATGTACCAGGATTACATACAGCACTATTGACAAAGAGAATAATATATTTTCTTCACCCGTCACACGTTTTTTTTGTTTTTTTTATTCCCACGGCGAACGCGGTGTCCCGGCCTCTGAGGCCTTCGGTCTTTGGCTGAATGGCGGCCGCTTGCCAGTGTGCACGTCATACAAAACTCCGTGCGTGGCCTTGAGTGCCTCGACCATTTCGGGATAGGCCCGGTTGGTGACATCGGTCAGACCGATGTTGTAGTTTTCACCGTCCATGCGTCCCAGCACGGGCTGGTCCTGCCACTGAAACCAGTGGGCGCCCAGAAAATAGGGCAGGGCCATGGCCTGTTCCACGTAGTACCGATACCCGGCTGCACGCTCTGCCTGGTCTTGCGTCTGCACGAGGCCTGCTGCCAATCCATTGGCAGGCACACCAAAATGGAACTCGCCAATGACAATGGGACGCCCTGCCAGAGCAAAGATCCGTTTGAGTTGGGCCGTGGGCTCGTATTCGTATACGTTGATGCTGCACACGTCGAACATACTGGCCATCCGGCACACCACTTCAGGGGGCGTGCCGCCAAAACGGATGCCCAGGTTCAAATGATGGGTGTCGTATTTCTTGATGGCCGCATTGATCAACTTGAGGTACGTCTCAAACATATTGTGCACAAACTGCTCGCGGCGTTTGGGTGTGTCCCCCGCTGCCAGGAACGCTTTGATGTGTGTTGACGTGGCCGTGTCCGGCCCTGCCAAAAACATGTCGATCAGTTCACTTTCCCGCCCGGGCCAAGGCGGCTCATTGCCAATGAAGTAACCGATCAGCCAGGGATCATCCCGAATGGGTATGCACTGCTCGCGGGCCGCCTCGTCCAGTGCCTTGGCCAGGTCGTCTCCATACACATCCGGCATGCCCAGGTACATGGGCGAGGTGCGCGGTCCCCTGAATGTGGCCACATAGGCCTTGCGTTTGCCGTCTTGCGATCCCTTGAATGACGACCAGTTGCCCACCGTATTGAGTCCCCAGGCGGTCATGCGCTGCTCCGAGAGAGTCGCATTGTCACGCCCTCGCATGCAGTTGCTGCCGGTGGACAGGAACAGATGGCCATGCGGGTCCACAAACCACCACACCCCGTCGATTTCCTGGACACGGAAGAAGCCTGTGCCCGACACCTGGCCTGCTTTGTAGCCTCCATACTCACAGGCATAAAATGGACTCGTATCCGTGAAACTCTCGGCTTCCTCGGCCAGGGCCCTGGACAACTCGGCCTGGCTGTGGATCTTGCCGGGCCAGTCTGCGTGGGCCCACTGGCCGAATGCGTCCAGCACGGGTTTGCCTTCGAGAAAGTCAGACCCAGGATCTTCAACGGCCAGGCGTACATTGCGAATGCGCAGTGTGGGCTTGCCGATTGCATACTTCATGGTCACACCCAGGGCCTTGACCTGAGTCAGCTCGCCAAAGGGCCCCCACACGGACATCCAGAAGGCGTCTGTACGACGGTTGTTGGCAGCCGCCATGTCGTGACCTTGACCATCGCGTCCCTTGAAATACTGCAAGGGTATCGAAGCGCGCAGCCATACGTTCTGGCCGAACGG